>NZ_AP014568.1:965254-1287006 GCF_000828895.1 Serpentinimonas raichei | reverse complement strand
TCCGGTGGATTTGCTGTTCCAGCGTCTCGGTCGACTGCACCGCCACCAACGCGAGCAACGCCCGCCGGGTTTCGATACCCCGCGCTGCACTGTGCTGACGGTCGAGCGTGACGACTACGGCGTGTTCGAACTGATCTACGGCAACGCCCGCGTGCTGTGGCGCACCGATGTGCTGCTGAACCGCTCAGACAAGCTGGTTTTTCCCGAAGCGTATCGCGATGGAATCGAACGGGTGTATCAGCACGACGACTGGGACGATGAACCAGAGAGAATCGCCTGCGATTTCAACAAGTTCAGCGCGGAACAACGGCGCCGCGAAAAGGACGCCCAACAACTGACCAGCATGACGGTCAGCAGCTTCCGCGACGAAGACGGGCGCATCACCAGCCTGACCCGAGACGGCGAAATGAGCCTGAGCGTGTTGCCGTTGACTACCGCCGGCTGCCTGCTCGATGGTCAGCGTATCAAAGCCATCGCCGAACGCGATCTGGCCGAACAACTCAACCTCAACATCGTGCCTTGCCCGGCGAGCTGGGCAAAGCGCCTGCACGATTGCCACAAAGAAGCTGACGGCTTGCTGGCGGGTCTGTGGCAACTCGTCACAGACGAGGCCGCGCCCGGCATGTGGCAAAGTAGCGACGGTCAATTTACTTATTCGCAAGATTTCGGGCTGGAGAAACGCCACCATGAACCTGCTTGATGACCCGTGGATTCCCGTGCGCGCCGACCACGGCGCAGGCGCGTTCCAGCTTCTGACTTACCGCGCTCTGCTGTGCGAGACGAGTGAGAACTGGCAGATCAGCCTGCCGCGCGACGACCTGGAACTGGCCTGCCTGCAACTGCTGGTGTGCATGACGCAGGTGATGTTCCTGCCGGACAACGATGCCGCATTGCGTCAGCGGCTGTCCGCGCCGCTCACGCCAGCCGAGTTCGATGCCGCTATTGCGCCCTGTCTCGACTGGTTTGATCTTGACCATCCCACCCAGCCTTTCATGCAGGCGCGCGGCGTCAAGGCAGCGGAGCCGACGCCAATCCAGAAGCTGCTGATCGGCTTGCCGGAAGGCAACAACCACACGTTTTTCAACGAAGCGGGCGAAGTCCGGCACCTCAGCGGGCCGGTCGCGGCAATTGCCTTGTTCAATCAGGCGAGCAACTGCCCCAGCTTCGGCGGCGGATTTAAGGGCAGCCTGCGCGGCGGTGCCCCGATCACCACGCTGGTGTTCGACCGCGACCTGTGCCACATGGTCTGGCGCAATGTGCTGACGCGCCCGCGCGTGGAAGAACGCCAGATCGCAGTGCCCGGCCTAGCGCAGGATCAGCCAACTTGGGTTTCTCCCATCGCCGAGAAATCGGCCATGCACTGGAACCAGATCGGCCTGATGCGTGGTTTGTTCTGGCAGCCCGCGCGCGTCGAGCTGGTCAAGGTCGATGGCGCTCGCTCGTGCGACGTACTGGGTGGCGAGGCGACGGCGGGCTACAGCGGGTTTCACAAGGAGAAATTCAATTTCACGGTCGAAGGCGTGTGGCCGCACCCGCACGGCGCGATGACCATGAGCCTAAAAAAAGGCGAGCTGGAACAACGTTTCGCCAGCTTCACCACCACCGCGCCGGCTTGGACGCATTTGAGCGAGTTCGTCATCCCGCGCAGTTTGAATGACAAGGACGCCAAGGAAGGCTCTACGCCTGCTGGACCGATCAGCCAGTTCCATGCGACAACCATCGACGAACCATTGAACATTCTTGTCGGCGGCTACCGCACGAATCAGGCTT
This sequence comes from Serpentinimonas raichei, assembly GCF_000828895.1. Taxonomy (NCBI): domain Bacteria; kingdom Pseudomonadati; phylum Pseudomonadota; class Betaproteobacteria; order Burkholderiales; family Comamonadaceae; genus Serpentinimonas; species Serpentinimonas raichei. The sequence continues at coordinate 1,285,236 of NZ_AP014568.1, read as the reverse complement.
CGGTGCTCGAACGCCGACACGAATTGATCGGGCTCGCGCCAGGCTGGGGAATGGAAAAGCGACTCTTCACACTCGTCGGGATCGGCAAGGACGCCAAAAAAGCCCTGCGCGGCAAGCTCTATTTTGCCGTGCAGGGGAACAAGGACAAGGGCTTGAAAGGCTTGGGTGCAACTGTGCATGAAACCGCCGAAAAGCTGTTCTACGCGCGCACCGAAAGCCTCATCCACCAGACCTTTTCCAGCGACGCAACGTTCAAAGAATGGGGCGAAGCACGCCGCCACTACGCGCAGCAGATTGCCGACCACTGCCGCGCTATTTTTGAAGAACTGACCGATCCTTATGCCTTGAAACCCGAGCTGATCCCGGTCATCGCCTGGTCGCGCCGCGCGCTCAACATCGATCTGAAAAAACTGACGGAGGAAACTGCATGAGTGTCGAACTGCCTGATTTCGTCGCGCTGCGGGCGCGCTTTGAGAGCGAGGCGTTTTCGAACGGTGCGCGTGCCGAACTGCGGCGCTTGCCGGATATGGAATCCGTCGCGCTGTGTCCCGCCCTGTACCGCCTGTTTCCCGGCCAGAAGCCGGACGACCGCCACCTGCGGCTCGCGTTTCTGTTGCCGTGTTGCAAGCACGACGCCAAAGCCAAGTCGCTGGGCACACAGCTTGCCAAGGCCAAAGTGAGTGAAGCGCGCGTGTTGCAGGTCGCGCGGGCGCATTCGCCGCTGGATCTGATTCAACTGCGCCGCTTGCTGACGCACGCCGAACCCGCCGTGAACTGGGCGGAGTTTGGAAAAACGCTCTGGTACTGGGGCGATCGCGCCCGTCGCCAGCTCGTCGAAGACTATTACCTTGCCCAATTCCCACTCGCCAAAGGAGCCCAACAATGACCACCAAGAACTTCATCAATTTTCACGTCCTGATTTCGCACAGCCCGTCGTGTCTGAACCGCGACGACATGAACATGCAGAAAACGGCGGTGTTCGGCGGCGTCAACCGGGTGCGGGTGTCGAGCCAGTCGCTCAAGCGCGCCATGCGCACCAGCGCATATTACGGTCGGCATCTCGGCGAGCCGTCGGTGCGCACGCGCAACCTGCCCCGGCTTCAGGCGCGCTTTACCGAGGCGCTGAAAGATCGCTACGACGCGGCGCGCGTAGCGCAAACGCTGGAATGGATGTCAGGCAAGGAGGGCATTGCCGGGGGTACGGGCAGCGATGCGGTCGCACCCTGGACGCTGGAAGAAGTCGCGCATTACTGCAAGTTGCTGGGTGAAGAAGGGCAAGACCTCAAAAAGCTGGAAAAGCAGATCGAAAAAGACGCCAGGTCTTTCCGTGCCGCGATGGCGCAGGCGGTGGACATTGCCTTGTCTGGGCGGATGGCGACTAGCGGGCTGATGAGCAACCTGCCGGTGGACGGCGCAATGGCCATCGCCCACGCCATCACCACCCACGCGGTCGAGCCGCAGGACGTGGACTGGTTCACCGCCGTGGATGACCTGACTCAGGACGCGGGCGAAACCGGCGCGGGCCACCTCGATACCCAGCAGTTTTCGTCCGGCGTGTTCTACCGCTATGCCAGCCTCAACCTCAAACAATTGCAAGTCAATCTGGGTCTGATCGCCGACATGAAGAGCGAGGAAACCGCCGAATCGCGCGCGCAGGCGCTGGCTGTCGCCCGCCATGTGCTGCACTTGCTGGCGACCGTGGTGCCTTCGGCCAAGCAGCAGTCGTTCGCTGCGCACAACCTAGCCGACTTTGCCGTGGCGAGCTTTGCCGATCAGCCGATTTCACTCGCCAATGCGTTTGAAGAACCGATCAAGCGCGACCGCAACGGCGGCTTCCTAAAACCTTCGATTGCGGCGCTGGCGGCGTATTGGGCGCGCATCAACGCGGCTTATGGGCTGGACGAAAACGCGCGCGCGTTCGCCGTCCAGGGCGACGTGGAATTGAACGGAAAACCTGCCGCCACGCTGGCGGAGCTGGAAAGCTGGGTTGCCAGCGGCGGGCAGGGTTGAGGCCATGCCGCGCTATCTGATCCTGCGACTCGACGGGCCGATGCAGGCCTGGGGGACGCACACGTTCGAAGACTTCCGGCCCTCCAACCTCTATCCCACGCGCAGCGGGCTGCTCGGCTTGCTTGCGGCCTGCCTCGGCATCGAGCGCAGCGACCACGCCGGGCAAGCAGCGCTCGCGGCGAGCGTCGAATTCAGTGTGCGCGTCGATACCGCTGTCGGGCGGCTTGATCGCAAACAGCCCGTGAAGAAACCCGGCGTGAAGCTGCCGGATTTCCACACCGTGATGGACGCGCGCAAGGTCGATGGCAAAGCCAACAAATTCCCCGTGGTGTCGCGCCGCGAATACCTGTACGATGCCGCGTTTACTGTGGCCGTCGGAATCAAGCCGGATGCACCGTTTACACAGGACACCCTCGCCGCTGCGCTGCGCCGCCCGCTGTATACGCCGACCCTAGGCCGTCGCGCCTGCCCGCCCGCGCGGCCGGTGTTCGACGGCGAAGCCGAAGCCGCCAACGGCGTCGAAGCATTGCTAAATGCCAGCGGTAACGGAGCGTTGATCTACAGCGAAAGTCTGGAATCCGGCCAGCCCCTGCGTCTGCGCGACGTGCCCCTGCACGGCAACAAGCGCCAGTTCGGCACGCGGCTCGTGTACCTGCATAAAAACAAGGAAGCGCCATGTTCATAAGTCGCGTCGAAATCCCCTGGGAGGCCGCGCGCAACCCCTACGACCTCCACCGGCAACTGTGGCGGTTGTTCCCCGGCGAAGACCGCGAAACACGGGAATGCAGCGAACAGGATAGGCAGGGGTTCTTGTTCCGCATCGAAGACCAGAGCACGGGGCGACCCACCCGGCTACTGGTGCAGTCTCGCCGGACGCCGACACGCGCCGACGGCCTGCTGTTGTTCGGCAGCCGCGAAATCCAGCCAACGCCCAGCACCGGCCAACGTTTGGCCTTTCTGCTTACGGCCAACCCGGTCAAGACCATTACCGACGCCGAGCGTGACGCCAAACCCGGCAAGCAGTCGGAAAAGTGCCGTGTCCCACTCATCAAGGAAGACGATCAACGTAGCTGGCTGGTGCGCAAGTTAGCCTCTGCGGCCACGCTGGAAAGCGCAGACATCCTGCCGCACGCGCCGCTGTATTTCCGCAAAGTCAAACGCGCTGGCAAACTGGTGACGTGTACGTTTGAAGGCGTGTTACGGGTAAACGAACCCAAGTGGCTGGCGCATCTGTTGGAAAACGGCGTCGGCCCCGCCAAGTCCTTCGGCTGCGGTTTGCTGCTGGTGCGCCGCCTGGGTTAAATTTCTGACACTGCACGGTTGAAAAGGAGCGAATCATGGAATGGAGAGACCGCATCGTTTCCGATCCGGAAATTCTGGTGGGCAAGCCGATCATCAAGGGGACGCGCATATCCGTCGAGCTGATCATCGGCTGGCTGGCAAACGGCTGGACGTTTGAGCAACTGCTGGAATCTTACCCACACATAACCCGTGAAGACATTCTGGCGGCGCTGGCTTTTGCGGCCGATATGATGCAGGAGGAGCAATACATCGCCCGCCATAAGGCCGCTGCGTGAAACCGCTGTTGCTGGTTAACGAGAACTTTCCTGCACCAGCGCTCAAGCGCCTGCGGGCTCAGGGTTTCGATGTGGTTGCCGTGACCGAAGACATGCCCGGCGCGTCTGACCGACGGGTACTTGAGCGTGCGCGCGAGCTAGGACGCTGGCTGAGTACGTTCGACCGCGACTATGGTGAACTGGTGTTTTTGCACGATCTGCCGTCGCCGCCCGCGATCATTTACCTGCGGCAGGAGCCCATTCCAGCCGATGCACCCGCCGAATGGTTGGCCAGCCTGATGTCCAACCCCGATCTAAAACCGGGGTTTTTCATCACGCTCGGCAGCAAAACCACCCGACTTCGCCCTTTGCCGAGAGTGGTCTGATGGCCGGTCTGCTCCCCCCACTCAAACCCATCCCGATCAAGGATCGTTTGTCGATTCTCTACATTGAGTACGGCAACCTGGACGTGCTTGACGGCGCGTTTGTCGTGGTCGATAAAACGGGCGTGCGCACGCACATTCCAGTTGGCGGCGTGGTGTGTTTGATGCTGGAACCCGGCACCCGCGTGTCGCACGCGGCTTGTGCATTGTCTGCTCGCGTCGGCACGCTGCTGGTGTGGATCGGCGAAGCGGGCGTGCGGCTGTATTCCGCCGGGCAGCCGGGCGGTGCGCGTTCCGACAAGCTGCTCTATCAGGCGCGGCTTGCGCTCGACGACAGCCTGCGGCTCAAGGTCGTGCGCAAGATGTATGCGCTGCGCTTCGGCGAAGAGCCGCCGCAACGCCGTTCGGTCGAACAACTGCGCGGCATCGAAGGCGCACGCGTGCGCGAGACCTACAAACGCATCGCCGCCAGGTACGGGGTGGAATGGAAAGCGCGCAATTACGACACCAGCGACTGGGACAAAAGCGACCTGCCCAACCGCTGCCTGTCGTCCGCCACCGCCTGCCTCTACGGCGTGACTGAGGCCGCCGTGCTCGCAGCCGGCTATGCGCCCGCGATTGGTTTTATTCACACCGGCAAGCCGTTGTCGTTCGTTTACGACGTGGCCGACGTGTACAAATTCGACACCGTCGTGCCTCTGGCTTTTCGCATTGCCGCCCGTAAGCCGCACAACCCCGAGCAGCAAGTGCGGCTTGCCTGCCGCGACGTGTTCCGCGAATCGAAACTGCTGGAAAAAATCATCCCCGGCATCGAAGACATGCTAGCCGCCGGCGAAATCGAGCCGCCCGAACGCTTCGAAGAACAAGTCGGCCCCGCCATCCCAAACCCGGACTCCATCGGCGATGCTGGTCATCGTGCTTGAAAACGCCCCGCCGAGGCTGCGCGGTCGGCTCGCCATCTGGCTGCTGGAAATCCGTGCCGGGGTATACGTGGGCAATTACTCGGCCAAAGTGCGTGAACACATCTGGGCGCAGGTCGAAGCCGGCCTGGACGAAGGCAACGCCGTCATGGCCTGGCGGGTGAACAACGAAGCCGGGTTCGATTTCGTCACGCTGGGGCAAAACCGGCGAATCCCGGTTGAGCTCGACGGCGCAAAGCTCGTAAGCTTTCTGCCGCTGGACGACAAAAATGCCCGTTGAGCAGACCATGAAAGACTGGTATCACTCACATCCCCCCGCCTGTTGCGCCAAAAACCTTATGATCGTTCGGGCCGTGACATTTGACAACGTGGATAAATCAGCCGCCGAAACGCTCCGAAAAATCGGTAGAATTTCTGGGGGTTGATTTTTATCAGTGAATCAACAGGTTGGAAGAAGTGTGTTCCCCGCTCGCGCGGGGATGAACCGGCATACCCTTTACGCGGCGTCCATGTCCGCAAGTGTTCCCCGCTCGCGCGGGGATGAACCAGCAGGCCCAGGGCTTGCTGGTGCCAAATGAAAGTGTTCCCCGCTCGCGCGGGGATGAACCGCCGTCGGCATTTACTGTGACTGGCTCATCGTTGTGTTCCCCGCTCGCGCGGGGATGAACCGTATTTCCGGGCCTTGGCTTCCGTGGCACCGGAGTGTTCCCCGCTCGCGCGGGGATGAACCAGTCGATGGCCTGCTGATGCGTGACTGCACTAATGTGTTCCCCGCTCGCGCGGGGATGAACCGCACGTGGGCGAGCATTCCGGCGGGGTCTCCGGCGTGTTCCCCGCTCGCGCGGGGATGAACCGCCTTCGGGGCAGTCTCATTTGCTGGCATTGGTGTGTTCCCCGCTCGCGCGGGGATGAACCGACCAATCTGGGTGTCGGGCAAGCTGGGTCACGGTGTTCCCCGCTCGCGCGGGGATGAACCGGCTTCGACCTGCGGCCATAGCCCGGCTTGTATGTGTTCCCCGCTCGCGCGGGGATGAACCGCGCAGTTTGCTCAGCGACTCTGTGGTCACGCCGTGTTCCCCGCTCGCGCGGGGATGAACCGCGTTGGGTTTGTGGTGTTGATGCGCTCAAGCGTGTGTTCCCCGCTCGCGCGGGGATGAACCGCCTGCGCTGAACGTGCCGTTCGCTGGATCGAGGTGTTCCCCGCTCGCGCGGGGATGAACCGGCGACTCTGGTCGAGACCAAAGATGGGCTGGAGTGTTCCCCGCTCGCGCGGGGATGAACCGCGGCTCGACCTGCTGCCACCCCGAGCACCAGCGTGTTCCCCGCTCGCGCGGGGATGAACCGAGGTTGATGTAGCGGTGCGGCACGTCGAATCGTGTGTTCCCCGCTCGCGCGGGGATGAACCGCCGCTGAGCGTCACCATCTACGGCCCCGGCAGGTGTTCCCCGCTCGCGCGGGGATGAACCGGTGTCAGGTTCTACATCCCCCAAGGCGGCATGGTGTTCCCCGCTCGCGCGGGGATGAACCGCGGGTAGTCCTCCGCCCGCCGGGCCAGCTCGTGTGTTCCCCGCTCGCGCGGGGATGAACCGCTTGTAACAATCTGTTACAATTTAGTTTGCTAGTGTTCCCCGCTCGCGCGGGGATGAACCGTCACCGCCCCCATGCTGCGCACCGAAATGTGCGTGTTCCCCGCTCGCGCGGGGATGAACCGTGGGTGCCACAGCTTGCGCCCTCCATGGTATTGTGTTCCCCGCTCGCGCGGGGATGAACCGCATGGAGCGGCTACAGGTCAACCCTGTACGAGGTGTTCCCCGCTCGCGCGGGGATGAACCGCCCGGCCGCCAGATCACCGCAGTCAGCCGCCGGTGTTCCCCGCTCGCGCGGGGATGAACCGCGATCCATTGTAGCCACGGATTTCGTTGTCCAGTGTTCCCCGCTCGCGCGGGGATGAACCGGATCTACTGCGCATCATCCGGCGCGAATACCGGTGTTCCCCGCTCGCGCGGGGATGAACCGGTGATGGCTAAGGGATGGAAGGGCTTTGAGGCGTGTTCCCCGCTCGCGCGGGGATGAACCGCAGCGGCGGCAGGCAGGCCTTCATTTGGCGTTCGTGTTCCCCGCTCGCGCGGGGATGAACCGACCGGCCTCCGAGACTATGCCTGCTGCGCCGACGTGTTCCCCGCTCGCGCGGGGATGAACCGCCGGCCAAGCGCGGCATGGTGTGGGTTTTGGAGTGTTCCCCGCTCGCGCGGGGATGAACCGGCCCTGATCGACGCCCCGGCCGGGGTGACGGTGTGTTCCCCGCTCGCGCGGGGATGAACCGGCTTCAGGGACCGCGCTTACGACGACGGCGTGGTGTTCCCCGCTCGCGCGGGGATGAACCGCCCATCAGGGCACCTTGCGCATCTTCGCCTATGTGTTCCCCGCTCGCGCGGGGATGAACCGCGCGCCGCTTTCGAGCTGGGATCGGACGCCGCGTGTTCCCCGCTCGCGCGGGGATGAACCGGCCGAGGAGCAGGAACTGGCGCTGCTGGCGCTGTGTTCCCCGCTCGCGCGGGGATGAACCGTCACTGCTGGCATCACCACAGCCGGTGCAAACGTGTTCCCCGCTCGCGCGGGGATGAACCGTCACTGCTGGCATCACCACAGCCGGTGCAAACGTGTTCCCCGCTCGCGCGGGGATGAACCGGTCTGCGTGATTGGCACCAGTGGGCCAAACCCGTGTTCCCCGCTCGCGCGGGGATGAACCAGATGACGACCTACTAGGCCTTGTATGTGTCGATCGTGTTCCCCGCTCGCGCGGGGATGAACCGCGGCTCAAAAGGAAGAGCCCGCATGGCGCGGGGTGTTCCCCGCTCGCGCGGGGATGAACCGCCGGCCAAGGTCAAGATCGTGGCCGACGGCCCGTGTTCCCCGCTCGCGCGGGGATGAACCGAATCTACTGCGCATCATCCGGCGCGAATACCGGTGTTCCCCGCTCGCGCGGGGATGAACCGCTGGATGCCAACTGGCGAGCTGCTTGCGGGCTGTGTTCCCCGCTCGCGCGGGGATGAACCGCTTTGCAGCGGGTCTTGACCAAACTCGAACGTGGTGTTCCCCGCTCGCGCGGGGATGAACCCTGCAGCCGCTGGTCGTAGCGGTGCACGCTGCTCGTGTTCCCCGCTCGCGCGGGGATGAACCGCTCAGGGCCAATACCTCAGCGCATGGGCTGTGGTGTTCCCCGCTCGCGCGGGGATGAACCGTTCGCTACGAATAAACTGCGCGCTGATCGCGAGTGTTCCCCGCTCGCGCGGGGATGAACCGCGATGACCGGGGCGGGATTGGATGCCCTGAGTGTGTTCCCCGCTCGCGCGGGGATGAACCGGGTCGTCAGTTGCTGCGACAGCGCGGTGTCAGCGTGTTCCCCGCTCGCGCGGGGATGAACCGGCGCGGTTGACGACTTCGACGTGTTGCGCGATGTGTTCCCCGCTCGCGCGGGGATGAACCGAAGCGGTCGGCATCGACGCAGAGCCCGCGCGGGTGTTCCCCGCTCGCGCGGGGATGAACCGACCATCACGCAAGACCGGGCCGCCGCCGCCCAGTGTTCCCCGCTCGCGCGGGGATGAACCTTCGTTCGCGCCGGTGGCCTGATCGTCGAGGTCGTGTTCCCCGCTCGCGCGGGGATGAACCGCGTACAGCGCACCCGCTTGCAGCCCGACTTGGGTGTTCCCCGCTCGCGCGGGGATGAACCGGCATCCAGAGCGTACCCGAGGCGCTGGCATCTGTGTTCCCCGCTCGCGCGGGGATGAACCGTAACCACGCTCCAAGCCGGGCTGACTGGACTGGTGTTCCCCGCTCGCGCGGGGATGAACCGCCTTCGCAAAACGCCGTCAGCGCCGCGTTCTTGTGTTCCCCGCTCGCGCGGGGATGAACCGCCGTTGGCTGCCGACACGACGTTGGCGTTATCGTGTTCCCCGCTCGCGCGGGGATGAACCGAAATCAGTGGAGCACGTACCCGGCACGCTCAAGTGTTCCCCGCTCGCGCGGGGATGAACCGTCGGTACCTACATTGCTGCACTTGTTCAGCCTGTGTTCCCCGCTCGCGCGGGGATGAACCGGGTGCGCGCCGGTGACGCCAAGCTCGTTGCGCGTGTTCCCCGCTCGCGCGGGGATGAACCCGTTTTGACCGGCTGTTGCGCGCATGGGGTGACGTGTTCCCCGCTCGCGCGGGGATGAACCGCGGCTCGACCTGCTGCCGCAACGCAGCGCTACGTGTTCCCCGCTCGCGCGGGGATGAACCGACGCTGGCCAAAACCCTGGGCATCACCATCCTGTGTTCCCCGCTCGCGCGGGGATGAACCTTAGTGAGGCCTCGATTTCGTCGGGCCGCTTCTGTGTTCCCCGCTCGCGCGGGGATGAACCGCTGATTGCGGCGGTCAACGAGGATGAGCAGCAGTGTTCCCCGCTCGCGCGGGGATGAACCGCCGGAGTAGTCTGCCTCGCCCCCAAATGCAAAGTGTTCCCCGCTCGCGCGGGGATGAACCGTTCCAAGACGCGCAAGGCGTGCGGCTGGGCACGTGTTCCCCGCTCGCGCGGGGATGAACCGCTCTCGAAACTGATGCGCTCGGCGGGCGTAGGGTGTTCCCCGCTCGCGCGGGGATGAACCGTTATTCCAGTTCATCGGTGTACTGCCGGTAAAGTGTTCCCCGCTCGCGCGGGGATGAACCGCTGGAGCGCATGGCCGGCCAAGTGGCGGTTTGGTGTTCCCCGCTCGCGCGGGGATGAACCGCCTTCACGCTGGCGCACCAGCCATAAATGCCTGTGTTCCCCGCTCGCGCGGGGAGAGACCGGCGGCGAGGTGGGTGTGTCCGGGATTCGCGGCCAGATTGGCAAGGGCTACACCCTGATCGATGGGGTGCTCTGATGCGGGGCCGGACTCGAACCGGCATCATTCAAAGCGCCGGAGCGCCTTCGTCGTTTACCCATCACGCTACACCGCAGCAAAGCTTTTTCAGTATAGACCAACGAGGACGAGCAAGCAATGGACTTTGAAAAAACCGAACTGGCCGACGGCCGCGCCGTGCTCTATCGCGGCGACAGCCTAGAGCTGCTGAAGGCTGGTCTGCTGAAATGCGACGCGATTGTGAGCGACCCGCCGTATGGGATCGGGTATCAGCGTGGCGCGGGGGGGGCGGGCGGGATATCCGCGCCTATTTACACCGGCAAGATCATCGGCGACGATCAACCCTTCGACCCGGCGCCCTGGGTCGAGCATGCGAACGGCTCGGCCATCGTGCTCTTTGGTGCCGACCACTACAAGACCCGGCTACCCGATGGCGGCCGATTCATCTGTTGGGACAAGTCCTGCGGGCAAGGCGCGGCGGCCGCGTCCTCTGATGCCGAGTTTGCTTGGACGAACCGGCGCAACGCGCGCAGCATCTATCGCCATTTTTGGACGGGCGCAACGCGGTCTTGCGACGGCTTTGACGCCAAGAGCAAAGCTCGGGCGCACGTCTCGCAAAAGCCGGTGAATCTCATGGCTTGGTGCATCGAGCACGCCCGCATCGGGCTAGACAAGGTGGTGCTGGACCCGTACATGGGCGCTGGCTCCACGGGCGTGGCCGCCCTGCTTTCCGGTCGGGGCGGCAGATGCTTGCGCTGCAGTCTATGTGGATCAGAGGCCGTCCCCCAACCCTACGCCCGTGACGCTTCGTGGTATGAGCACGACGATCGGATGCAACCGGCCTCTAAGCGAGCAATCCTACCATGATCCGCATCGAACTCAATGACCGCGAACTGCGCGCCTCCCTGCGGCGGCTGCAGCAGCGGGTGGGCGACCTGGGGCCCTTCATGCGCGAGGCGGGCGAGCTGCTGAGCCAGTCCACCATCGACCGCTTTGGCCGTGGCGTGGCCCCGGACGGCAGCCGCTGGGCCCCCAACCGCCCCAGCACCCTGGCGCGCAAGCGCGGCAGCAAGCCGCTCATTGGCGAGACGCGCGAGCTGTCGCGCGGCATCGACTACCGCGCGGGCCGCGAGCAGGTGGAGGTAGGCAGCAGCCGCATCTACGCCGCCACGCAGCAGTTCGGGGCCAAGGCCGGGGCCTTTGGGCGCACCCGGCGCGGGCATAAAATACCTTGGGGCGACATTCCGGCGCGGCCATTCTTGGGTGTGTCGGCGGCGGATCGCTCGGCCCTGCTCGACGCGCTGGCCGAACACCTCGGCCCGGCCTAAACGGCCCGCCGGGCAGCGCCCAAAGTGCCGAGCCCTTAAAACGGCCCAGGAGCGCTTTTCGGGTCTGGTGGCTACCTAGCCCCTAGGGGGGTCTTTATTCAACCCCATTCAACGGGTCAAAACGCGCCGCAGGGGCATCGGCAGGGCTGATCTGAAGCGCTTCAAGCTCCACGGCATCGGCAAGGGCCGCCAAACTGTGGCCCATGCTGCACCGAGCCACCCACATCATCACCCTGCTACCCGCTCAAGCGCAGGCCGACGCGAGCCTGCCCGAGTGGGTCGAGATCATCCCGGCGGGGCGCTTCAGCGGCCGCGACGGCCGCGGCCCCTACGAGCTCGATGCCGACGCCGTGCTGGCCGCCTTTGCCGCCGGGGCCATCGACTTGCCAGTGGACTTTGAGCACCAGACGCTGGATGCGGCCGACAAGGCCGGGCCGGTGCCCGTTCCCCGCTCGCGCGGGGATAAAGTCATCAAATGCAGGGGCTGAATTTGGTTGATGGCCCGTTCCCCGCTCGCGCGGGGATGAACCGTGCTGCGGATGTGGCCCCAAGTCCGACAGGCTGCTAGCTGGCACGGCCCAACGCATAATCAACCCCCATGAGCCACCTCTATGTGTATTCCCCCAGCGGGGCCGTGCGCGACCGGCCCGGCTTCAAACGCGCCGTCAAACGCCTGCAGGCCTTGGGCCATGAGGTGGAAATCGACCCCGGCGCGCTGGCCAGCGCGCAGCGCTTTGCCGGCGACGACGCCACCCGTCTGGCCGCCATCGGCCGCGCCGCCGCCAGCCGGGCCGAGGTGTTGCTCACCACCCGCGGCGGCTATGGTCTGACGCGGCTGTTGGCCAACTTACCCTACGCCGCCATCCAAAGCTCGATCGAGCGCGGCAGCGCCTGGGTGGGTTTGAGCGACTTCACGGCCTTGCAACTGGCGGTGCTGGCGCAAACCGGCGGCAGCACCTGGGCCGGACCGGCCCTGCTGGAAGACTGGGCCGCGCCCGATCCGCCAGACGAAATCATGCAAGCCTGCTTCGAGGATTTGTGCGCCGGGGTGGGCGAGGGGGCTGGCTGGCGCTTGCCTGCGGCCGATTTGCGCGCCCACCCCGAGTTGGCCCAAGCCGCCCAAGCCGAGGGCTGGTCGGTCGAGGCCGCTGCGCTGTGGGGGGGCAACCTGTCCGTGCTCAGCAGCCTGGTGGGCACCCCCTACCTGCCCGCCATCGATGGCGGCATCTTGTTCCTTGAGGACGTGGGCGAGCACCCCTACCGCATCGAGCGCATGCTCAGCCAGTTGTTGCACGCCGGGCTGTTGCAGCGCCAACGCGCCATCGTGCTGGGCGCTTTCAACCGCTTCCAATTAACGCCGCACGACCGGGGCTACAAGCTGGACTCCGTGCTGCAATGGCTGCGCAGCCAAGTGAGCGTGCCGGTGCTCACCGGCTTGCCTTTTGGCCACGTGCCAACCAAGGTGCTGCTGCCGCTGGGCCGCCCGGTGCAGTTGCTGGTGCAGGGGCGCGACTGCCTGCTGTTTTGGGGCTGAACGAAATACCCAAAGGGGTCTGAGTGCGTCGTTTGAACACCCGTTCGGCTTGACGCACTGAGCAAGGTGCCTCACCTTGGGCAGGCTGCAAGGACTAGCCAGCCGCAGCCGATGCCCCCGCCACCCCCAGCAACTGCTGCAAGCGCGGGCTGGTGGTGGTGTATTGCAGCAACTGGCGCTGGCCGGGGCGCAGCAGCGCGGCGGCGGCGAAGGCGGCCAAGGTGGCTTCGTGGAAGGCGCAGACGATCAGTTTGCGCTTGCCGGGGTAGTGGTTGATGTCGCCCACGGCAAACAGACCCGGTTCGGCGGTGGCCATGGTGGCGCTGTCCACCGGCAGGTGTTTGCGCTCCAGCGCCAGCCCCCAGTCGGCCAGCGGGCCGAGTTTGGGGCTCAGGCCCAGGCGCGGCAGCAGCCAGTCGCAAGGCAGGGTGGCGTGGCCGTCGCCGGGGGTGGCCAGTTGCAGGGCTTGCAGGGCCGCCGGGTCATTCGCAACCGTGTCAAAGCCCACCGGCTGGCCCAGCACCAGTTGCAGCCTGCCCATAGCCAGCGCCTGCTCCAGCGCGGCTTGCAGCGCGGGTTCGATCTGGAAACGAGGGCTGCGGTGCAGCAGGGTGATGCGGCCGGGTGCGTCTGCGCCCAGGGGCGGCGCCAGCTCCAGTGCCAGCTCCACGGCCGCCGCATCGCCTCCATGCACGATGATGTGCCGCTTGGCCATGGCCTCGGCGGTGTAGGCAGCGGGCAGGCCGTGGTAGCAGACCTGCGGGGCCGGGCCACGCTCGAAGCGCTCCAGGCCCGCCACGGATTCCTTGCGTGGCAAAAACGCCCCCACGCCGGCGGCGATGAACACCAGCGGCGCGATCCACTCCTGCCCGCTATCGCCACTGTCAATGCTGCGCAGGTGCCAGCGCCCGTCGGGCCGGCGTTGCAAGCCGCTCACGAGCTGGCCCAGGTGCAGCGGCGGGTTGAAGGGGCGCAACTGCTGCAGCAGGCGTTCGGTGAGCTCGCGCCCGCTGCACACGGGCAGGCCGGGCAGGTCGTAAATGGGTTTGTCGGGATAGAGCGCGTGGCACTGGCCGCCGGGGGCGGGCAGCACATCGACCAGCTGGCAGGCGATCTCTTGCAGCCCGAGCTGGAAGGCCAGAAACAGGGCCGCCGGCCCGGCGCCGATGATCAGGGCCTCGGTCTCGATGGGCGGCGTTGCGGCGGCGGGGTTCAAGGTGGTGCAGCCCAGGCACCCGGGCGGTGCCCGCAGCGCCCTCAGCGTTTGAGCAGCGGCAGCTTGCCGGGCTGGTCTTTGTGCGCGTCGGCGTCGGGCAGCGGGCCTTTGCGTTTGGTGATGCTTTTCCAGCCCGGCAGCCGCGCCAGTTCGGCGTTGAGTGCGATCATGTGCTGCTGGTCGCTGGGCAGGTCTTCTTCGGCGTAGATGGCGCTCACCGGGCATTCGGGGATGCAGACGGCGCAGTCGATGCACTCGTCGGGGTCGATGGTGAGGAAGTTGGGGCCTTCGCGGAAACAATCCACGGGGCAGACATCGACGCAGTCGGTGTATTTGCAGGCGATGCAGGCTTCGGTAACAACGTGGGTCATGACTCGGTGACTCGGGGGCGCGGGCAAAAAGGGGGAGGGCGAAGAGGCGATTTTAGGGCTTTGGCGCGCGGCCGGGCTCATGCCCTGCTTTGCCAGAGGTCAAAGCCCGCCGGGGCTTCAATCCAGCAGCACGGCGGCGGCGGTGCGGTGGCTGGCGCTGTCCACCAAGATCAGCGCTCCGAGCGCGCGCGACCGCGCGTAGGCCACGCTGGGCAGCGGCGCCTGCAGTTGCAGCTCGACGCGGCCGATGGCGTTGGCTTCCAGCCGTTCGGCCTGCACTTGCTCCAGCGTGTGGATGTCGAGCCGGTGCAGCACCCGCACCACCTTGGCCTTGACCCAGCGGTGCTGGTGCAGCGCCCAGTACAGGCGGCCGGCTTGCAGCGGCTCGTCGTCGAGCCAGGCGAGGGTGGCGCTCAGGTGCTGGCGCGCCGGGTAGGCGGTGGCTTCGTTGGGGGCAGTACTGGGGGCGCTGGCCAGCAGCCAGTCGCCGCGCGACACGTCGAGCTCGCGCTCCAGCAGCACGCCCGCGCTGTGGCCCGCCGCCACGGCCTGCGGCTGGCGGCAGCGGTTGAGCACCTGCGCCACACGGGCGCGCTGGCCGCTGGGGAAGATCTGCACCTCGTCGCCGGCCTGGATGCGCCCGGCCGCTACCCGGCCCCAAAAGACGCGCCGCCCGCTGGGGGAGGATGCCACGGGCAGCTCGCCGGCCCCCACATCGGCGGCACCGGGTTTTTCGACCCACTGCACCGGGAACGCCAGCGCGGCCTCGGGTGGGGGGGCGGTGTTGGGCAACTGCTCCAGCACTTCGAGCAGGGTGGGGCCGTGGTAGCCGCACCAGCCCTCGTGCAGGTGGCCGCGATCGACCACGTTCCAGCCCTTGAGCGCCGATATCGGCAGCACGGCGTGCACCGCCAGCCCGGCCTGCTCGGCAAAGCGCTGCAAGGCGGCGCGGATGTGCGCAAAAGCCAGCGCGGCGTCGGCCACCGCATCGAGTTTGTTGACGGCAAACACCAAGCTGGGCACGCGCAGCAGGTGGCAGAGCAGGGCGTGGCGGCGCGTTTGCGCCAGCAAGGTCAGGTCGGGGCGCTGCCAGTCGAGCTTGGTGGTATCGACCAGCAGCACGGCGGCGTCGGCGCTGGAGGCGGCCGTGACCATGTTGCGCGTGTACTGCTCGTGCCCGGGCGCGTCGCCGATGATGAACTTGCGCCGCTCGCTGCTGAAGTAGCGGTAGGCGACGTCGATCGTGATGCCTTGCTCGCGCTCGGCGATCAGGCCGTCGGTCAGGCGCGCCAGGTCGATTTGCTCGACCGCGCCGGCGTTGCTGTAGGTGACGCCGGCCAGGTGGTCTTGCAGCACCGCTTTGCTGTCGAGCAGCAGGCGGCCGATGAGCGTGCTCTTGCCGTCGTCGACCGAGCCGCAGGTGATGAAGCGCAGGGCGTCCATTAGAAATATCCTTCGAGTTTGCGTTTTTCCATCGAGGCCTCGCTGGTCTGGTCGTCCATGCGGGTGGCGCCGCGTTCGCTCAGTTGGGCGTTGAGGGTCTCGGCGACGATCTGCCCCGCGGTGGCCGCCGTGCTGGCAACCGGGCAGGTGCAGGTGATGTCGCCCACGGTGCGAAAGCGCACGCTGCACTCGAGCACCTGCTCGCCCGGCAGCGGCGGGGTGAGTTCGGTCACGGGCACCAGCAGGCCGCGGCGCTGCACCACCTGGCGCAGGTGCGCGTAGTACAGGCTGGGCAGGGCGATGCGCTCGCGCTCGATGTACTGCCAGACGTCGATCTCGGTCCAGTTGCTGATCGGGAACACACGGAAATGCTCGCCCGGTTGCAGCCGGGTGTTGTAGAGGTTCCAGAGTTCGGGGCGCTGCGCTTTGGGCTGCCACTGGCCGAAGGCGTCGCGGTGGCTGAACAGGCGCTCTTTGGCGCGCGCTTTTTCTTCGTCGCGCCGGGCCCCGCCGATCAGGGCGTCGAAGCGAAATTCGTCGATCGCTTCCAGCAGCGTGACAGACTGGTGCGCGTTGCGGCTCTGCCCGGGGTGCGCCAGCCGCACGCTGCCACGCGCCATCGAGTCCTCGACCCGGCGCACGATCAGCTCGGCCCCCAGTTCGTGCGCGCGCTGGTCTCTAAAGGCCAGCACCTCGGGGAAGTTGTGGCCGGTGTCGATCATCAGCAGCGGATAGGGCAGGCGGCCCTGGCCAAAGGCTTTTTCGGCGCAGCGCAGCAGCACCAGCGAGTCTTTGCCGCCGGAAAACAGCAGCGCCGGGCGCTCGAAGGCGGCGGCGACTTCGCGCAGGATGAAAATGGTTTCTTCCTCCAGCGCGTCGAGCTGGCTGTTGTCGAGCCGCGGCGTAGCCGCATGCGGCTCGCCTTCCTTGGACGCATGCAGGCCGCATTCCTTGGCGTTGTCTTGTTCCCACCACCAGCGCCCGGCACGAAAATCTTCCCCCACGCTGACGGCGCGGGTGCAGGGCGCGCAGCCGATGCTGGGGTAGAAGCGGTCGTGCAGCGGGTTGTAGTCGAGGCTGTGGTGGGCGATGTGGTGCCAGACATCGCCCCAGCTCCAGTCGGCCAGCGGGTTGAATTGCAGCAGCCCGGCGCTGGGCCGATCGGCGCGCGCGGGGTCGAGGTCGCTGCGGTCGATCAGCGGCACCTCGGCGCGGGTGGCGGATTGTTCGCGCCGCAAACCCGTAATCCAGCCCCGTTGGCCGTGCAGCGCCCGGCGCAGCGGCTCGACTTTGCGGATGGCGCAGCAGGCCTGGCGCAGCGCCACGCTGCGGCGCATGGCGTCTGGGCCTTCGCGCTCCACGAAGGCCTCGGCGGCACCGGCTTGCGGGCGGTAAATTTGCACCGGTTGCGCGCTTGGCTGTGCCGCGCGAGCCTCGGTGCGTGCCAGCAGTTCCAGCGTTTCGGGGTGCAGGGTGCCGGTGTCGAGCACCAACATCGGGATCGGCAGATCCAGGGTTTCGATCAGGTGCCGGATCACCACGTCTTCGGCCCCCAGGCTGGAGGCTTGCACCAGCGGCTGGAATTCGCGGGCGGCTTGTTGCAGCAGGGCGCGGCTGCGCGCCAGCTTGGCCTCGAAATCGGCGCTGGGCTGGGCCTGCTGCAGGGCCAGTTGGGCGTTGCTCATGGGTGCGCTCCGGTGGCGGTGGGGGTGGCGGCAAAGCGCGGCAGCGGCTGCTTCGCGTCGCCCTGGTAAAAGCCGTCAAACTGCTGCAGCAGGCGCTGGCCGTGCGCCGGGTTCTGGTCGGCGCGCAGCAGCGCTTCGTCAAAGCCGCAGCGCTGCAGTTGCAGCAACTGATCGATCAGCACCTCGCCGGTGGCGCGCAGCAGGCCCCGGTAGCCCAAACGGCGGCGCAGCAGCACCGCCTGGCTGTAGGCGCGGCCGTCGGTGAACTTGGGGAACTGCAAGTCGATGCGCTGCACGCCTTGCAGGTCGTGCGCCTGCGTACCCGCGAGGGGCTCGGCCAGCAACTCGAAATCGGGTGCCAACGTGAGCACGCTGCGGGGGTCGGCCGGGGCCGCTGCGGCCTCGTGTGGAGTCAAGAGTTTCATGGGGGAAAATCCAGATCGGGGGGATTGATCAAAGCGCCTCGGCGGCCGGCTCTAGGCTGCGTGCGGTGGCCACGCGCACCGCGTTGGCGGCGGCCTTGAAGGGTTCGTGGCCGAGGCGTTGCAGGGTTTGCTGGAAGCGCTCACCCGGCGTGCGCAAGGCCTGGTAGGTTTCCAAAATGGCTTCGATCGCGTCGCAGACCTCGCTGGCGGTGAAGGCGGGCCCCAGCACCTTGCCGGTTGCGGGCGCGCCGCTCAGGCGCGAGCCGTCGGAGCCGCCCAGGGCGATCTGGTACCACTCCTGGCCGTCTTTATCGACCCCCAAGATGCCGATGTGGCCGCTGTGGTGGTGGCCGCAGGAGTTGATGCAGCCGCTCAGGTGCAGGTCGATCGGGCCGAGGTCGTGCAGTTCGTCCAGGTCCTGGTAGCGCTGGCTGAGCGCTTCGGCGATGGTGAGCGAGCGCGCGTTGGCGAGGTCGCAAAAATCGCCGCCGGGGCAGGCGATGAGGTCGGTGAGCAGCCCGATGTGCGCTTGCGCCAATCCAAGGCGGCGTGCTGCGCGCCAGAGCTCGGGCAATTCTTCGCAGCGCACCCAGGGCAGCAGCAGGTTTTGCTGGTGTGTCACGCGCACTTCGCCGGCGCTGTAGCGTTCGGCCAGTTCGGCCACGGCGTCGAGCTGGCTGGCGCTGGCGTCGCCCGGGGCCTGGCCCAGGCGCTTGAACGAGAGCGTGACGGCGCGCAGCGCCGGGTTCTGGTGCGCGTGCACGTTGCGCTGCAGCCAGCGCTCGAACTCGAGGTCGTCCTCGGCGCTCAGGCGCAGCAGGCGCGCCACGCGCTCGTCGGCGCAGGGCTGGCTACCTAGTCGCTCAGGGGGCGCAAAGCAGGCGCTCACGCGCTCCAATTCGGCCGCGCTGATGGTGTGCGGGGCCCCGTCTTGCAGCACGATGCGCTGGTACTCGGCCTGCACCTCGTCGA
Source organism: Serpentinimonas raichei (assembly GCF_000828895.1). Taxonomy (NCBI): domain Bacteria; kingdom Pseudomonadati; phylum Pseudomonadota; class Betaproteobacteria; order Burkholderiales; family Comamonadaceae; genus Serpentinimonas; species Serpentinimonas raichei. The sequence goes on along the minus strand of NZ_AP014568.1, from coordinate 1,266,511 downwards.
AAAAACGCTGCCCTTGGGCGCGCACCAAAATCTTGATGCGCGATTTGTACATATTGTCGCGCCGGCCCCAGGCGTTGTAGATGCGCACCAGCGCTTCCAAGTAGTTGAGCAGTTGATCCCAGGGCAAAAAATCGCAAATGGTGCTGGCCAGCACCGGCGTGCGCCCCATGCCGCCGCCCACCAGCACCTTGAAGCCCAGCGCGCCGGCCGCATTGCGCCGCAGTTGCAGCCCGACGTCGTGCCAGTGCAGCGCGGCCCGGTCTTCCAGTGCGCCAACGATGGCAACCTTGAACTTGCGCGGCAGAAAGGCAAACTCGGGGTGCAGCGTGCTCCACTGGCGCAGGATTTCGGCATAGGGGCGCGGATCGGCCACTTCGTCCGGCGCGATGCCGGCCAGTGCGTCGGTGCTGATGTTGCGGATGCAGTTGCCGCTGGTCTGGATGCCGTGCATATTCACGCTGGCCAGCAGCTCCATCACCTCGGGCGCATGGTCGAGCGCGATCCAGTTGAACTGCACGTTTTGGCGCGTGGTGAAGTGGCCGTAGCCGGTGGCTAAGCGGCTGGCGATGGCGCGGCCGTCGCGCAGTTGCACCGTGCCGAGCCGGTTTTGCGCCGCCACCGCCCCCTGAAACACCGCCGCACCGGGCTGGTCGTACTCGCGTGCAATGCGCGCCAGCACCCGCACTTGCGCGCTGGAAAGCTCGCCGTAGGGCACGGCCACGCGCAGCATGGGGGCGTGGCGCTGGATGTACCAGCCGTTTTGCAGCCGCAGCGGCCGGAAGGCCTCGTCGGACAAGCTGCCGTCGCGGTGCCGCTGCCACTGGTCGCGGAACTGGGCCGCGCGCTGGCGGATGAACTGGCGGTCGAAATCGGTATATTGGTACATGGAGCGCAGTCTAGGAAAAGGGGTGGCCGTGTACGCGGCTTGGAGGCGGATGTTAGCGTGGCCTTAATAAAATCAAACTACTGTTTTTTTATAGAACTGCATAATTAGGTTATAAAGAAACCTTGCAGTACCCATCCCTGCTCTCTGACTCACCCCTTGCCAGCGCCTGCCGCTGCAGCCACCCCTTGCGTGCATGGCCGCAGTAGGTCATGATTCGGACATCGTTGTGTCACCAGACCATGCTATTTTTCACCCCATGAACACCATGAGCCGAAACGAAACCCTATACCCGCCCGGCAGCACGGTGCCTGCGGTCGACCGGCGCGGAGCCAGCGAAAACGTCGCCGCCCGCAGCGCGGCGGCACTGGACGCACAAGCCATGACCCAGATGGCCCATTGGACCTCTGGCGTCTCGCCGATTTCGCTGGCTTTGGCGTGGACCGATTGGGCGCTGCATCTGGCCTCCTCACCCGGCTCACAGGCGCGCTTGGCGCGCCGTGCGGTCGAGCAAGGCATGCGCTGGACGCAAGATTGCACCAAGGCAGTGCTGCCCGTCGCGACGCCGCAACCCAGTGCGCCAGCCGACAATCCATTCGATGAAATGCTCGATGACGACAGCCGCTTCAGCGCCCCCGAGTGGCACAACTGGCCTTGGCGGGCGCTGGCAACGGCCAATATCGTGAACGAAAAGTGGTGGCAAGAGGCCAGCAGCTTGCGCGGCATGCAGGACCACAGCCGCCACCAGATGCACTTTTACGGGCGCCAGTTGCTCGATCTGGCCTCGCCCAGCAACTGGCTCTGGAGCAACCCGCAGGCGTTGCAAGCGGCGTGGCGCAGCGGCGGCCAGACGCTGGTGCGCGGCATGGGCATGGCGCTCGACGAATGGCGCCAGCAAAAAGGCTTGCCGGCGCTGCGCTCCAATGACGCCAAGCTGGGCGTAGGTCGCGGCTTGGCCATGACCGAGGGCGAGGTGGTGCTGCGCAACAACCTGATCGAGCTGATCCAGTACCGCCCCAGCACGCCCGAGGTGCAGGCCGAGCCGGTGCTGATCATCCCCTCATGCATCATGAAGTACTACATCCTCGACTTGTCGCCGCACAACTCGATGGTGCGCTGGCTGGTGGCGCAGGGGCATACGGTGCACATCGTATCGTGGCGCAACCCCGATGAAAACGACGCCTTGCTGGGCATGGACGATTACGTGCGCGACGGCGTGCTGGCGGCGCTCGATTTCATCCACTCGCGCGACCACGAGGCGGTGCACCTGGTGGGCTACTGCCTGGGTGGCACCTTTGCCGCCATTGCGGCAGCGGCGCTGGCCGGGGGCGATGCGGTGCTGAGCACGCACGATGCGCAAAACCCCGAATCGCCTTTGGCCAGCCTGAGCCTGTTGGCCGCCGAGGTGGACTACACCGAACCAGGCGACATGGGGGTGCTGATCGACGAAGCGCAGGTGCGCTTGCTCGAAGACCTGATGGCCAGCAAAGGTTTCCTGACCGGCAAGCAGATGGCGGCCTCGTTTCAGTTCCTGAATTCGCGCGATTTGGTCTGGTCCAACCAAACCAAGCGTTGGTTGCTGGGTGAGCAGGACTTGCCCAACGACCTGATGCTCTGGAACGCCGACGTCACGCGCTTGCCGGCGCTGATGCACAGCCAGTACCTGCGCGGCTGCTACTTGAACAACGATCTGGCCGAAGGGCGCTACCTCTATGAGGGGCACCCGATCTCGCTGCGCGACATCCGCACCCCGGTGCTGGCCGTTGGAACCGTCAAAGACCACGTGGCCCGGTGGCGTTCGGTGTACAAGGTGCACCGTTTGGTGTCGGGCGAGGTCAGCTTTGCCCTCACCAATGGCGGGCACAACGCCGGCATCGTCTCGGAGCCGGGGCGCCCGCGCCGCCATTACCACTGGTTGCACAGTCCCGCGCACCAGACGTGGCGCACGCCCGACGAGTGGCTGGCGCAGGCGCCGCGCTTTGAGGGCAGTTGGTGGCCGGCTTGGAGCCAGTGGCTGGGCGAACAAGGCAGTGGTCGCAAGGTGGCGGCGCGCACACCGCTGCACGACCCGGCCTTGGGCGCTGCACCGGGCCAGTACGTCAGGGTTTGCTACGGCGACTGAAGCGCTGCGCCAGCAGCATCTGCGCCAGCCGTGGCTCCAGCGGCCACGGCTCGCCGTGCAACTGCGCCGCCAGCACCTCGCCGGCCAGCACCGACAGCGTCAGGCCGCGCGCGCCCAGCCCGGTGAGCACGTGCAGCCCGGGCCAGCGCACGGCGTCCAGCACCCCCACGGCGGGCAGCCGGTCGGGCAGGGTGCAGCGCACGGCGGCCCAGCCTTGGGCGGCATGGAAAGCGGGCTGCATCAGCGTGCCCAAGCGCGGCAGCAGGCGCTGCAAGCGCGCTTGGTTGGCGGCGTGGTCGGCCTCGGTCACGGCCGCCGAGGTGTTGCCGCGCTCGAAGGTGGAGCCCACGATCCACATCGGCGCGCCGCTGGGGCCGTTCATGCCATGCAAAAAGCTGCCGTAGCCATTCACCGGCCACGGCGGCAAGGCGGCGCGTGCCGCTGCCGGGAGATCGTCTAGCAGGCCCCAGCTCACTTGGCCGCGCAAGGCGTGCAAGGGCAGGGGGCTGCCTGCCCAATCGGTGCTTGCAAGAAGTCCCCGAACGGCAAAGCCGGCTGCCAGCACCACCCATGGCGCTTGTGCCAAGGTTTGCCCTTGGGCGTCGAACAGCGCCCAGCCCTCGGGCGTGGGCTGCAAGCGTGCCACCGAACAACCCCCACGCCACTCAATGCCGGGCTGCGCCAACTGAGCTTGCACCAGCCGCGCCGGCCGCATCCATGCGCCACAAGGGTGCCACAGGGCGCTGGTGGCGGGTTGCAGTTGGTCGAGCTGCGCCAGGGCGAGGCGCTCGGGGCTGGCCTCCACGCTCCAGCCTTCCATCCCGTTGGGGCGACCCGGGGCGCAAGGCGGCAAGGCGCGTGCATGTTCCACCCGGCGCTCAAGCACGCCCGTGGCGGCCCAGTCGGTGCCATCGGGCAGCAGGGCTGCCAAACGCGCCAAGGTGGCGCTTACCCCAGCGCGGCTGATGCGCGACAGCGGTGCATCGTCGGGCGACACATGGGGGGCGACCAAGCCCGCAGGCAGGGCCGAGGCCCCGGCGGCCGGCGCAACAGCGGCGTCGAGCACCTGCACCTGCCAGCCGCGCTGCGCCAGGCTGTAGGCAGCGGCCGAACCGGCCAGCCCGGCCCCCACGACCACGGCGCGGCGCGGCTGTGCCAGCAGCGCCGCTTGTAAGGGCGCCGGTGCAGCTTGTGCGCCTACAGGATTTGACACCTTGCGGCCCTGCGGTAGCGGGGCCGTTTAGCGCGGGCTGGGCGGCACGTAGCCGGCGGCCTGGTCTGCGCCCGAGCCAAAAAAGTGCTGCTCCATTTGTCGCGCCAGGTACTGGCGCGCCCGCGCATCGGCCAGATTGAGCCGGTTTTCGTTGACCAGCATGGTTTGGTGCTTGAGCCAGTCGGCCCAAGCCTGTTTGCTGACCTGTTCGTAGATGCGTTTGCCCAGTTCGCCCGGGTAGGTGGGGAAATCCAAACCCTCGGCTTCTTGGCCGAGTTTGATGCATTGAACCGTGCGTGTCATGGGTGCGGTGTCCTTCAAAGTGCGGTGGTGCGAGAGGCTGTGAGAGGGTGCGACTTTAGCAAGCTTTGGCCGCGACGCGGCGAGCCGCGATGAGATGCACACAGCGCGTTCAGGGTGTGCTGTTCTTTGCCTCAGTTCTGCACTTCGAAGCGCAAAAAGTCGGTGAGCCGCTTGGATTCGGCGATCTCGTCGTGCGGCACCAGCAAGTACCGCCACGGTTTGGTGCCGACTGTGGCCGCGTGATCCGAAGCATGCTGGCACCAGCGCGCAGCCGCCGCAGCTTTCGCCTGAACCTCTTGGGTATCTAGGTCGGCTCTGGCCTTGGTTTCCACCATGAAGATGATCGAGTCCGTTTCCGCCACGAAGTCGGGGATGTACTCCGGCTGCTCCGTGCCCAGCTTGTAGTAAATCTGGAACTGGCCCTTGGCAGGCTTGAACCACTTCGACGCGTCGCGCTCCAGGATGACAGCGAAGCGACGTTCCGTGTCGGAGTCGAACCTCTGCAACGGGTAGAGACAGCGTGCGAAGCCCCCGAACAGCATCTGTTTGATCCGGCCCAGCTCGGTAACGGTTTCCCGAAAGTGGTGCGCCGCCTGACCTGCGCTGGCCGTGTAGTTGCAGGTTTTCAGCTCCGTGAAACCACGGCTGACCTGCACCTCGTACTCGGTCGCTTCCTCCCAGAAGTGCGCCATCATCTGCGCGTGAATTTCACGAGCGATCAGGCGGCGATCCCGATCCAGCACGTTTCTGGCATCCGCCTCCGATAGGTAGCCCAACAGGTGCTGCACCATCTGCCCAGAGAGCTCATAGAGCAGATCGGCGTGCGTGAAGTAGTCGATGTCGTCGAAGTCCACCAGCGCGTGGACGAGGCAGTCCTCCAGCCGCTGCGCTTCGAGGCCGACTTCCGACCCCAGCGTATCCTGCTCGTTGGTGTGCAGGTTGTGAATGATGATCTCGCGCTCGCCGGGCTGAAGATGCAACCGAGCGACGTCGAGCTTGAACGGGTGAAAGCCCGTGCTGACCTCGCCGCTTGGCACCACTGCAATGCGGGGAATGTCGATGGTTTGCTGGACGACGATCTCGGTGGTCTTGGCCACCACGGCCGAGAGGTCGAGCGCAGGCATGCCGTCGTCGGCACCCGCCAGCAGCTCACCTTGGGCAGGCTTGAGGCGCTCGGTCACCTCAGCCAATATGGCCGCCTGCACTTCTGCGTTGAGCAGTGCGCCGCTGGTCGGGACGAGATCGCGCTTGACCTCGTACTGGCCGATGACCTCCATCACAACGCGAGCGGCTTGGCGCTCGCGCTCCGTAGCGAATACGGGCACGGGTGAATTTGACCAGTGGGGGCTGGCCGGGGCCGTGCCCGCGTGGGTCGGGGCGCTGGCCGCTTGCATCATGACAATGGGCGCATCGGCAAGCCCCAGCCGCGTCATCGCACCCGAGCCGACTTGGACGCTCACCTTCTTGTCGTCGGCGCTCGGTGCTTCGAGAATCACCTGTTGCAGCCTGATCGGTGAATCGCCCCGGTTGGCTTCGTCGATGATTTCCTGAAACCTATCGTGCGCGACGATGTTGAGGCGATCAACCGCTGCCACGCCGGTCCGTTTGCCATAGGGCAGCCGCAGCCCACGGCCAATGGACTGCTCAATCAGCGTGCGCGCATTGGCCGCACGCAAGGGCACGATGGTGTAGAGGTTGGTCACGTCCCAGCCCTCTTTGAGCATGTTGACGTGAATCACGATCTCGGTCGGCTCGTCCACGCTTTCCACTGCGAGCAGGCGCGTGATCATCTCTTCTTCTTCCGCGCCGGTGCGGCTGGAGTCAACCTGGATCACCTTGCCCCGATAGCGCGCATCAAAGAAGGCCTCTGATTCCAGAAGCGCCAACAGTTGCCCGGCGTGGGTGGTGTCGCGCGCAATCACCAGCATGAACGGCTTTACCACCTTCACGCCGCCGCTTCCACTGTTTTGGCGGGCGTAGGTCAGCAGTTCCACCTTGGTGGTTTCGTGCAGGCGCACGCCGTCCTCCAGTTTGACCTTTTCGATCTCTTCGGGCGTGTGCGCCTTGGCGTCGAAGTTGCGCTGGGTCACGGCAGCGGGCTCTTTGACGAAGCCGTCTTCCATCGCTCGTGCCAACGGGTAGTCCATCACCACGTTTTTGAACGGCACCGGGCCGCGATTGGATTCCACGAACGGTGTCGCCGTCAGCTCCAGGCCGAACAGCGGCTTGAGCTCATTGATGGAGCGCACCCCCGCGCTGGCGCGATAGCGGTGCGACTCGTCCATCAGCAGCACCAGGTCGGGCAAGTTGGCCAGATGGTTGAAGTAGCTGTCACCCAGCACTTCCTTCATCCGCTTGATGCGCGGCTCCTTGCCGCCACGCACCTCGGAGTTGATCTTGGAGATGTTGAAGATGTTGATGCGCACATCGTGGGCAAAGCCCACCGTCTGATCCTGCACCACCGCGCCGGTTTGGTCGTAGTTGTCGCCAGTGATGATCAGCGGGGGCTGTTGTGCGAACTCGGCGATCCCCTTGAAAACGTACTTGGGCGTGTTGCGCGTGAAGTCGGCGATCAGCTTGTTGTAGATCGTCAGGTTCGGGGCCAGCACAAAGAAGTTGTTGATGCCGTGCGCCAGATGCAGGTAGGCGATGAAGGCGCCCATCAGGCGGGTTTTGCCAACACCGGTGGCAAGCGCGAAGCACAAGGAGGGAAACTCGCGCTCGAAGTCTTGCAAGGTCGGAAATTCTGCCTTGAGGGTAGCCAGGATGGATGGCACATCCTGGGCGTGGCCGAGCAAATTGGGCGCGGCTTCGATGGCGCGCACCAGCTTTGCCAACGACTCGGCCTGCGGCGGGCGCAACGACAGGCGCCCGGTCACGTGGTTTTGTACGCGTGCGTTCATTGGTTCCCCCCTGCTTTTCGTGGTAAGGCGCTTTTGCTCTGCTGAATCTGCTTCAGCGGCTTGGCAATGGCTGCCTCAAAGTCTTGTTCCACTTTCGACGGCAACGTGCGCATGTGCTGCTGGTGCTGCTCATACACTGCCTGCGCCCTAGCCAGAGCCGCATCCGCCGAGACCTTGCCCGCATGGGTCAGAATGTCCTGGCGCGTCATGCGCAAAAAATGGTCCAACTCCACAGCCCAGTCCCGCATGGTCATGGCCTGTTGCGCACTCGCCTGCAACTCGGCCACCTCAAGATAGGCTGTGACGATGCGGTTGAGCGTATCCAATTCTTGGGCGTTCAGGTAGTTCTTGGCAATCGCCGCATCCGTCATGCGCGGCGGCCCACCCCTGCCCTGCGCTTGCCAACTGGTCAAGCCCATCTGCGGTGCCTGCGCATCGGCGCGCAGTACGATCAGCTCTGCGGCCGTGTGTCCATGCGCCGCCCAATGCATCTTGTTTTGCACTGTGGCAAAGAACTGCTTCGATGTTTCCGTGTTCGGGTCGTAGTCGATGCTGGTGGCGTAAATGTCCAGCACCTTGCGCCAAAATATTTTTTCGGATGAGCGAATGTCGCGGATCCGCTCCAGCAGCGCGTCGAAATAGGCACTGTCTTGCCCGCCCTTGAAGCGCTCGTCATCCAGCAAGAAACCCTGTTCCAGATAGCTGCGCAGTTGTTCCGTGACCCACCGGCGGAACTGCGCCCCGCGGTGCGAACGCACCCGGTAACCCAGTTGCAGGATCACTTCGAGGTTGTAGTGATCCACCAGCCGTTCCACATCCCGTGTGCCTTCGCGGGCAACTATTCGGAATTTCCGAATAGTTCGATCTGCCGGCAACTCCGCATCCTGAAACAGCACGCGCAAATGACCATTGACGGTCGGCACGCTCACCTGATACAGATCGGCCAATTGCTTTTGTGTCATCCAAACCGTCTCGCCATGGAGCCGCAACTGAACCCGCGTCTGGGCATCTTCGGTCTGATACAGCAGGAATTCACTTGGCCCAACAGTGGGCTGGGGCTTGTTGTTCATTGCGCCACCTCACCGCCCGTGCCACCAAACAAATCAAGGGTCCGGGCATTCCCGCGCGGGTCACGCGCGGGCACCTTGTCCGCGGCTTCAGGTTTTGCCATCGGCAGATTGGCCACATTCAGGCTGTAGTCGTCGTGGCCCCATTCGCAGCGGGCCAGCACCATCTTGGGAATCTTCTTGAGCGTCAGGTTCGGCCAGCGCTCCGACGCCTGGGCTGCCGTGACACCGTGGAAGGCGGCACAGCACACGAGCAGGCTTTGGTCGCTGCCGACCTCGTCGGAGAGCGCTTGCAATTGCTCTGCGGACAGGTTCTGCGTGGTCACGTAGATGAAGTCGCGTTCGCTGGAGTGGCCGTGCTGCCACCAAATGACCTCTGAAGGTGCGTAGGTAAAGCCCTCCAGCTTGCAAAGCGCTTCTGCAAGGTGGGTCGCGTTGTATTCCGGATTGATGACCGGATTGCCCCAGCGGTCGTTGACGATCAGGCTGGGTGCCAGATGGTAGTACCGAAAGCCGCCGCCGCCTTGCCATCCAACGCTTTCCGTGATGCCGCCTTTGTCTTCGCCATTGATGACTTTTTGCAGACGTGGGATGATGTGCGTATGGCAATGCTCACCGAGTTCAATCATGATCCAGCGGCGGCCCATTTTGTGGGCGACTGCGCCGGTGGTGCCGGAGCCAGCGAAGGAGTCGAGAACGAGGTCGCCGGGGTTAGTTGCGATGCTTAGAACGCGATGAAGAAGACGCTCAGGCTTGGGTGTTGCAAACGGATCGCTTGGAATCAAGATTTTTTGCTCTTTACGAGATTCATCGTTGTGCCCCGTTTCGTCAAATGTCCACCAAGTTGTTGGTACGACCCCTTGTTGAACCTCTGAAAGATATCGTTTCAATTGCGGAGCACCGTTCCCGCCCCGCCCAAAAAAAACACGTCGTTCATCAACCAGCACTTGCATCCTGTCTTGACTGGTCATCCACGCTCGACCTGTAGGTGGCGCGTATGAAATACCTGTTTTAGGATTGGTAATTTCATATAGATACGCTTGAGATATTGTTTTTACGCTCAAGTTGTCCGTTCGCCAGGGGCCACGTCCGTCATGATCATTATACTTATAGAGGTCATTTTGCTTTTCGGAACGAGGCAATATATTTCGCGTCATGGCCCCACTTTTTGAAAATACCAAAATATGGTCATGAGAGGGAGGAATGCCCTTGGCATCACTGGAAACCGAATATTTTTTCTGCCAAACCACATTGGCAACAAAATTTCGTCGCCCAAACACCTCGTCACACAAAACCTTCAAGTAGTGAGCTTCATTGTCATCAATCGTGATCCATAGCGAGCCGTCCTCGGCCAACAGGCGATGAATTAGTTCCAGCCGATCCCGCATCAATCCGAGCCAAATCGAATGCTCCAACCCATCGTCGTAATGCGTAAATGCGCTACCGGTGTTATACGGCGGATCGATGAACACGCATTTCACTTTGCCCGTGAATTCCTGTTCAAGTGCCTTCAACGCGAGCAGGTTGTCACCAAAGATCAGTCGATTGTCAAAGATGTCCTTGTCCGACACCCGGTGTTTGGCGTGGTAAGACTTTTCCGGGTCTTCGAGCAAAATGCGCGGCTCCAGCTTGGGCCGCTTTTCCTTGCCGATCCAGGTGAGTTCGAGTTTTTGTTTGCTCATCAGCAGGGCTCCAGCTTTTCTTTGGCGCAGGCCGTACCGGCCTCAATGGAATGTGGCTGCCAAGTCTGGCTAATTCGCCCACATTCATTCCTTATTGGTTATGGGCTGCAGGCCCGATCAAGCCTTGACGGAGTGCAAGCGCAACATCAGCGTCATCGAATGGAGCGGCGATGCCTGAAAACCGCAGTGTTCGTAGAACGTCTTGGCGCGCTCGTGTAGGGCGTGCACCAGCAGGGCCCGAACACCGGAGTTGTGCGAAACCGCCACCGCCCGATGCACGGCGTCTTGCAGCAAGGATGCTCCAAGCTTGAGGCCTTGGGCCCGATGGTCAACGGCCAGTCGGGCCAGAACCATCACCGGAACCGGATCTGGCATGTTGCGGCGCACGGCGCTGGTGGCGGCCTGGTGCGAGACCGCGCCCGCCGCCATCGCGTAGTAGCCGAATACGCATTGCGCGGCATCGGCCACGACGAAGGTACGGCTGGCTCCACCCAACTGGTTGGACAGAGCGCGGCGCTTGAGCCATTCGTCCAATGTCGCTTCGCCACAAGCAAAGCCATCCAGCCGATGGGCCGTGGCCAGTGGCTGCGGCGCACTGAGTTGCAAACTCATGCGGCGCCGCTGCCCCAAGGCGCCTTGACCGCCATGAGGCGTTCCAGCCCGGGATTCGGGCCTGGGGGCGCATCGAGCATGGCCGTGAACTGCTGGAACTTGTCGGCATCGAGGCTGAAAAAGACCCGATCCAGCACCACGGCCTGAGCGCGGTCGCAGGCCGCTTCGAGCATGAAGTCCGAACGGCTCTTGCCGAGCAGGCTGGCAGCGTGATCGATCAGATTGCGCTGTTCGGGCAGGGCCCGCAGGTTGATGGCGGCGTCACGCATGGGCGGCTCCTATTGGTGCATACACAACAGATACGCAGATTATCACCGCATGTGTAGCCGATGTCAATACGCGACAGGATGTGTGGTGCCAAAACCGGCCTTGAGCCAGTGGACGCCCACGCATAGCAGGGCATACAATCTAGCCCTGATATGAGGGGCTGGTTTTTCAAGTGCCCATTATTTTTGCGAGCAAGACCATGAGTCAACAACACCCCCCTTTTGAGATTCACGTGCACGGCGACGTGCCCCTGCGCGAAGAGGTGGACTACCCGCAGATTCAAGACGCGCTCAAGCCCTTGTGGAAATACGTGGGCGCGCGCTCGCTGGTTGACGCCGCGGCCAGCCAGTACGAAGAAGAGCCCGGCATCCGCTTCGAGGCCAAAGAGCGCATGTTGCAGATTTGCTGGACCCTCGAAGGCGACGAAGATTTTCGCCTCGCCATCGACGAAGCCTGCATGGGCCTCAACGAAATCGCCGCCACTGGTGCCGCGCTCGAAGTCTCGTTTTACGACATTGAGTTCGATGAAGAAGACGCCCCCGAAGACGAAGAAGCGCGCGATGATTTCGTGCTGTGCTTCGTCGGCCCGACACCGGCGGCGATCATGCAGGTGCAGCGCGATTTGCTGGTGCAAGACGTGGTCAACCTGATGGAGCGCCACTTCGACGCCTCCGAGTTGGGCGATGTGGTGGCTGCTATCGACCGTCTGTTTGGCAGCCGCTTCGACTCGCTGGTGAGCTCGATGCAACTGGGCCGCCCGCCACGCGGCTCCGGCCCCAGCGGCGGACATGGCGGGCCGCGCAAGCCGCGCCATCTGCACTAGCCGCCGCGCTGCCTAGGCCCACAAGGGCCCAGGGCCGCCGCCGCAAGGTCAGCCCACCGCCAGCGCAATGCCCTTGAATTCGCCGCTGGCGATGCGCTGGCGCCATTCGGCCGGGCCGCTTTCGTGTACGTTGTTCCCGTTTGAGTCAACGGCCACCGTGACCGGCATGTCTTGCACCTCGAACTCGTAGATGGCTTCCATGCCGAGGTCGGCAAAGCCCACCACCTTGGCCGATTTGATCGCCTTGGCCACCAGGTAGGCGGCCCCGCCCACTGCCATGAGGTAGGCGCTGCGGTTGTCTTGAATCGCCTGCACCGCCACCGGGCCGCGCTCGGACTTGCCGATCATGGCGATCAGTCCGGTCTGCTCCAGCATCATGCGCGTGAACGGGTCCATGCGGGTGGCGGTGGTCGGGCCGGCGGGGCCCACCACCTCGTCGCGCACCGGGTCCACCGGGCCCACGTAGTAGATCACGCGGTTGCGAAAATCCACCGGCAGCGGCTCGCCCTTGGCCAGCAGGTCGGCGATGCGCTTGTGCGCGGCGTCGCGCCCGGTGAGCATCTTGCCGTTGAGCAGCAGCTTGTCGCCCGCCTTCCAGTTCGCCACTTCTTCCTTGCTCAGGGTGTCGAGCTGCACCCGTTTGGCGGTTTGCAGGTCGGGGCTCCAGCTCACGGCGGGCCAGTCGGCCAGCTTGGGCGGCTCCAGCCGGGCCGGGCCGTTGCCGTCGAGGTAAAAATGCACGTGCCGGGTGGCGGCGCAGTTGGGAATCAGGGCAACCGGCAGCGAAGCGGCGTGGGTCGGGTAGTCGAGGATTTTCACGTCCACCACCGTGGTGAGCCCGCCCAGCCCCTGCGCCCCGATGCCGAGCGCATTCACCTTCTCGTACAGTTCCAGCCGCAGCGCTTCCAGGCGCGTGAGCGAGGCCCCGGCGCGCTGGCGCTCGATCAGCTCGTGCATGTCCACCGGGGCCATGAGCGACTCTTTGGCCAGCAGCAGCGCTTTTTCGGGCGTGCCGCCGATGCCCAGCCCCAGTATGCCCGGCGGACACCAGCCCGCGCCCATGGTGGGCACGGTTTTGAGCACCCAGTCCACGATCGAATCCGAGGGGTTGAGCGCAGCGAACTTGGCTTTGTTCTCGGAGCCGCCGCCCTTGGCGGCACAGATCACCTCGACCTGGTCGCCCGGTACGATCTCGAAATGCACCACCGCCGGCGTGTTGTCGCGCGTGTTTTTGCGCGCGCCGGCCGGATCGGCCAACACCGAGGCGCGCAGCGGGTTGTCCGGGTTCAGGTAGGCGCGGCGCACGCCCTCATCGACCATTTGTTGCAGGCTCAGGGTGGCGTCGGGCCAGCTCACCTTCATGCCCACTTTGAGGAATACCACGGCGATGCCGGTGTCCTGGCAGATCGGGCGGTGCCCTTCGGCGCTCAGGCGCGAGTTGCTCAAAATCTGCGCAATCGCATCCTTGGCCGCCGCCCCCTGCTCGCGCTCCCACGCGCGCCCGAGCGCCTGGATGTAGTCCAGCGGGTGGTAGAAGCTGATGTACTGAAAGGCGTCGGCGATCGAATCGATCAGGTCTTGCTGGCGGATGGCGGTCATGGTGTGGGAACTCGCTAAAAAAACAGTTGATCCAAGCCCAGAGTGTAATTAGTGTAGAAAATTTGCGCGACCGCCATTTTCTGGCGATGATGTCGGGTGTAAGAGCCTCGTCAGAGAGCATGCGCACAGTTAACGGTTGTCGTTTTTTACCACCAACAGAGGAGCCTTCCATGCCTGAGTCATCGTCTGCCATCGAGTCCACCCTTGTCGAAAACCGGGTGTTTGAGCCCAACGCCGCCACGGTGGCGGCCGCCCGCATTGGCGGAATGGATGCCTACCACGCCCTGTGCGCCGAGGCCGAGCAGGACTTCGAAGGTTTCTGGGCCCGCTTGGCTCGTGCAGGCTTGGTCTGGCACAAACCCTTCACCGAGGTGCTCGACGAGTCCAACAAGCCCTTTTACAAGTGGTTCCAAGACGGCGAGCTCAACGCCTCGGCCAACTGCCTCGACCGCCACATGGGCACCCCGACCGAGCACAAAACCGCCATCATCTTCGAGGCCGACGACGGTGCCGTGACCAAAGTCACGTACAAAGAACTGCTGGCCAAAGTGAGCCAATTGGCCAATGCACTCAAGGCCATGGGGGTGCAAAAGGGCGACCGCGTCGTGATTTATATGCCCATGACCGTCGAGGGCGTGGTGGCGATGCAGGCTTGTGCGCGCATTGGGGCCACGCACAGCGTGGTGTTCGGCGGCTTTTCGGCCAAGGCGCTGCAAGAGCGCATCCAAGACGCCGGTGCCGTGGCCGTGATCACCGCCAACTACCAGATGCGCGGCGGCAAGGAGCTGCCGCTCAAAGCCATCGTCGATGAGGGGCTGGCCTTGGGCGGTTGCGATTCGATCAAAAACGTGGTGGTGTTCCAGCGCACCGCCAGCGCCTGCAACATGGTGGCCGGGCGCGATGTGCTGATGCACGAAGTCATGGCCGCGCAGTCCAGCGAATGCGCGCCGGTCATGGTGGGGGCCGAGCACCCGCTGTTCATCCTTTACACCTCGGGCTCCACCGGCAAGCCCAAGGGCGTGCAGCACAGCACCGCGGGCTACCTGCTGTGGGCCAAGCAGACCATGGACTGGACCTTCGACCTCAAGGACAACGATGTGTTCTGGTGCACCGCCGACATCGGTTGGGTCACCGGCCACAGCTACGTCGCCTACGGCCCGCTGGCGGCTGGCGCGACGCAGATCGTATTCGAAGGCGTGCCCACCTTCCCGCACGCCGGCCGCTTCTGGCAGACCATCGAGAAGCACCGCTGCACCATTTTCTACACCGCGCCCACGGCGATCCGCTCGCTCATCAAGGCCGCCGAAACCGACGCCAAGGTGCACCCCAAAAACTGGGACCTCACCAGCCTGCGCATTCTGGGTTCGGTGGGCGAGCCGATCAACCCCGAAGCCTGGATGTGGTACTACCGCAACATCGGCGGCGAGCGCTGCCCGGTGGTGGACACCTTCTGGCAGACCGAGACCGGCGGCCACATGATCACCCCGCTGCCGGGCGCCACCCCGCTGGTGCCGGGTTCGTGCACGCTGGCGCTGCCGGGCATCATCACCGCCGTGGTCGATGAAATGGGCAACGACGTGCCCAACGGCCAAGGCGGCATTCTGGTGGTCAAAAAGCCTTGGCCTTCGATGATCCGCACCATCTGGGGCGATCCGCAGCGCTTCAAAAAGAGCTACTTCCCAGAAGAACTCAAAGGCTACTACCTGGCCGGCGACGGGGCCGTGCGCAGCATCGACCGGGGCTATTTCCGCATCACCGGCCGCATCGACGACGTGCTCAACGTCTCGGGGCACCGCATGGGCACGATGGAGATCGAGTCGGCGCTGGTGGGCAAGACCGACTTGGTGGCCGAAGCCGCCGTGGTGGGCCGCCCAGACGAGCTTACCGGCGAGGCCATCGTGGCTTTCGTGGTGCTCAAGCGCCCGGTGCCCACCGGCGACGAAGCCAAGGCGCTGGCCACCGAGCTGCGCAACTGGGTGGCCAAAGAAATTGGCCCGATCGCCAAGCCCAAGGAAATCCGTTTTGGCGAGAACCTGCCCAAAACGCGCTCGGGCAAGATCATGCGCCGCCTGCTGCGCTCGCTGGCCAAGGGCGAAGCGGTGACGCAAGACACCTCGACGCTGGAAAACCCGCACATCCTGGAGCAGTTGTCCAAGAGCAACTGAGGCCACTGGGGCAGCCGATGCGCGGCAACCGGCTGGTGGCGGCTGCCTTGGATGGCGGCGCCCCTGTCGGTGCGCGCATCCGGTGCCGGGTGTAAACAAAAGGGGCCCTTCGGGGCCCCTTGACTTTGTTGGCACGGCTTTTGATCCCGCCGGCGGCGGGGCAAAGCGCTCAGCGGTGGTTAGCGGTGGCTTAGCGACCAGACCGCCAAGCGCCGCGCATCGGCTTCGCTCAGGCGTGGGTTGGCGGGCATCGGCACCGGGCCCCAGACGCCGGAGCCGCCGCGTTGGATCTTGACCGTCATGCGCGCCACGGCATCGGCTTGGCCGGCGTAACGGGCTGAAATGTCACGAAACGAGGGGCCGACCATGCGCCGATCGACGGCGTGGCAGGCCATGCAGCCGCTGGAGCGAGCGAAAACGGCCTCATCGGCCAAGACCGGAACCGTGACGGCCGGCAGCGTGACCAAGGTGGCGGCGGCAAGGGCAAACAAGGTGCGTTTCATGGCTGACTCCTGGGTATGGTGGGAATTGAAAGGCTTGTGGACACGATTTTAGCGACAACTGCGCCTTTGAAATGGTGTAATTACGTCTGGTTGCAATCGATACGGGCCGCGTTACAGGAGCATGCAATGGCTTTTCTCATTTTGGGATTGATTTTCTTGGTTTTGAAGCTGGCCGGGGTCGATCCAGTGGCGCAATGGAGCTGGTGGTGGGTGCTGAGCCCCTTTGCGCTGGCGGCGCTGTGGTGGTTGTTGTCCGACCTGTCGGGCCGCACCAAGCGGTTGGCGATGCAGGAAGACGCGCAGCGCAAGGCCGACCGCATCAGCGAGAGCAAAAAACGCCTATATGGTATGAAGAAATGAGCGGCGCCGAGGCCGGCGCTCTGAGGGACAATGTCGGTCCTATGGATCCACGCATCACAGTCGATTTCGAGCAACCCGCTTGCAGCACCCGCCACGCTTGGGCCCGGGTGCCGGTCGAGCCCGCCCCAGATGAGCGCCAAGCCTTAAAGGCACAAATCCGGCACCTGTTGCGCCAGCGCAACGCAGTCATGGTCTCGCACTACTATGTGCATCCGGATTTGCAAGATTTGGCCGAGGAGACCGGCGGCCTGGTGAGCGACAGCCTGGAGATGGCGCGTTTTGGGCGCGAGCACGCAGCGCAAACGCTGCTGGTGAGCGGCGTGCGCTTCATGGGCGAGACGGCGAAAATTTTGTCGCCGCACAAAACCGTGCTCATGCCCGACCTCGATGCCACCTGTTCGCTCGACTTGGGCTGCCCGATCGACGACTTTGCGGCCTTTTGCGACCAGCACCCCGAGCGCACGGTGGTGGTCTATGCCAACACCAGCGCAGCCGTGAAGGCGCGCGCCGACTGGCTGGTGACTTCGAGCTGCGCCCTCGACATCGTGCGCACGCTGAAGGAGCGCGGGCACAAAATCCTCTGGGCGCCAGACAAGCACCTGGGCGCCTACATTGAGCGCGAAACCGGGGCCGACATGCTGATGTGGAAGGGCTCGTGCATCGTGCACGACGAGTTCAAGGCTTTTGAGTTGCAGGAGCTGATGCGCCAGCACCCAGCGGCCAAGGTGCTGGTGCACCCCGAAAGCCCGGCCGACGTGGTGGCCCTGGCCCATGCGGTGGGCTCGACCAGCGCCATTTTGCGCGCGGCGCAGCAGTTCGAGGCCAGCGAATTCATCGTCGCCACCGACGCAGGCATGCTGCACAAGCTGCGCACGCTCAACCCCGGCAAGCGCTTCATCGAAGCCCCCACCGCGGGCAACAGCGCCACCTGCAAGAGCTGCGCCCACTGCCCCTGGATGGCGATGAACAGCCTGGCCGGGGTGGTGCAGGCGCTGCAAAGCGGCAGCGGCGCCATCGAGGTGCCGGTCGACCTGATCGAGCGCGCACGGCGGCCGATCGAGCGCATGCTGGCCTTCACGGCAGCACAACGGGCCGGTCACGATGCCGGGGCGCTGGTGCCGCACCTGGGCGCGGCCTGAGAGCCGGGGGCCGATTGGCATGCGGCAAATAGCCCTAGCGGGCAGCCACCGGCCCTAGCCTTCGATAATAGCGCGCGAGCACAACTTTAGAAAGAACGCCTTTTCCATGAACGCCCCCGCCGAACCCTTTCTGGCCAGCGCCGCCCAAGTGGACCAAGCCGCCATCGCGCCGCTGCCCAATTCGCGCAAAATCTACGTGCCCGGTTCGCGCCCTGATGTGCAGGTGCCGATGCGCGAGATCAGCCAGTCCGACACCCCGGCCAGTCTGGGGGCCGAGCCGAATCCGCCCATTTTTGTGTACGACTGCTCCGGCCCCTATGGCGACGCGGCAGCGGCGGTCGACATCCGCCACGGTCTGCCGGCGTTGCGCCAGCGCTGGATCGAGGAACGCGCCGACTCCGAGGTACTGGGCGGCCTGAGCAGCGCCTTTGGGCGCGAGCGCGCCGCCGACCCCAAGCTCGCGGCGCTGCGCTTTCCGGGCCTGCAACGCCAGCCGCGCCGCGCCCGCTCCGGTGCCAACGTGACGCAGATGCACTACGCGCGCCGCGGCATCATCACGCCCGAGATGGAGTTCGTCGCCATCCGTGAAAACCTAAACCGCCAGCACTACGTGCAGAGCCTGCGCGCCGCCGGCCCCACGGGCCAGCGCATGGCCGAGGTGCTGCTGCGCCAGCACCCAGGGCAGCATTTCGGGGCCAGCCTGCCCGAAGAAATCACGCCCGAATTCGTGCGCAGCGAAGTCGCGCGCGGGCGCGCCATCATCCCGGCCAACCTCAACCACCCGGAGAGCGAGCCCATGATCATTGGCCGCAACTTCTTGGTCAAGATCAACGCCAACATCGGCAACTCGGCGCTGGGCTCCTCGATCAACGAGGAAGTGGACAAAATGACCTGGGCCATCCGCTGGGGCGGCGACACGGTGATGGATTTGTCCACCGGCAAACACATCCACGAAACGCGCGAGTGGATCGTGCGCAACAGCCCGGTGCCCATCGGCACGGTGCCGATCTACCAGGCGCTGGAAAAAGTGAACGGCAAGGCCGAGGAGCTGAGCTGGGAGATTTTCCGCGACACCCTGATCGAACAGGCCGAGCAGGGGGTGGATTACTTCACCATCCACGCTGGGGTGCTGCTGCGCTACGTGCCGCTCACGGCCAACCGCCTGACCGGCATCGTCAGCCGCGGTGGCTCGATCATGGCCAAGTGGTGCCTGGCGCACCACCGCGAGAGCTTCCTCTACACCCATTTCGAGGACATCTGCGAGATCATGAAGGCCTACGACGTGGCCTTTAGCTTGGGCGACGGCCTGCGCCCGGGCAGCATCTACGACGCCAACGACGCCGCCCAACTGGGCGAGCTGCGCACGCTGGGCGAGCTGACGCAGGTGGCCTGGAAGCACGATGTGCAGGTGATGATCGAGGGGCCCGGCCATGTGCCCATGCAACTCATCAAAGCAAACATGGATTTGCAGCTTGAGCAGTGCCACGAGGCGCCGTTTTACACGCTCGGGCCACTGACCACCGACATCGCGCCCGGCTACGACCACATCACCAGCGGCATCGGGGCGGCGACCATCGGCTGGTACGGCACCGCCATGCTGTGCTACGTCACGCCCAAAGAGCACCTGGGGCTGCCCAACAAGCAGGACGTGAAAGAGGGCATCATCACCTACAAGCTGGCCGCCCACGCCGCCGATTTGGCCAAGGGGCACCCGGGAGCGCAGATACGCGACAACGCGCTCTCCAAAGCGCGCTTCGAGTTTCGCTGGGCGGACCAGTTCAACCTCGGGCTGGACCCGGACAAAGCGCGCGAATTCCACGACGAAACCCTGCCTAAGGATTCGGCCAAGGTGGCGCACTTTTGCTCCATGTGCGGGCCGCATTTTTGCAGCATGAAAATCACCCAGGAGGTGCGCGACTACGCCGCCGCCCAGGGCATAGACGAAACGCAGGCGCTGGAGCAGGGCATGCAGGCGCAGTCGCAGGCGTTCCGGCGGGCCGGGGGCGAGGTTTATATTCCCTTGCAGCGGGTGGACTGAGCCGTTGCCCCAGGCGGCGCGCTTTCTGTCACAATCGCGCCGGTTTTGCGGCTACTTTGTGCCGTGCTGTAGTGCGGCCTTTGCGCCGCCCGGAGTCCTGTCCTATGTTTCGCACCCTGCTCAAATCAAAAATTCACCGCGCCGCCGTCACCCACTGCGAGCTGCACTACGAGGGCTCGTGCGCCATCGACGAAAACCTGCTCGAAGCCGCCAACTTGTGCGAGAACGAGCAGATCCACATTTGGAACGTGAACAACGGCGAGCGCTTCGTCACCTACGCCATCAAGGGCGAGCGCGGCAGCGGCATGATCTCGCTCAACGGCTCGGCGGCGCGCCGGGCGGCGGTGGGCGATTTGGTGATCATCGCCGCCTACGCCCAAGTGCACGAAGACCAGGTGGCGCGCCACGAGCCGCAACTGGTGTTTGTGGATGCGCAGAACCGCCAGACCGCGCTGCGCCACCACGTGCCTACGCAGGCGCTCTGAGCAGGGTGGGGCGGGCTTTAAGCGCGCGAGCGCGCTGCCGGGTCCAGCACCGTCGGGCGCGCTTCGGCCAGGGAGTGCGGGTGGTCTAGGCTGTAGTGAAGGCCGCGGCTTTCGTGGCGCGCTTGCGCGCTGCGCACAATCAAATCGGCCACCTCGACCAGGTTGCGCAGCTCCAGCAGGTCGCGCGTGAGGTGAAAGCTGCGGTAAAACTCCTGGATTTCGGCGCGCAACAGCGCGATGCGGTGCGCGGCGCGCTCGAGCCGCTTGTCGGTGCGCACGATGCCGACGTAGTCCCACATGAAGCGGCGCAGTTCGTCCCAGTTGTGGGCGATCACCACCTGCTCGTCGGCGTCGCTGACGCGGCTGGTGTCCCACGGGCGCACCGGTGCCAGCGCCGACGGCGTTTGGGCCACGATGTCGGCCACGGCGGCGCGCGCGAACACCACGCACTCCAGCAGCGAGTTGCTGGCCAGCCGGTTGGCCCCGTGCAGGCCAGTGCAACTGGCTTCGCCGACCACGTACAGGCCGCTCAGGTCGGTGCGGGCGCGCAGGTCGGTGAGCACGCCGCCGCAGGTGTAGTGCGCCGCCGGCACCACCGGGATGGGTTCGCGCGTGATGTCGATGCCCAGCTCGGCGCAGCGCGCCAGGATGGTGGGAAAGTGCTCTTGCAAAAAGGCCGGGCTTTGGTGCGAGATGTCGAGATAGACGCAGTCCAGGCCGTGTTTTTTCATCTCGAAATCGATGGCGCGCGCCACCACGTCGCGCGGCGCCAGTTCGGCGCGCGGGTCGTGCTCGGGCATGAAGCGGCGCGAGCCGAGTGCGGCCGGTAGCAGCAGGCGACCGCCTTCGCCGCGCACCGCCTCGCTAATGAGGAAGCTCTTGGCCTTGGGGTGATACAGGCAGGTGGGGTGGAACTGGATGAACTCCATGTTGGCCACGCGGCAGCCGGCGCGCCAAGCGGCGGCGATGCCGTCGCCGGTGGCGGTGTCGGGGTTGGAGGTGTAGAGATAAACCTTGCCCGCGCCACCGGTGCACAGCACGGTGTGCGGGGCCACGAAGGCTTGCACCTCGTCGGCGCTCTCATCGAAGGCGTAGGCCCCGAGGCAGCGCCGGCTGGGCCAGGTCGGGGCCAGGGCGTGGCGGTCGCTCAGGATCAGATCGACCAGGTTGTGGGTCTCGAACACCTGGACATTGGGGGCGGCGCGCACGCGCTCGATCAGCGTTTGCTGCACGGCGGCGCCGGTGGCATCGGCGGCGTGCACGATGCGCCGGTGGCTGTGGCCGCCTTCGCGCGTCAGGTGCAGCTCGCCCTCGTGCAGGGTGAAGCGGGTGCCCATCTGGCGCAGCCAGGCGATGGCGGCGGGGGCGTTTTCAACCGTGTAGCGGGTGGCGGCAGGGTCGCACAGACCGGCTCCGGCGACCAAGGTGTCGTCGATGTGGGCCTGGAAGCTGTCGTCGTCGGCCTGCACGGCGGCGATGCCGCCTTGGGCCCAGCCGCTGGAGCCGTCCTCGATGGTGCGCTTGGTGAGGATGGCGATGCGCAGGTGGCTGGGCAGCTGCAGCGCGGTGGCCAAGCCAGCCAAGCCGCTGCCGACGATCAGCACATCAAAAGCACGCGTCGGTGCGCAGGTGGGGGGTTGGGTCTGGCTCATGGTGTGTGGGCCGAATTATCGGGCGCTTCAAGCCCGGTGGCGGGCCCTAGGCGCACATAAATCGGCGCATAGGCGCTGGCCTGGGTGAGCTCGATCAACCCTTCGCGCGCCAGTTCGAGCAGGGCGATGAAGCTCACGATCAGCGCCGCCAAACCGTGCTCGGGTTGGAGCAGCTCGCCAAATTCGGCGAAGCGGCGCCGCTGCAACTGGCGCAGCATCTGGCTCATGAAGGCGCGCACGCTCAGCCGCGGGCCATCGATGCGGTGGTGTTGCACCAAGTGGGCGCGTTGCAGCAGCCGGCTCCACGCCTGCGCCAGCTCGCTGGGGCTGATGGAGGGCAGCGCCGGTGGCCCAACCACAGGCGCGGTGGCCTGCGCCAGCCAAAAGTCGCGCCCGAGCTGCGGCAGTTGATCGATTTTTTGCGCCGCCTGTTTGATCTGCTCGTATTCGAGCAAGCGGCGCACCAGTTCGGCGCGTGGGTCTTGGGCTTCGGCCTCGGGGCTGCTGCGTTGGGGCGGCAGCAGCAGCCGCGATTTGATCTCGATCAGCAGCGCCGCCATGAGCAGGTAGTCGCCCGCCAGTTCGAAATTGTGCGCGCGCACCTGCTCCACGTAGCTCAGGTATTGGCGCGTGACCTGCGCCATCGGGATGTCGAGGATGTTGAAGTGCTGCTTGCGAATCAGGTACAGCAGCAAATCCAGCGGCCCTTCGAAGGCCTCGAGGAACACCGCCAGCGCCTCGGGGGGGATGTAGAGATCGGGCGGTAGCTCAAACAGCGGCTCGCCGTACAGCCGCGCCAGCGCAGTCGCTCCACTGGGCGAAGGGTTCATGCGTGCGCAGACCCGGCAGGGCCGATGGGCAGGGCTGCGGCGGCGACTGCAGACTCAGCGCAGCGTCGGCTCGGTTTGATACACGTAGGGCTTTTGGGCCACTTTCGCAGCCTGGACCTGATGCCAGAATGGGCGGTCCACCGGCTTGTCCCACAGCAAGGCACGGCCTTGGCGCTGCAGAGCCTCCAGCTCGGGCTGGCGGCTTTTGAGCGAGTCCAGAAATTGGGTGGTGTCGGAGCGGTAGTGCGGGCGGGCAAAGAATGGCATGGGGCGTTCCGATTGAATGGCTGCTGGGGCAAGACAGGCGCAAGCCCTTGGCCGGGATTTTATGAAATAACTGAGCTCGGCGAAGCAGGGGTTGCAGTCGCTGCGAATGCTTGGTGGCAGCGCACGATGTGCTCGACCTCGTTGCGCGAGCCCAAGATCACGCTCACGCGCTGGTGCAGGGTGTGCGGCTGCACATCGAGGATGCGCTGCTGCCCGGTGCTGGCGGCACCGCCGGCTTGCTCGACGATCCAGCCCATGGGGTTGGCTTCGTAGAGCAGGCGCAGTTTGCCAGGCTTGTGCGGTTCGCGCTTGTCCCATGGATACAGAAACACGCCGCCGCGCGAAAGGATGCGGTGCACGTCGGCCACCATGGACGCAACCCAGCGCATGTTGAAATCCTTGCCGCGCGGGCCTTCGCGGCCTTGCAGGCAGTCGTCGATGTAGCGCCGCACGGGCGCATCCCAATGCCGCATATTGCTCATGTTGATGGCGAATTCGCTGGTATCTTCTGGTATCTGCACCCCATCTTGCGTCAAAACCCAAGAACCCTGCTCGCGCTCCAGCGTGAACATGGCGACACCGTTGCCCACCGTGAGCACCAGCGTAGTTTGCGGGCCGTAGATGCAGTAGCCGGCTGCAACCTGCTGCGCGCCGGCTTGCAAAAAGTCGGCCTCGGCCACCGGCTCGATGCGCAGCGGGTCGTCGTTTTGGCGGCGCAGCACCGAAAAGATGGTGCCGATGCTGACGTTGACGTCGATGTTGCTGGAGCCGTCGAGCGGGTCGAACAGCAGCAGGTACTCGCCCTGGGGGTAGCGGTTGGGGACGGCGTAGATGCCGTCCATTTCTTCAGAGGCCATGGCCGCCAGGTGGCCGCCCCACTCGTTGGCCTCGATCAGCACCTCGTTGGCGATCAGGTCCAGCTTTTTTTGCACCTCGCCTTGCACGTTGGCGCTGCCTGCACTGCCCAGCACCTCGCCCAGCGCGCCTTTGTTGACGCTGATGGCGATGCGCTTGCAGGCGCGCGCCACCACTTCGATCAGCAGCCGCAGCTCGGGTGGGATGCGGCCGTGGACGCGCTGTTGCTCGATCAGGTAGCGGGTGAGGGAGGTGCGTGGGTTCATGGCGCGGGCTGTTTGCTCTGGATTGGGCGGTCGGTTTTGTGGAAGCGAGTTTAAGCCCGCGTTCAGGCATCCGAGGCCAAGGCGCGGGTGAGGATTTCGTGTACGTCCGGGCTCAGGCCGGGGTGGCGTGCCACGTCGGCCAAGGCCTGGCGGGCGGCGCTGCGGTAGGGCTCGACCAGCGGTTGCCAGCGCTCGAGCGCACGCGCCAGCCGCGCCGCCACTTGCGGGTTGAAGGCGTCGATTTCGAGCACGCGCTCGCGCCAGAAGGCGTAACCGGCGCCGTCGGGGCGGTGCAGGGCGGCGGGGTTGGCGTGGCAAAAGGTGCCGATCAGGCTGCGCGCGCGGTTCGGGTTGCGCAGCTTGAAGTCGGGGTGTTGCAGCAGCGCCTTGACGCGCGCCAGCACCGTGCCGTTTTGGTCGGGGGCGCTGGCTTGCAAGGCAAACCATTTGTCGAGCACCAGTTCGTCGTGCCGGTAGCGCTGGTGCATGCGCTCCAGCGCCGGTTCGGCCAGCGCGTGGCCGCTGTGCAGCAGGGCTTGCAGCGCCTGCTGCAATTCGGTCATGTGGGCGGCGTCTTTGCAGCGCTGGTAGGCGCGGCCGGGCCAGACCGTATCGCCATTGCTGCGGGCGGCCAGGCACAACATGCCCAGCGCCAAACCGGCCAAGGCGCGGCGGCCACTGGAGGCCGGGTCGGGCCGGTAGGCCGCCCGGGGTTCGTGGTGCGCTTCATAGGCCCAGAGCCAATCCACATACAGCGCCTGCGCGAGCTGGCTGCGCACGGCCTGGCGCACGGCGTGGATGCGCGGTGGGTCAACCTGTTGCACTTGCTCGGCCAAGTAGGCTTCGCTGGGCAGGGTGAGCAGCAGTTCTTTGAAGGCCGGGTCGAGCCCGGGCTGGCGCAGCACGGCGCTCAGGGCCTGCACGGTGGTGGCGTCGAGCACGGTGGCCGGGATAGTGCCGTCGCTCTCGGCCGATTGGCGCAGCGCCGCCAGCATCTGGCGCAGCAGCAGTTGCTGGCCGGCCTCCCAGCGGTTGAACGGGTCGCTGTCGTGCGCCAGCAGGGCCAGCCAGTGGGCGGCATCGAAATCACCCTGCAAAATCACTGGGGCGCTAAAGCCGCGCAGCAGCGAGGGCGTGGGGGCGCTTTGCAGCCCGGCCAGCCCGGTAAAAACCCAGCGCTGCTGCGGCTCGCTCAGCACCAGGGTGCGGCTGTCGGCCACGGCTTGGCCCTCGCCTTCGAGCTGCAAGGGCAGGGCACGGCCATCGGGGCCGAGCAGGCCGAGCGTGACCGGAATCACGAACGGCTCTTTGTGCGGCTGCCCCGGCGTGGGCGGGCAGTGCTGGCTTAGGCTGAGGGTGTAGTGGCCGAGGGCCGGGTCGTACTCGGTGCAGGCTTGCACACGCGGGGTGCCGGCTTGGGCATACCAGCGCTTGAAGGCGTCGAGCTGCTGCGCCAGCGCGCTGCCGGGGTTGGCGTCGGCCATGGCCTGGGCGAAATCGTCGCAGGTCACGGCTTGGCCGTCGTGGCGCTCGAAGTACAGACGCAAGCCGCGTGCCATGCCGGCGCGGCCGAGTGGGTCGAGGGCGGCATCGCTCACCAGCGTTTGCATCATGCGCACCACTTCGGCCCCTTTTTCATAGACAGTGAGGGTGTAGAAGTTGTTGATTTCGGCGTATTGGTCGGGGCGCACCGGGTGCGCCATGGGGCCGGCGTCTTCGGCGAACTGGTTGCTGCGCAGCAGGCGCACGTCTTCGATGCGCTTGACCGCGCGCGCCGAGACGCTGCCGGCCATGTCTTGGCTGAACTCCTGGTCGCGAAACACCGTCAGCCCCTCTTTGAGGCTGAGCTGGAACCAGTCGCGGCAGGTGACGCGGTTGCCGCTCCAGTTGTGCAGGTACTCGTGCGCGACCACGCTCTCGACGTTGGCGTAGTCGGCATCGGTGGCGCTGGCGGGGCTGGCCAGCACGTATTTGGTGTTGAAGATGTTGAGGCCCTTGTTCTCCATCGCGCCCATGTTGAAGTCGCTGGTGGCGACGATCATGAAGCGCTCCAAGTCCAGCGGCAGGCCAAAACGGGCCTCGTCCCAGGCGATGGCGGCCATGAGCGCGTTCATGGCGTGCTCGGTTTTGTCGAGGTCGCCGGGGCGCACGTAAATTTGCAGGGTGTGTGCTTTCCCGCTGCGGCTGATGATTTTTTGTTCGCGCTGCACCAGCTTGCCCGCAACCAGGGCGAACAGGTAGCTGGGTTTGGGGTGCGGGTCGTCCCACACCGCGTAGTGACGCCCGCCCTCGAGATCGCCTTGTTCGACTAGGTTGCCATTGGAGAGCAGCACCGGGTAGGCGGCCCGGTCGGCGCGCAGGGTGACGCGAAAGCGCGCCATCACGTCGGGCCGGTCCAAAAAGTAGCTGATGCGCCTAAAGCCCTCGGCCTCGCACTGGGTGAAGAAGGTGCCTTGGCTCAGGTAAAGGCCCATGAGCTGGGTGTTTTTTTGGGGCGAGCAGGTGCTAAACAGCTCCAGATCGAAGGGCTCCGGGCCCTCGGGCAGGCGCTCCAGTACCAGTTGCGCGCCTTCGATGCGAAAGCTGCAGCCGCTGCCGTTGAGCAGCACCCGCGCCAGGTTGATCTCCACGCCATCTAGGCGCAGCGGCTGCGCGGGCACGGCGGGGTTGCGGCGCAGGCGCATGCGGTTGAGCACGCGGGTTTTGGCGGGGTCGAGGTCCAGCGTCAGATCCACCGAGTCGATCAAAAACGCAGGGGCGGTGTAGTCGTGGCGCCGCACCAGGTGGGCAGGGCCTTCGCGCAGGGTCATGGTGGCTTTCGGTGGATGGCAGTGAGCAGGAGGGGGTCAAACGCCTTGCTTGAGCGAGGCTTCGATGAAGGGGTCGAGGTCGCCGTCGAGCACTTTTTGGGTGTTGGAGATTTCGAGGTTGGTGCGCAGGTCTTTGATGCGGCTCTGATCGAGCACGTAGGAGCGGATCTGGTGCCCCCAGCCGACGTCGGTCTTGCTGTCTTCGAGCTTTTGCTGCGCTTCCATGCGTTTGCGCATTTCGTAGTCGTACAGGCGCGAGCGCAGCCGCTGCCAGGCGAGGTCGCGGTTGCTGTGTTGGCTGCGGCTGTCTTGGCACTGCACCACGATGCCGGTGGGCAGGTGGGTTAGGCGCACGGCCGAATCGGTCTTGTTGATGTGCTGGCCGCCGGCGCCGCTGGCGCGGTAGGTGTCGGTGCGCACGTCGGCGGGGTTGATGTCGATTTCGATCGAGTCGTCGATTTCCGGGTAAACGAACACCGAGGCAAAGGAGGTGTGGCGCCCGCCCGAGCTGTCGAAGGGGCTTTTGCGCACCAGCCGGTGCACGCCGGTTTCGGTGCGCAGCAGGCCAAAGGCGTAGTCGCCCTCGATTTTGATGCTGGCGCCCTTGATGCCGGCGCTGTCGCCCGCGGTTTCGTCTTCGAGCGTGGTTTTGAAGCCCTTGCGTTCGGCGTAGCGCAGGTACTGTCGCAGCAACATGCTGGCCCAGTCGCAGGCTTCGGTGCCGCCGGCGCCGGCTTGAATGTCGAGAAAGCAGTTGAGCGAGTCGGCCGGGTGGTTGAACATGCGCCGGAACTCGAGTTTTTCGACTTCGGCGCGCAACTGCGCGACTTCAAGCTCTATGGTCTCGAGCGCGGCTTCGTCACCGTCGGCGGCGGCGAGCTCGAACAACTCGCTGTGGTCGGCCAAGTCTGAGGTGAGGCGCTCCAGCACCAGCACCACGTTTTCGAGGCTGCGCTTTTCGCGCCCAAGCTCTTGGGCACGCTTGGGGTTGTTCCAGACCGCCGGGTCTTGCAGTGCGCTTTCGACTTCGCTCAGTTTGAGGGCTTTGGCATCGTAGTCAAAGATACCTCCGCAGCTCGAGCGTGCGCTGGCTCAGGTCGGCCAGCAGGGCGGAGAGGGTATTTTGGCGTTCGGCTTCCATGATTCGGGCTCGGTTTTGTGATTTGGGTGCGGCGGTGCGCGGGCAATCGCGCATTTTCTCATGCGCTGGGGGCGGCTGGCTTGGGGCAAGCGTGGATCAAACTGGCGCGGCCTTGCCCAGATCGGAGAAATTGGTGATCTTGACCGCACCGTCGGGGAAGCGCGCGACCACCTCCAGCTCGCCGCCCATCGCTTCGATGTGGCTGCGCAGGGTGGAGAGGTACATGTCGGTGCGTTTCTCGATTTTGGCAATAGAGGGCTGCTGCACGTGCAACACCTCGGCCAGCATTTTTTGCGACAGCCCACGCGCCTGACGCAGTTCGTTGAGTGGCATCTCTGCCAACATGGCCTGCGCTTGGGCTTGGGCCCGAGCGCGCGCCTCGGGCGACATTTGAGCGCGCAGATCAGCGAATTTCTTGGCCATGGATCAGCCCTTCCTTGAGCAGTTGTTGCAAATGATCGTCGTAGAGCCGGTCTGCCACCGGCACCTGGACCTCGTACCAGCGCTCGTCCCCGGTCTTGTCGCCGCCGAGCAGCAAGATCGCACAGCGGCGTGGGTCGAAGGCGTAGAGCGTGCGGTAGGGGCGGCCTTGGTGTTGTGTCCTGAGTTCCCGCATATGACTGTGCCGCGAGCCGTTGATTCCACTGCTGTGCGGAAAGCCCAAATTTGGCCCCGTGCTTCGAGCAACTGCACCGAGGCCGCCAGCGACTCCTGCTCTGCCTCAGACAGCGTGCCCCACCAGCGACCGAATTCATCGGTGTATTCGATGTCCCAGATCATGGCTGAAATATAACCTGCAGGGAATATGTGGTCAAGTGGGTTGCGCCCCGAAGTCGTGAGGCACTGGGCGAGCTAGGCCAAAAACTCCTGCAGCAAGGCCGCCAGCGCCTCGGGCTGGTCGTGGTGCAGCATGTGGCCGGCTTCGGGCAAGCGCTCGATGCGGCATTGGGGCAGCACCTGCAGGCGCTGGTGGAACTGGGCCCGGGTGTATTCGCCCTGGCGGTACCACTGGCCCAGGCTGTCGGCCTCGGCCTCCAGCACCAGCAGCGGGGCGCGGATGCTCGCCCACACCGCCAGCACCTCGTCGGCCCGGTACAACTGCGGGTTGACGATTTTGTGCGCTGCATCGCCCAGTATCTGCCACTGGCCGCTGGCATCGGGGGCGGCCCAGTGGGTGGCGAGCCAGTCGGCCCTCTCGGGTGCCAGGCGCGGGTTGGTTTTGCGCAGCCGCTGCGCCACGGCCTGTGCGCTGGGGTAACTTTTGAGCGCCAGAGTGCCCTGGCGCAGCGCGCGGATTTCGTCCAGCCAGCGCGCGTAGCGCTGCGGGGCCTGCTCGGGCTGGCTGGGCGGCAGACCAAAGCCTTCCACGTTCACCAGCCGGCGCACCCGTTCGGGCCGGATGCCGGCGTAGAGCATGGCCACATTGCCGCCCATGCTGTGGCCGACGAGGTCGATCGGGGCCTCGGCCGGGCGGCCCAGATCGGTGTTGAGGTGCTCGATCAGGGCGTCAAGGTCGGCCAAGTAGTCGGCGAACTGGTAGTGGTCGGCGCTGCCGTAGGCTTGCGGGTTTTCGGCCGGGTGGGTGGCTGCGGGCGCGAGCGGGCGCGTCTGGCCAAAGCCGCGCCAGTCTGGGGCGGTGACCAG
Source organism: Serpentinimonas raichei (assembly GCF_000828895.1). NCBI lineage: Bacteria > Pseudomonadati > Pseudomonadota > Betaproteobacteria > Burkholderiales > Comamonadaceae > Serpentinimonas > Serpentinimonas raichei. The sequence continues at coordinate 1,236,882 of NZ_AP014568.1, read as the reverse complement.
GCGCTGGTCCAGCCAGGCTTGGGGACAGGCATCGACCATGAACTGCCACGAGGCCGACACATCCATCCAGCCGTGCAGCAGCAGCAGCGGGGTCGAGCCCGGCAGGTGGCGGCCCCATTGGCGCAGATGGTGGTTTTGCCCGCGCAGGGGCAGGGATAGGCTGTGGCTGGGGTGGCGGATTGGGTACATTGGAGGGATTATTCAGGAGACCGACCATGCCCAGCTGTCAAACAGCGGACAAGCCACACACCAAGCCAGACAAAAAGCCCGGCAAACCATCGGGTGCAGGTGACGCCCAGCGCGGCAACGCGCCCCATTCATCCGGCCCTGCCGGCGCCGACCCTTACACCGCCCTGCACGCCGATTTTCATTGGCAGGTGCCCGAGTTTTTCAACATCGCCGAGGTCTGCTCGCGCCGCTGGGCCGAGCAGGCGCAGAGCGCCAGCCAGACCGCAGTGATTGCCGACGGGCCCGAGCGCAAGCCGCGCGCGCACAGCTACGCCGAGCTGCAACAAGCGGCGAACCGCCTCTCCAACGGCCTGCGCTTGCTCGGGGTGCGCGCGGGCGAGCGGGTGGCGATCGCGCTGCCCCAGTGCTTCGAAACCGCCGTGGCCTACATCGCGGTGCTGCAACTGGGGGCGGTGGCGGTGCCGCTGTCGCAACTGTTTGGCCCCGAGGCGCTCGAGTTCAGGCTGCAAGACAGCGCCGCCAGCGTGGCGCTGGTGGACGGCGGCAGCGGTGCGGCGGTGCAGGGTTTGCGCGCCCAGTGCCCGGCGCTGCGCCATGTGCTGGGTTTGACCGGCCCTTGCGACCCCGAAATAATAGCTTGGCCGGCGGTGCAGCAGGCGGCTAGTGCGGATTTTGCGCTGGTTCCCACCCGCGCCGACGATCCGGCGCTGCTGATTTACACCAGCGGCACCACGGGCAACCCCAAGGGCGCCTTGATCCCGCACCGGGCGCTGATCGGCAACCTGAGCGGCTTTGTCTGCAGCCAAAACTGGTTTGGCTTCGACCCGCTGGATGCCAGCCAGCCCTCGCAGGCGGTGTTCTGGAGCCCGGCCGATTGGGCCTGGACCGGCGGCCTGCTCGATGCGCTGCTGCCGACGCTGTATTTTGGCCGCCCTATCGTGGCTTGGAGCGGGCGTTTTTCCGCCGAGGCGGCCTTTGCGCTGCTGCAGCGGCACCGCGTCACGCACACCTTCTTGTTCCCGACTGCGCTCAAGGCGATGATGAAAGACTGCCCGAAGCCGCGCCAGCGCTACCGGCTGCGCCTGCAGGCCGTGATGAGCGCGGGCGAGGCGGTGGGCGATGCGGTGTTTGACTACTGCCGCCAGCAGCTCGGCGTGACGCTCAACGAAATGTATGGCCAGACCGAAATCAACTACGTGGTGGGTAACTGCGCGCGCCTGTGGCCAGCGCGCCCCGGCAGCATGGGCAAGGCCTACCCTGGGCACCGCGTGGCATTGCTTGACGAGCAGGGCCAGGAGTGCGCCGAGGGCGCGATCGGCGAGGTGGCGGTGCACCGGCTGGACCGGCACGGCCAGCCCGATCCGGTGTTTTTTCTGGGTTACTGGAACAACCCCGGCGCCACGCGCGCCAAGTTCAGCGCCGACCCGGCCTCCAGTTGGTGCCGCACCGGCGACCTGGCGCAGCGCGACGCCGACGGCTATCTGTGGTACCAAGGCCGTGCCGACGACCTGTTCAAGTCGGCCGGCTACCGCATCGGGCCTGGCGAGATCGAGAACTGCCTGATCAAGCACCCGGCCGTGCTCTACGCCGCCGTGGTGCCCAAGCCCGATGCGCAACGCGGGGCCTTGGTCAAGGCTTATGTGGTGCTGGCGCAGGAGGCGGCGCAGCGGCGCGCGCGCTGCATCGACCCAGCGCAGGAGTTCGACGCCGCCTTGGTGGCCGAATTGCAGGCCCACGTCAAAGGCCGGCTGGCACCCTACGAGTACCCCAAAGAAATCGAGTTCATCGAGGCCTTGCCCATGACCAGCAGCGGTAAGGTCCAGCGCCGGCTGCTGCGGCTGCAAGAGCTGGAGCGGGCGCAACCGGCTGCGGGCGGGCGCCAGTAGAGCCGTCCGCTGGGTTATCGGCTTTGGGTTAGGCTTGGGGGTCCATGAACGACCACGCTTCCGCCTCCAAGCCTGCGCCCGCCTCAGCGCCTGCGCCCCCGATTCCACCAGCCCCCCGATCCGCCTCGTTTTGGGGCATCGGCTGGCGTGCCCTGCGGCGCGACGCCCGCGCCGGCGAGCTGCACCTGCTGCTGCTGGCGGTGGCCTTGGCGGTGGCGGCCCTGACGGCGGTGGGATTCTTTTCCGACCGCTTGCAACAGGGCTTGCAGCGCGATGCACGCCATTTGCTGGGCGGCGACGCCGTGGTGCGCAGCGACCAGCCCCTGCCGGCGGCCTTTGTGCAGCAGGCGCAGGCGCTGGGGCTGGAGCTGACGCAGCACCTGGGCTTTCCCACCATGGCGCGCGCCGACGACGCCCAAGGCGGCACCGTGCGGCTGGTGGCGCTCAAGGCGGTGCAAGACAACTACCCGCTGCGCGGCCAATTGCTGGTGGGTACGGCCCTGGGCGACCCGGGGCAGGCCACCACCGAGGTGCCGCGCCCGGGCACGGTCTGGGTCGATCCGGCCTTGTTGGCGGCGCTCGGGGTGCAGGTGGGGCAGGTGCTCTGGCTGGGCGACAGCCGCCTGACGATCGAGCGCCTGATCGTGCTGGAGCCCGATCGCGGTGGCGGTTTCATGAGCCTGCAACCCCGGGTGCTGCTGCACCAGAGCGATTTGGCCGCCACCGGCTTGGTGCAACCAGCCAGCCGCATCGCTTATCGGCTGGTGGTGGCCGGCCAAGATGCGGCCGTGCAGCAATACGTGGCTTGGGCCCAAGCCGAGATCGAGCGCAGCGGCGTGCGCGGGGCGCAACTCGAATCTTTCGAGACCGGGCGGCCCGAGTTGCAGCAAACCCTGCAACGCGCCGAGCAGTTCCTCAGCCTCGTGGCGCTGCTGGCGGCGCTGTTGTGTGCGGTGGCGGTCTCCATCGCCGCGCGCGTGTACGCCACGCGCCACCTCGACGACTGCGCCATGCTGCGCGTGCTGGGCCTGTCGCAGGCCACCATGGCACGCGCTTACGCGCTGTCGTTCGTGTTGGTGGGCCTGCTGGCCAGCCTGATCGGGGTCTTGCTGGGCTACCTGGTGCACCACGGCTTCGTGCTGCTGTTGGCCGATTTGCTGCGCGCCGACTTGCCCGCCCCCAGCGGCTGGCCGGCCCTGTTTGGCTTGGGGGTGGGCCTGACCCTGATGCTGGCCTTTGGCCTGCCCCCGGTGTTGCAACTGGCGCGGGTGCCGCCGCTGCGCGTGATCCGGCGCGAGGTGGGCGGCATCAAGCCGGCTTCGCTCGGGGTTTTGCTTTTGGGGGGGCTGGGTTTTGCCGCGCTGCTGCTGGGCGTCAGCCACGACCTGCAAATGGGCCTGATCGCGGTGGGCGGCTTTGCGGCGGCGGCGGCGCTCTTTGCTGTGACCAGCTATGCGGCGGTGCGGCTGCTGCGCCGCTTTGTCAATGAAGCCACCGCCCCCACCTGGCTGCGCCTGGCGACGCGCCAGATCGCGGCCCGGCCCGCCTATGCGGTGCTGCAAATCAGCGCGCTGGGCATCGGCTTGCTGGCGCTGTTGTTGCTGGTGCTGCTGCGCACCGACCTCATCAGCAGTTGGCAGCAGGCCACGCCCGCCGACGCCCCGAACCGCTTCGTCATCAACATCCAGCCCGATCAGGCCGATGCCTTTCAGGCCAGTTTGCGCGCGCAGGGCATCGAAGGCTTTGACTGGTACCCGATGTTTCGTGGCCGCTTGGTGGCCATCAACGATCAGCCGGTGGACGCCGATGCGCTCCCGACCGAGCGCGGCCGCCGCTTGGTGGAGCGCGAATTCAACCTCTCGCACAGCGCGCTGGCGCCCACCCACAACGCCATCGTGGCCGGCCGCTGGCAGCCCGAAGAGGCAGGCAGCATCAGCGTGGAGGAGGGTTTGGCCGAAGAGCTGGGCCTGCAATTGGGCGATCGCCTGACGTTCGAGATCGCCGGGGCGCCGGTGCAGGCGCGCATCAGCAGCCTACGCGAGGTCGATTGGTCGTCGATGCGGGCCAACTTTTTTGTGCTGTTTCCGGTGTCGCAGTTGCCCGATGTGCCGGTGACGTACCTGAGCGCCTTTCGCGCCCCGGCCACGCCAGGCTTTGACGCCGACTTGGTGCGCGCCTACCCCAACGTCACGCTGATCGACCTGAGCGGCACGCTGGCGCAGTTGCAGCAGGTGCTCACGCAAGTGACCCGTGCGGTGGAGTTCCTGTTTTCTTTCACCCTTGCGGCGGGGCTGGTGGTCTTGTTTGCCGCCATTGGGGCCACGCGCAGCGAGCGCGAGCGCGAGTACGCGATCCTGCGTGCCCTAGGGGCTCAGACGGACCTGTTGCGGGGTGTGCAGCGGGCCGAATTGGCCGGGGTCGGTCTGCTGGCCGGCCTGCTGGCGGGGCTGGCGGCTTTGGCCACGAACTGGGCGCTGGCGCGCTGGGTGTTTGGCTTTGACTGGACGCCGGCGCTGTGGGTGCCCTTGGCCGGTGCCGTGGCGGGCGCCGTGCTGGCGCTGGCGGCGGGGTGGGCTGGGCTGCGCTCCGTGCTGCGCACCCCAGTGGTGCAGACACTGCGCCAGGCCGCTCAGTAGGGTGCCCGGTAGGGGTTGTGCGCAGCCTCCCAAGGGCGCAACTGCGCTCTAATACCGGGCAACGCGGTTTTACAACGGTCAGCCCAATGCCCAACTTCACCGACTACGAACTACACGACGCCCTCGGCCTGGCCGAACTGGTGCGCGAGGGCGCGGTGAGCGCACGCGACCTGCTCGACGAGGCGATCCGCCGCCGCGACGCGCTCAACCCGCAGCTCAACGCGGTGGTGCAGGCCATGGACGAGCAGGCCTATGCGGCCATCGAAGCCGGCCTGCCCGAGGGGCCTTTTCATGGCGTGCCCTTTCTGCTCAAAGACCTGCTGGCCGCCTACGCCGGGGTGCCGCTGACCCATGGCAGCCGCGCCTTGAGGCACTACGTGCCCGACCGCGACAGCGAAATGGTGCGCCGCTTCAAGGCCGCCGGGCTGGTGATTTTTGGCAAGACCAGTTGCCCCGAAAACGGCTACTTGGGCAGCACCGAATCGCGCCTGCACGGCATCACGCGCAACCCCTGGGATTTGCAGCGCTCGGCCGGCGGCTCCAGCGGCGGCTCCGGGGCGGCGGTGGCGGCGCGCATCGTCCCCATGGCCAGCGGCGGCGACGGCGGCGGCTCGCTGCGCATTCCGGCCTCGGCCTGTGGCGTGGTGGGGCTCAAGCCCTCGCGCGGCCGCAACCCCTACGGGCCGCTGGTCGGCGAGCCCTGGTTTGGCCAGGTGCAAGAGGGCGTGATCAGCCGCAGCGTGCGCGACAGCGCCGCCGCGCTCGACGCCACCTGTGGGCCAGACCTAGGCTGCCCCTACACCGCGCCTGCGCCGCCTAGGCCCTTTTTGCAGGAAGTCGCGCAGCCGCCGGGCCGCTTGCGCATTGCCTGGAGCGCGCAACCCCTGCTGCGCCAGGGCGAGATCAGCGCCGAGTGCCAGCGCGCCTTGCAGCAGACGGTGGCGCAGTTGCAGGCGCTGGGGCACGAGCTGGTCGAGGCCGCGCCGACTATCGACCGCGCCGTGGTGGGCCAAAGCTATGTGCTGCGCGTGATGTGCGCCGCCGCCGCCGACCTGCGCGAAGCGCGCCGCCTGCTCGGCCGGCGCTTGCAGCCCGACGATTTCGAGCCCGCCACCTGGCTGCTGGCGCGCTTTGGTGAATCGCTCTCTTGCGCCCGGCTGGAGCTGGTGGCGCGCGATCTGCACCAGCAGCGCTATTTGTTCGAGCGCTTCATGCAGGGTTTCGATGCGTTCCTCACACCCACGCTGGCCAAGCCGCCGGTGCCGCACGGCGAATTTGAGTTGCACGGTATGGACAAAATAGCCGCTTGGCTCGCGACCCACACCGGCCTGGGGCCGCTGACGCGGCTGCTCGATTCCATGCTGCCCACGCTGGTGCAAAAAAACTTCGACTGGGTGGCCGCGCCGCCGCTGGCCAACCTCACCGGCAACCCCAGTATCTCGCTGCCTTTGCAGCACTGCAGCGCGGGGCTGCCCATAGGCATGATGTTCACCGCCCGCTACCTTGATGAGGCTTGCCTGCTGCGGCTGGCCGGCCAGTTGGAGCGCGAACTGCCCTGGGGCCACAGGCGGCCGCCTTTGCTTGTGCGGTGAGGGTCTGTGCTGCACCCGAGCAGACGGGGTGCGCGCGCTGCTGCATTCAGATCAATGCGTCGAGACCTTTGCGCTCTAGCAGGTTGAGCAGTTTCTGCGAAGGGCCGCTGGGGTGCTTGTCACCCAGTTCCCACTGACGCACAGCGGATGGGCTGGTGTTGAGCAGTGAGGCCAGCACGGTCTGGCTGATCTGGTAGCGCTCACGCAGGGAGCGAATCATCTCGCTGTCGTAGTCGGGAATCGGGTCCAGGCACAGTGCGTCGTACTTGCGCATCTTGCGCTGGTCGATGAAGCCCAGGCGATGCAGATCCGCTGCCGTTTCGTGCACCGCCTCCAGGATCCGGCTTTTGGCCTTAATTTTTGTCGTCATGGCAAATTTCCAGTAGTGAGCCGTCTTCTACCCCTGCGTCGAGCGCCTTGTCGGTACGGGACAGCAAATCTTGGGCAATGGCTTGCAACGCTTCTTTTTCTTCGGCGCTGATGTTGGCCCGTTCGTTCTTTTCGAAGCCGAACACGAAAAACCACAAGTCCCCCTTGTTGGTGGCCACCAAGGTTCTGGCGCCGCCGCGCTTACCCCGACCTGCCAAGCCCACCCGCTTCTTGACCACGCCGCCGCCCAAGTCGGCATCGATCAGCCCGTGCGACATCTCGCGCACTGCGCCACACAGGGCCGCATCGCTCAAAACGGTCTTGCGCATCCAGCGACTGAAGTGGCGGGTTTTGAAGACTCGATTCATGGGCAAACTATAACACTTGGTGATGCACATTGTAAAACTGAGCAGACCCAAATGCCCACTGTCACCAACCAGATTTGGGCTTTTCCGCCTACGCATTCTTGCCTGCATAGTCGGCCCCACCTGTTGGCCCACCACCCCCGCTGGTGTACAGTCGCGCCCATGATGAACGACCTGGCTGGCAAACACATCGTCCTAGGGCTTTCGGGTGGCATCGCCTGTTACAAGGCGGCCGAATTGTGCCGCTTGCTGATCAAGGATGGGGCCACGGTGCAGGTGGTGATGAGCGAAGCCGCCTGCCAGTTCATCACCCCGACCACGCTGCAAGCGCTCAGCAACCGCCCGGTCTACAGCAGCCAGTGGGACGCGCGCGAGCCCAACCAGATGCCGCACATCAACCTCGGGCGCGCCGCCGACGCGATTTTGATCGCCCCCGCCAGCGCCGACTTGCTGGCCAAGCTGGCGCAGGGGCGCGCCGACGACCTGCTCACGCTGCTGTGCCTGGCGCGGCCGCAGGAGCGCGTGCCCTTGCTGCTGGCCCCGGCCATGAACCGCGAGATGTGGGCGCACCCGGCCACCCAGCGCAATGTGGCGCAACTGCGCGCCGACGGCGCCACCGTGTGGCCGGTGGGGCAGGGCGAGCAGGCTTGCGGCGAGAGCGGCGACGGCCGCATGCTGGAGCCCGAGCAACTGCTGGAGCTGCTGCAGGCGCAGTTCCAGCCCCAGTGCCTGGCCGGGCAGCGGGTGCTGGTTACGGCCGGCCCGACCTTCGAGGCCATCGACCCGGTGCGCGGCATCAGCAACCACTCCTCGGGCAAGATGGGTTTTGCCATCGCCCGCGCCGCCCGCGAGGCCGGGGCCGAGGTGCGGCTGGTGGCCGGGCCGGTGCACCTGCCCACGCCGCTGGGGGTGCGCCGCACCGATGTGCAATCGGCGCTGCAGATGCAGGCGGCGGTGCAGGCCGAGCTGGACTGGGCCAGCGTGTTCGTCGCCGCCGCCGCCGTGGCCGACTGGCGGCCCGCGCACAGCGCCGAGCAAAAAATCAAGAAAGACGGCAGCGGCCAACCGCCGAGTTTGCAGTTCGTGGAAAACCCCGACATTCTGGCCGAGGCCGCCGCCAGCGCCCGTGCCCGCGCCGGGCAGCTTTTTTGCGTCGGCTTTGCCGCCGAAAGCCACGACCTGCAGGCCCAGGCCGAAGCCAAGCGGCGGCGCAAGGGCGTGCCGCTGCTGGTGGGCAACATCGGCCCGGCCACCTTCGGCCGCGACGACAACGCCCTGCTGCTGCTCGACGCGCAAGGTTGCAAGGCGCTGCCCGCCGGCCCCAAGCTGCACCTGGCGCGCGCGCTGGTGGCCGAGATCGCGCAGCGCCTAGGGCCTGCCTAGCTTGGGTGCCCCGCTCCGATTGGGTCCGGGCAAGAGCCGACCTTATGGCAAATCTGGGTTTAAACCTGCAGCCCGCCTAGGGCGGTGCTGAGGTCGTTGATCAGGGCGCTCAGTTCGGCGGTGGCGATGGTGGCGTCGGCATCGAAGCCGCCCTCGTCTTCGGCATGCCCGTGTTCGGCAAACACCCCATCCAGGAATTCGATCTTGCTCAGGCTGCCGCTCTCGGCCAGCACGAAGCGCACCCGTCCCTCCCAGTCCAGCGCCAGCTTGGTGGGCAGCTTGCCTTGGCCGATGTGCAGCCGCATCTGCTCGTCGTCGAGCGGATGGCGGGTGAACTTGACCACCGATTTTTGTTCGTCGTTGGCCTTGAGCTCCACTTCTTGCCCCGGAGCGAAGTGGGGCGGCCAGTCGTCGGCGCTGCCGCTGAGCCACGCCGTCATGGCCGCCTGCGGGGCCATTTGGGTGTTCCAAGGCCGCGGCTGCAAGAACGTGAAGGACTTGAGCAGCGTGCTGATGGCCTCGTCGCAGCGCGCGCTGCTGCTGCTGTCGAGCGCCAAGCGGCCATGAACCGGGTCGATCCACAAGCAGACGCTGCGGCTTTGCGCAAAAGCCATGGGCAGCAACTGCTGCACGATCTCGTCGCGCAGTTGGCGCTGCTCGCGCCGCCCCGGCTGGCGCCCTTCGCCGGCCTCGATCTGCACCAGCCGCTCGTCGAGGTGGCGCTGCACCACCGAGCCGGGCACGCGCTTGCTCTCGCTTTGCAGCCGCAGCAGGCGCTGGCCGTTGACCGATTCCACCAGCGCCCCATTGGCCTTGCCGCGCGGCGGCACCCAACCGATCGAATGCTCTTGGCTGGGCAGGCAAGGAACAAAGGGCGTTGCAGCCAGTGCTTGCTCCATCGCTTCAAGGGTGGGCAGTTGCTGGGGGTCGAGGGTGTAGAGGGTGAGTTGTTTGAACACGTTTCGCAGCCGAAGGCCTGATTCCGAATTAAAATGCTAGTTGTGCTTTAACCAGTGACTTGGCATTTTAGTGCAAGCCCAACCCTCGGGGTCCAGACTCTTGTTCCAGGCAGGCCCTGCGGGTGGGTATGGGGCGGCCGATGATGCGGGATTTTTTCGCCCAAGTCACAAAACCGGCCCTAAATTGGCATAGAATCATGGCTTCGGTATGCGGCTGTAGCTCAGTTGGATAGAGTACTTGGCTACGAACCAAGGGGTCGTGGGTTCGAATCCTGCCAGCCGCACCAACAATTTAGGTTGTAGATCGATGGGCCAAACGCTTCGGTGTTTGGCCCATTTTTCTTTGCTGGTGGGCTTTTCGGATTCAAAGAGGCAGCGCATTGAGCTCGGCGCGCAGCTCAGCCCACTGCGGCCAATGCCTGGTCAGGAGATTCGTGAATCGCTCGTTGTGCGTGGGCTCAAGCAGGTGCAGCATCTCGTGCACGACCACATATTCCAGCATGTCCTTGGGCTTTTTCACGAGTTCAGTGTTGAGGCGGATGTTTCCGGCGCGATGGTTGCAACTGCCCCACTTGGTCTTCATGCGCTGCAGGAAGTACCCTGACACCTTGACGCCGAGCTTGCTCTCCCATCGGGCGATGATGTTCGGCAGTTCGGCGTGCAAAAGCTGCTTGTGCCACTCATGCATCACCTCGGCCCGCTTGGCGGTGTCGCTGCCCGGCCTCACATGCAGCGTGATGCGCCGATGGTCGAGTGCGACCTTGGGTTTTGCGTCATGCTCCACGACCACCAACAGATGACGCCGTCCCCACAGTTGGTGGCTTTCACGGGTGAGGTACCGACGTGGCGCTTCTCTGGCTTGGCTCTGGAGCGCCCGTTGCTGCTGCCGGATCCATGCCAGTTTTGAGATGGCGTATGCGCGCGCGACCTCGGGCCGCGTCCTGGTAGGGGCGACCAGCGTCACGCGTCCCTCGGGTGGGTGCACCGTCAGGTGCACATGTTTGACATTCTTGCGGGTGACGCGGATCTCAATCTCACCCAACTCAATGACTTCAGACATCAGTAGCCCGGTTGATTCTTGATGATCTCAAAGATGGCCAGCGTGGCGCCTCTGTCCTTCTTCATGATCGGGTTGATCGCGTTAAGCACGATGGCCTCTCGGGCCGAGTCGCCTTTCCAGCCTGCGGGAGCCTTCTCGCGCAGGGCTTGGTCCAGCTTCAAAGCCAGCCCGAGGCATTCGTCACCAAACCCCTGGACAGGCTCGGCCGCCGTGTGGCTTGGCACGATGGCCGCAAGGATCGCCGGCAGGTTGTTGTAGAGGACGGTCGCCTCCCTGTTGCCGTGCAGTGCCGCCGGCACCTCGTGCTCGCCCTTGCCCTGCGCCAGCTGCTTGACCAAGGCTTCGGCATTTTTCAGGAACTGCTCGTAGGACTCGGTGTCATCCCTTTTCTGGCGGATCAGGTCTTCCAGCAGCTTCGACATCTCCTTGTAGAACCTCGGGTCGGTCAACTGGTCGCGCACGATGGTCTTGCGCACGTTGTTGATGATCCCCTCGGCGATGGCATCGCGCGACAGTTTGCCCTTTTCGTTGAGCTTCTTGGCGATGGCATCGTGGATACCGGTTTCGATGATCAGCTCGGTCAGCGACAGCGCACTCAAGTCCCCCAGCAGACTCGCCGGATCGGCCTGGATGTAGGTGTTGATGAGGTGGCGCATGTCCGCCTCAAACGGCTTGACATCCAGCTCTTCTCCCGAGTGGTTCTTGATGGCGGCCCGCACCTCGGCGTAGAACGCAGTCTCCTGTTCGAAGGCCGAGATCTGGCTGGTGCTGTAGCCGGCTTCCTGCAGGTTCGTGGCAACGTCAGAGTAGGCCCGCACATAAGCGGCCACAGCCTTGTAAAAGGCAATCCGCAGCGGTTCCGTGTCGTTCAGCGCCGTCGGGTTGGCGGCATCTCCACAAAAGTAGTGGATGTGCTGTTCAATGCCCTGTGGCTGCCGCACCGGCGCGCACAGGTAAATCAATGCCTCGCGCGCCGCATCCAGCCGCGCCCGGCCCTCCTGCAGCCAGTCCTTGACGGTGACGTTGGCGTCATCCCCGCAGGTCTCGGTGTCCAGCTCGTCGGAGGTGTAGACCGCGATCGCGTTTTGCACATGGCTGAACAGCTCCTTGTAGTCGACGACGTGGCCGTAGTCCTTGTCCTCGCCATCCAGCCGGTTGGTGCGGCAGATGGCCTGGAACAGGTTGTGGTCGCGCAGCTCGTTATCCAGATAGATGAAGGTGCAACTGGGCGCATCGAAGCCGGTCAGCAGTTTGCTGACCACGATCAACAGTTTCAGATTCGCCGGCTCCTCGATGAAGCGGCGCTTCATCTCGGTCTCGTACTGCGTGGTCGTCTGATTCTTGACGAGAACGAACTTGGTGTAGGTGTCGAATTTGTAGCGTTCGTCGCTGTCTTTGGGCTCCTGCGAAATCGCGTTGTGGTTCGGCTCATACGACGTGATGATCCCGACGCACTCGCCAAAGCCCGTGTTCTGGAACAGTCGGAAGTAATGGCAGGCGTCGTAGATGGAGGCCACCACCAGCAGCGCTGTGCCGCGGTCGTTGTTGAGCCGCGGCTTGACGCCGAAGTCGTGAATGATGTCGGCGATGATGCGCTGCTTGCGCTCGCCGGCGCTCATCAGCTCTTCCATCGTGGCCCAGCGCTTGCGCAGCACGGACTTCTGGAAGTTGTTGAGCCCCTGCGTCTTCTTCTCAAACCAGTCGTCGATGGCCTGACGCGAGGTGAGCCGCTGCGGCACATCGCGCGCCTCGTACTTCAGGTCCAGCACCACCTTGTCGGCCACCGCCTGGTCGAACTTGTAGGTGTGGATGAAAGTGCCAAAGACCTCGGCCGTGGTCTGCTTGTCACGCCGCAGCAGCGGGGTGCCGGTAAAGCCGATGAAGATGGCGCTGGCCAGCCAACGCTTCATCTGCTTGTTCATGTCGCCACCCTGGGTGCGGTGGCACTCGTCGACGAAGACGAAGAAGCGGCCTGCCACCTTGGGCGGTTCACCCTTCAGGTCGGAGACGTCGATCTTGTGGATCAGCGCGCACATCAGGCGCGGTGCAGCCATCCCCAGCTTCTCCACCAGTTCCCGGCGGGACTGGATACGAGGCGAGGGTGCATCGGAACCGATCACGCCAGCGTTTTTCATCACGCCTTCAATCTGCTGGTCTAGCTCGTCGCGGTCGGTCACCACCAGGATGCGCGCCTCGGGGTCGTGCTCCAGCAGCCACTTGGCCAGCAGCACCATCAAGATGCTTTTGCCGCTGCCCTGGGTGTGCCAGATGATGCCGCCCTCGCGTTTCTTGATGCGTTCCTGCGCCGCCTTCACGCCTTCGTACTGGTGCAGCCGGGGTACCTTTTTCTGGCCCGCATCGAAGATCACAAAGTTGCGGATCAGGTCCAGCAGCCTGGCCGGCTCCAGCATCTGGCACAGCGGGGCGTCGAGCAGCTCGCCCTCCGCCGGAGCGGTGCCCTCACCCGCCTTGAGGGGATGCTTCCATTCGACGAAGAACTTCTCGGGCGTGCCCGTTGTGCCGTAGCGCAGGCCTTGGGAGTCGCTGCCCGCCAGCACCAGCTGCACGGTGCCAAAGAACGCTTGGTTAAAAATCGCTTCCTGGTTGGTGATCAGTTGGCGGATGCCGTTGGCCACGTCGACCGAGCTGCGCTTGAGCTCGATCACCACCACGGCTAGGCCGTTGATGAACAGCACGATGTCCGGCCGCCGCTCGTGACCACCTTTCAGCGTCACCTCTTCGGCCAGCGCGAAATGGTTGTTGGCTGGTGTTTCCCAGTCGATCAAGTGCACCGTCTCATGCTGGGCGCCGGCGGCCACCTGCACCGGCACGCCATAGCGCAGCAGCTGATAGGTGCGCAAATTGGCCTGATACAGGGTGATGCCGGTCGCGTCGGCGGCCGCCATCAACCGCTGTGTCGCTTGAGCGATGTGCGCGTCGGAGTAAGCGCGTTGCTTCAGGTTGGCACGCAGCAGTTCGGCCTCGACGCAACGGTTGCCCTCGCGCTTGCTCCACTCGCCCAGGTGCTGGAATCCGAGCCCCCCCTCGTGCGGGGGCTGGGTGATCTGAGCAATCACCCGGTGTTGGGTGATGCGTTCTGGACGCAAGGCGGTGACCATGTTTCGCTCCCCTAATGGCTCAATCGCTCAGGCTGGCTCATGCCGCTGCTTTCTGTAGCCTGTCTGTCGACCACACCAGTTCGACCAGCGCCGCCACCAACTCACGCCGGGCCAGCTGCTCCTCCTTGGTGAAGCTGTCAAAGGCCTTGAAGGGCAGCTGGTTTGCCGCGGCGAACTGCTGGAACTGCGGCTGGTGCTGGTAGGCACTGGCGTCTAGGCTGGCGGCGTAGAAGTTCTGCTTGGCGTAATGCGGCCGCTTCTGGTCGAAAGGCTTGGCCTGCAGGCTTCGGTTCACATCGGCTGGCAACAGCAGCAGAGACGCGACGTGATTGCGCCATTCCACAAACTCCGCTTCGCTGGCGAACAGGGCTTGCACCGCCGCAAAGTCATCCGCCCAGATGTGCTCGATGTCGAAGGGGTTCTTGACGTCGCGGTTCACCAGTTTGTCAAACGACTCGGTGCGACCGGCGCCCCGCTCGGTGGCCTCGGTGATGCGCGCCAGCAGGTGGTAGATGTATCGACGGCTGAACTGGTTCAGCCCCAGCCCCTGGATGCCGGTGCGGCCCTTTGCGGCGCTGCCGGTAAAAGTCACCTCGTCCTCAGCCAGCTTCTGCTGCAGGATGGGCACCAACTCCGCCAGCGGTTTGCGCCGGATGTCGCGGCACAGCAGCCACATCGCGTACGACACGCTGGAATAGCCCACCCGGATGTAGTTCACCGCCCGGCGCATCAGCCAGATGTCTAGGTAGGTGGCAGTCACCGCCATCTTGCGCTGCACAGTATCGTCGTCGTCGGTCTCCACTAGGGGCGCCAGCAGCACCGTGCTCTGCCAGGTGAAGTCGTTGTGGGTGTTGTAGTACACCGCCTCCAGGCCCGGCGTGTAGTGCCGGCTGGCGTGCAGCACGCGCCGGTAGGCCTTGGCGAAGAACGGAAAGCTCTCGGCCATCATCGCCAGGTTGGCCTGCGCCTTGCCCAGGCCCAGCCGATCTTTGTGTTCGCGCACCCAGCGGTGAAACACCGAGCCGATCAGCTCCCAGTCCTTGTCCACGGCGCCGGCCTTGCGCTCGCGCGTGCTCTCGGCGTATTGCGCACGCAGCCAAGCCTTGATGCAGTTGGCGTCGCGCTCGGGCTCGTGGCTGCCGCCCCACGATATGAGTTCCAGCACCTGCTGCTTCCAAGTCTGGTTCACTTGGGTGCGGGCCTGCGGGTCTTCGATAGGTGCCAGCAGGTAGGCCTTGAGCATGTCCACCGGGCTCAGCGGTTTGCCCCGGTCGTTCATGGTTTCGAAGATGGCGTAGGCGTAGCTGTCGTTGTCGGTGGAGATCTCGATCAGACCCACCCTCGTCAGCAGCCAGTAGATGAAGTGCGGCAGTGCAGCACCGAGTTCGGCCATCAGGTCGTTGGTCTCGATGTTGCCGTAGCGGGCAAACATCGTCTGGATGGATTCGTCCTTGCCATCCGGGCTGAAGGCCTGGCCCTCGAACAGCGCCTTGATGACCGGCAGCCGCTCGGGGATGTCGAGGTTGAATTTGGGCTGGCCCAGGTTGTCGCTAAAGATCAGCGGCGCCAGCGTCTGAACCACCGGCAGGCCTTGGGCCTTGGCGGCGCGGTACAGGCAGATCAGCAGAAGCGTCAGCGAGGTGACGCGCTGCTGGCCGTCGATCAGGTAGTTCTTGCCGTTGCGCTTGCTGACGATGATGGAGCCGAGGAAATACTCGCCGTAGCCGCTAACGGCGGGCGTCTCGTCGCCGGGCTTGTATTTGCTGTAGAACTTGGCATGCAGGTCGAACAGGAGTTCGTCGATGTTCTCCTTCTCCCACTTGTACTCGCGCTGGTACTCGTCGATGGAGAACGACTGGTTTTGCAGCAGTTGCTGCACGCTGCGGTAGTGTGGGGTGATGGCGCTCATATCAGGCGGGTCCTTCCGGTCAAGAGTTCTTGCATCATGCCTTGCTTGAGCGCGCGGGTCTTGTCGCGGCGGGCTTCGAGGGCGGTGAGTTCGGTGGCCATGTCGGATAACGTTCCAACAATCGCCACTTGCTCGGGCAGGGTAGGCACCCTGACTTCTGCCACGAGCAACGCCTTCTTTGACAGGTTGTATCGCGTCGATCCTTGGGCGAGCGACTTCATAATCTCGCGGCCTTCAGAACTGCGGATGTAGTAGGTCAGGAAGAGTCCGTCAACCTCCGCATCCGCACGGGGCCGGAACCCGAAGCAGAAGCTGTTTAGGTACAGGTTGTGCACATCACGCTGCACGAGCGCGCACAGCGCAACCTCTTCTGGCGTTTCAGACGACCCATTGAAGAGCAGGTCGCCGCGTTCGACCCGATTCTGGTTTTCTGATAAAGACACGCGGACCGCCTCAAACGTGCTGTGGTCAATGACCGTGTTGGCCATCACGTTCATAAAGGTGACGTATCTGGCCGCGCCTGAGCCGAAGTCCGCCTTGGTTTTGCCGGTCAGTCCGCCGTAGGTTACGCCGAGTTCACCGAGCCGCTTCACCTCCCACTCGCCCTGAAAACCCGGCAAGCGGGTCTGGCCGGTGAGGAGTTGCTGCATGGCGGCCTGTTTGAGGTCGCGCTTCTTGGCAATGAGCCGTTCCAGCCCGGCCAGCAGCGCATCCACATCGCTCAATGCCGTGGCGATGGCGCGTTGTTCCGCGCGATCTCTCGGTACCGCAATTTGGTGGCCATGCGCATCGTTGCGATTGAGCGTCGGCACACCGGAGCCCGATGCGAATCGCTCGAAGTGCAATGAATGGTATAGGTAATAAATGAACTTTGGATCGTTTTCGTTGAACCGAGTGACCCACAGCGACGTGTTGTGAGGCCAATAGTCACTGTCGATGTAATGAAGCTTGCCAAGCGTGCCGGAGCGACCGGTAGCAACGCCAGGCCCCTTGACCATCGCAACGTTGTGAAACCCCTCGCTGCCGTTTGAGTACACGATTGGAAACGGGCCGGGTTTAATTGATCGAGCTGGAAGATCAAAGCCACGCTGGAGGGGAGCCACTTGAGAGATCGCCGCTACTACCCAATCGTCCGGGATGACCCCCACCTCAGTCAGCTTGTACCCCGGCCTCACTTCCATGTCGCCCCCATCTTCGCGAGGTGTTCTTGCACCCGGGCGGCCAGCGTCGCCACCTCGTCGGTGAGCTGTGGCAGCGGCGTGGCATAGCGCTCGGCCAGCTCGCGGATGCGGCCGGTCAGGGTTTGCGAGACGCGCTCCAGCTCGCCCTGCACGGTGCCGGCCAGCGTCGCCATCCATTTGTCGTCGATGGCCAGCGCTTTGATCTCGGCCTCGGTGAGCGCGGGGTACTGGTCGTGGGCGCGCTGGTCGAGCGCGACGTTCTGCTCCTTGACTGCGCGCTTGAGCGCGGTCTCGCGCTCGGACAGCTCCAGCCAGCGCGTGAGCACGGCCGCTTCCGCCTTGGCGTCCTCGTCTTTCGCGACGAGGCCCTTGATCTCTTTGAGCCGGGCGTTGACCTCGGCCTTGGCGAGCTTGTCCAGCGCGCTCAAAATGCCTTCCTCGCCGCCGTGTTCCTCCTCCAGCTCGGCCAGGCTGGCGGTGGCCGCTTCGAGGTTTGCCTGCGCCGCGTCCAGTGCCGCCTGCTCCTTGGCAAAGCAGCGCGCCACGATGAGGGGCTTGGGGATGAGCTCGCAGGTCCAGCCGCGGTCTTTGGTTTTGCCTTTCTTGTCGGTGTCGAGGATGCGCGAGGTTTTTGCCACCCAGCCGTCGGCGGCAATCAGGTAGGCGTCGTCCTGCATCGTTTCGGCCCAGTAGTCCATCAGGTGCTGGTAAATGTCGTAGGCATCGACCAGCGGCACGTCGGCAAAGGCGGCCAGCAGGTCTTCGGACAGCGCCGCGATCAGTTCTTTGGGATGGGCATCGGCGCCGAAGCCCCGCAGGCGCTGGGTGGCGGCAGTGCGCCAGTCGGCGAAGCGCTGCGTGGCCTGCTGGTTGAACGCCGAAAACTCGGCATGGCGGCCGATGGCGGTCTTCAACTCGGCCAGCGGCAGCTTCAGCTTGACATACCCGGCACGGCCAGCCGGTTCGAAGAAGCCCTGGCGCACGCCCGGCAGCACCTGCCAGAAGGGCGCGAGCTGGGCGGCAGGGTCGTCCAGATCGCGCTCCGGGATGCCGCCGCGCAGGTGGGCGGTGATGTCGTGCAGGTCTTCGGGCGCGCTGCTGTCGATGTAGCGTGGCAGGTTGAGGTTGTAGTCGTTCTTGGCGTCGGCAATCTCGGCCAGCGGCACAAAGCGGGCGTATCGGGGCACATCGTCCTTGCGGCGGAAGGTGTCGACGATGCGGTGAATGTCTTGCTCGCGCAGGCGGTTTTTGTTGCCGTCTTTGATGCAGCCCTTGCTGGCGTCAAGCATCATCACGCCCTTGCGGGAGGCGGCGTTTTCCTTGTCGAGCACCAGGATGCAGGCGGGGATTCCCGTGCCGTAGAACAGGTTGGCCGGCAGGCCGATGACGCCCTTCAGAATGCCGCTGGTGAGCAGTTGCTTGCGAATCACGGCCTCGGCGTTGCCGCGGAACAGCACGCCGTGGGGCAGGATGCAAGCGGCTTTGCCGTTGGCCTTCATGCTGCGGATGATGTGCAGCAGGTAAGCGTAGTCGCCTTGCTTGGTGGGCGGCACGCCCCAGGCGAAGCGCTGATGCGGGTCGGTTGCAGGCGTGATGCCGGTGCTCCAGGCTTTGTCGCTGAAGGGCGGATTGGCCACCACGTAGTCGTAGGTGCGCAGCTTCTGTCCGTCCAGGAACTTCGGGTTGGCCAGCGTGCTGCTGCCGCCGAGCACGTTGGCGGTGGGGAAGTCGTGCAGGATCATGTTCATGCGCGCCAGGCCCGCAGTGGTCACGTCCTTTTCCTGGCCTTCTAGGGTGATGTGCTTGCCGGCCTCGGCGGCCACCTTCAGCAGCAGCGAGCCCGAGCCGCAGGTTGGGTCGTAGGCGGTGGTGCTGCCGACGGTGTTGCTTGGCGAGATGCCGATCACCTTGGCGATCACGCGGCTCACCTCGGACGGCGTGTAGAACTGGCCCTTGCTCTTGCCACTCTCGGTGGCGAAGTGCCGCATCAGGTACTCGTAGGCGTCGCCCAGGATGTCGTCGTGCTCGGCACGGTTATTTGAGAAGTCGAGCTCGGGCTTCTGGAAAATGCCGATCAGGTTGGTCAGCCGGTCAACCATCTCCTTGCCTTGGCCGAGCTTGTTGGGGTCGTTGAAGTCCGGGAAGTCGCTGCGGGCCAGGCGCGTGTTCGCGTCGATCAGGGGCTGGATGATCTGCGTGTTGATCTTGTCGCCGATGTCGCTCTTGCCTTTGAGCGCGACCATGTCCTTGAAGCTCGCCCCCTTGGGGATCACGACGGGAGGCGCGAAGTCGTCGGAATCGGCGTACTTGTCGCTGATGTACTTGATGAACAGCATGAACAGGACGTAGTCTTTGTACTGGCTGGCATCCATGCCGCCGCGCAGTTCGTCGCAGCCGGCCCAGAGGGAGGAATAGAGGTCGGACTTCTTGATGGCCATTGGGTGTTTTTCTGGTGCGCGTCTGGAAAGATTGGGGGCTGGCTGGCCAGCTGGCGGTCATGCCACAAACAAGGGGTTTGGAATGCAGGCGCTCACTTGGGGATGGCGTAGTCCGCTTGCGTCAGGTGGTCCACGCCGCAGCTCAGGGTTTCAATCCAGTCGATAAACTCATGCACGGCGGGGCCGGCCAGCGGCGCGCCATGCTGGGGCACGATCATGTGGATCGGCAGCTTGCGCACCATGTGGGCCCACAGCCTGAGTACCTTTTGCGAGACCATGTAGCGGCGGTGAAAGCCCTCCATGCGGGGGATGTTTGGCGCCAGCGAGGTGATGGGCTGGGAGGCCTCGGCCGAGGTGCCCAACGACACGCCCAGATCGCCCGAGAACAGGATGCGGCTGACCGGGTCCCAGAACTGGAAGTTGCCTTCGGCGTGCATGAAATGCGCCGGCAGCGCCACGATCTCACCGCGCCCAAGCGGGATGCGCATGCCTGGGTCGGGGATGCCGATGATGCGCCCGACGGTTTTGCCCGGTTTGCAGAAATGCGGTGCGAAACGCTCCCACAGGCGCGAAATGTAGAGGGTGGCCTGGGTGCTGGTCATCCAGCGGTCCAGCGAGGCGATGATGTCCGGGTCGGCGTGCGAGGCGAGGATTTCGGTCAGTTTGTTGGGCGGGAAATAGCGGCTGATGGTGAGCAGCAGCTCGTTGTAGGCCACGTTGCCGCCGGGGTCGATGACGGCGCCTTGTTGCCCGTCGATCACCAGAAACTGGTTGGCCTGCACCGCTTCGCCGCCCTCGTCGCTGAGGTGCGCAAACATCAGGCACACATGCCCATCGTGGTTAAATAATTCGATCGCCATGGCCAACTAGGTTCCAGAGGTGGGTAGTCCGCTGCGCCATCGGGTGGGCGTGCAGAGCAAAGGGTGAAATGTAGAGAGCGCCGCCCTGGGTGCGCTTGATGTGCATCAAGTCGAGAGCGCCAAGCGCTGGTATTTCATCATGAAATACGCGGATTTTCCGGCCAAAACGCAAGCGCCGCAAATGCTCCGCCATGGAGGTGTTGCAAAACCCTGGTCAGCTGGTCCCAGTCTGTGCAGGGCCGCCACCGCGACAGCAAGGTCCGCAGATAATCCCAATCTGCTGCAGCAGTTGGCCGCGCGGCGCGCCCCATGGCGCTGTTGCCGGCGACAATAGCGCACACGCTAACCCTCAACCCTTAAAGCCCCGCCCCACATGGACGAACCCACCCCGGCACCGAGCGCCAAAATCACTCCCGAGTGGGAGCGCGAAACCCTCGAGAAACTGGTTTTTGCCACGCTGCGCGAGCAACGCGCCGCGCGGCGCTGGAAAATTTTCTTTCGCCTGCTCTGGTTGGCGGTGGTTTTGTTGGTGGCTGCCATGCTGATGCGCGATGTCGCCACCCGCGCCACGCTGGCGGTGCCGCACACGGCGCTGATCGAGGTGCGCGGGGTCATCGCATCCGACGCCGACGCCAACGCCCGGGCTGTCGTGCAGTCTTTGCGCGCCGCTTTCAAAGAGCCCAGCGCCAAAGGGGTGTTGCTGCTGATCAACTCACCCGGCGGTTCGCCGGTGCAAGCCGGCATCATCGCCGACGAGATCCACCGCTTGCGCGGCCTGCACGACAAGCCCGTGCACGCCGTGATCGAGGAGGTGGGGGCCTCGGCGGCCTATTATGTGGCGTCGGCAGCCACCGCCATACACGTGGACAAGGCGAGCTTGGTGGGCAGCATCGGCGTCATGATGAGCGGCTTTGGCTTTACCGAGCTGATGGACAAGGTCGGGGTCGATCGCCGTTTGCTCACTGCCGGCGAAAACAAGGGCTTCATGGACCCCTTCAGCCCGCCCAACGAAGCCCAGGTGCGGCACACGCAGGCCATGCTGGACGACATCCACCAGCAGTTCATCGACGTGGTGCGCAAAGGCCGTGGCGAGCGCCTGCGCGAAACCCCAGAGACCTTCAGCGGACTGATCTGGAACGGTCAGCGCGCAGTCGAAAAGGGTTTGGCTGATGGCTTTGGCAGCGTCGAGCACGTGGCCAGCGAGGTGATTGGGGCGGCGCACATCATCGATTACACCCAGCGCGAAAACGTGGCGCAGCAACTGGCGCGGCGCCTGGGCGCGGGGGCGGGCGAGAGCGCCCTGCAGACGCTCAAAGAGTGGGGTTGGGTGCTGCGTTGAGTTTCGCTGCACCTAGGGTTGCCGTGTGCACAGGGGCGAGGGGGTTGCATGGACGCTGAGCGCTTGCTGATAGCCGGCGGGGGCTTGGCCGGACTGGGGGCTGCGCTGGCGCTGCGCCAGGCCGCGCCGGGTTTGAGCCTTGATTTGCTGGAACAGGCCGACGCATTTTCTGAGGTGGGTGCGGGCGTGCAGCTCGGGCCCAATGCGGTGCGGGTGTTGCGCGATTGGGGGCTAGAGGGTGGGCTGCGCGAGGTGGCGGCGTTCCCGATCGATTTGCAGGTGCGCGATGCCACGGGCGGGGCCCTCTTGGGTGCCTTGCCGCTGGCGCAACGGGCCGAGCGCCGCTACGGTGCGCCCTACGCCACCCTCCACCGCGCCGACTTGCACACCCTGCTGTTGCAGGCGGTGCGGGCCGAGGGCGGCACCGGCTTGCACTTGCAGCAGCGCATCGGAGCCCTCGAGCTGTTTCCAGACGGTGGGCTGCAACTGCGCAGCCTGGGAGGACCAAGCTGGCCGGCGGCGGCGTTGCTGGCTTGCGATGGCTTGCGCAGCCAAGTGCGCGAACAACTGCTGGCCGACGGGACGCCCCAGTTCAGCGGCCATGTGGCTTACCGCGGCATGATCAACATGGCGCGCTTGCCGCCCCACCTGCGCCACAACGGCGTAACGGCTTGGCTGGGGCGGCGCATGCATGCGGTGCATTACCCGGTGCGGGCCGGCCAGTGGCTCAATGTGGTGGTGGTGGTGGAGGGCGATTTGCCCGACGGGCCGGTGGGCTGGGACCATCCGGCGCAGCCACAGGCGCTGTGGCACAGCCTGGGCCTGTTGCCACACCGGGATTTGCACCAGGTGTTGGAGGCGGTGCCGCTGTGGCGGCTGTGGCCGCTGTTTGGGCGCCCGCGTGTAGCCCGTGCCGCCGACATGGTGCGTGGCCCGGTGGCGCTGTTGGGCGACGCGGCACACCCGATGCGGCCCTATCTGGCGCAAGGCGCTGCTATGGCGCTGGAAGACGCATGGGCCTTGGGGCGCCTATTGGCGGCACAAGGGGGCGGCGCTGCACCCGATTGGCCAGCCTTGCTGCAGCGCTGGGCCCAGGCGCGTTGGCGCCGCTGTGCGTGGGTGCAAGCGCGTTCGCAGCGCAACGGCACCATCTTTCATGCCGGCGGGCTGTTGCGCTGGGGCCGCGACAGCGCCATGCGGCTGCTGGGCCCCAAGCTCATCGACGTGCCGCGCCTGTACGCGGGGCCGCCACCAATCTGAGGCTGCGCCAGCCCTAGGGCGTGGGGGCACTAGTCGGATGGGTCGGCTTCCACGTCGGGTGCGGCCGGGTCGCGCAGCAAGCGGATGCCCACCCGCACGATCTCGCCATCTTCCATCCGGCGCACACTCAGTTCGGCCGCGCCCAAGTTGGCGTGGTCGCCCTCGATCGGTGGCCGGCCCAGCGCCTGCGTCAGCCACTGGGCCGCGTCCAGATGGTCGTCTGGCACCGGCGGCCAGCCATAAAAGCCGCACAAATCGCTCATGCGGGCGTTGCCGGGCACCTCAAAATCGCCATACACCTGCCGCGCCAACGCCACGTCGTCGTGGTTGGGCAGCACCACGCCGGTGCGCCGTGCGCTCCAGGGTATGGTCGAACCTTGCAGCACCAACGAGGCCATGACCACGATCAGGGCCACGCTGATGAAAATCTCGGCCCCTTCCACCCCCGCCATGACCGGGAAAATGGCCAGCACGATCGGCACCGCGCCGCGCAGCCCCACCCATGAAATGAAGGCGATCTCGCGTTTGTCAAAACGCAGCGGTTTGAGAATGATCCAGACCGAGAGCGGGCGCGCCAGCAGCATCAGCACCGCCACCACGCCCAAGGCCGGCAACAAAGCCGCCAGCGCATCCGAAGGCGTGACCAACAGCCCCAGCAGCAAAAACATTGAGGCCTGCGCCAGCCAGGCAAAGCCGTCCATGGCCGACAGCGAGGGCGCCACGCACTGCGTGGCCCGGTTGGCCACCAGCACGCCAAACAGGTAGACCGCCAAAAAGCCCGAGCCCCCGACCCAAGTGGTGAGGGCAAACACGCTCAGGCCCGCCGAAGTGAGCAACAGCGCGCGCACGCCGCCGCTGGGGCGCGCCCACACGGTGAGCCGGCGCAGCAGCAGGGCAAAGGCCCAGCCGGCGCCGATGCCCAGCGCCGCGCCCCAACCAAACTGCAGCGCCAGATCGCGCAGCGGCCACCACCATGCCATGTCGGCCCCAGCGTTTTGGGCATCGAGCAAGACCCAGCCGATCAGGGCCAGCGTGAGGTAAACCGCCATCGGGTCATTGAGGCCGGATTCGATTTCGAGCGTGGCCGCGACCCGTTCGTTGAGCTTCACGCCGCTGGATTTGAGCAGCGCAAACACCGCTGCGGCGTCGGTGGAACCGACGATGGCCCCCAACAGCAGCGCCATCGGCCAGCTCAGGCCAAGCAAAAAATGCGCCGCCACCCCGGTCAACGCCGCCGTGACCACGACCCCGAGCGTGGCCAGCCACAGCGCCGGTTTGAGCCCGGTGCGAAAGTTGCGGTATTGGGTGCGCAGGCCACCGTCGAGCAAGATCACCGCCAATGCGACGTTGCCGACCCAGAAAGCGAGCTCGAAATCCTTGAACGCCACCCCGCCCGGGCCGTCTTCGCCCAACAACATTCCGGCGATGAGAAACACCACCAAGAACGAGAACCCGAGCCGCACCGAAAACAGCCCTGCCAGCAGGCTGACAAAGACCAACCCGGCAGCGATCAGCAGCGGGATGGCGAGAAAATCGAGTGAGAGCAGCATAACGGCCGTACCTTAGCAGAAAACACGCCAAGGTTTGGCCCACCGCCGCCCGCAAGCACCCGTTTTTACATGCGCCCGCGCCCGCCAGTCTGGATGTACTGCTGCAACTCCATCTCGTGCTCGGCCAGCGTGGTCACCACCGCATGCACGCGCTTGACCACGGCGCGCATGAAGTTGTAAACCAGTTGCGGATGCTGGGTGATCAGCGGCTGGATATCGCCGGCCTTGAAGCACAGCACTGCGGCATTGCCCAGGGCGCGCACCGAGAGGTCGTGAGGAGTCTGGTCGATGAAGCTCAGCTCGCCGACCAAATCGCCTTTTTCCAGCACGTGGACGGTGATTTCGCGCCGGGTCTCGGTTTTTTCGCGCACCAAGCCCAGCCGGCCTTCGGTGACGATGTAAAAGCTGTTGGTCATGTCGCCTTGGTGGAACAGGAATTCCTGATCTTTCACCCGCAGCTCGCTCCCGGCATGGGCGGCCATGATGGCAGCCCCGTCGCGGCCAATGTATTCACCCAAGGGGGCCTGGTAGATCAGGTTGGCGATGCGTTCAACTTCTCGTTCTTGCATGATGCGCTCCAATGGTAAAAGTTAAGTGGATTCGGTGGCACAAGCGGGCTGCAAATGGTGTTGGGCCGCTTGCAGGTTGAGCAGCGCGGGCGCGCTCAGGCCGGTTTGCAGTTCCCACTCGTAACCGCGTATGGCCAGCACATACACCTCGGGTGTGCGGCCAAAGCAGGTGCGGCAGGTGGCCACGATGGAGGCGATGGAAATGGCGTGCGAGGTGAAGCTGTAATCAAGCCGTGGCTCGACGCGCCGCAACTCGAACGATTCCAGCCCCGCTTCCACGCTGGCATCGACAAACAACACCCGCTCTTTGTGGCTGATCAGTTCGGCGTCTTCGAGCTGCAACTGGTAGTGGCGCATCAGGTCGGCTTGCGGACACAAGCCTTGCTCCTCAAGCCAGTCGATGAAGGCCCAGCCCAAGCCGTCGTCTTGGCGCCCAATGTTGCCAATGCCGTAGATGAGGGCCGAGGGCTGGTCGAAGTCGGCCAGCCGCAGGCTTTCAGCGGGCGCGTTCATCGACCAGGTTCCCGCTCGAATCAAACACCGTGACTTGCAGCGGCATCTTGCCCAGCGCATGGGTGGCGCAGCTCAAACAGGGGTCGTAGGCGCGTATGCCCACTTCGAGCGCGTTCATCATGCCTTCGGTGATTTCGGCGCGCCCGCCCAAGTAGTCTTCGGCCACGCTGCGCACGGTGCGGTTGATCACTTGATTGTTCTGCGTGGTGGCCACGATCAGGTTGGCCGAGGTGATCTCGCCGCTTTCATTGGCGCGGTAGTGGTGCAGCAGGGTGCCGCGCGGGGCTTCCACCACGCCCACCCCTTCGCCGCTCCAAGCCCCCGGGGCGGGGGTGAGCAGCAACTGGTCTTTTTGCAAGTCCGGGTCGTGCAGCAGGCCTTGGATGATTTCGGCGGCGTGCAAGATCTCGATCGCCCGCGCCCAGTTGTAGTGCAGCGTCATGTTGTTGGCTTTGCCCTTGGTGTAGGCATGGAAGCGCTCCAGCGCCTCTTGCGCCAGCGGCGTAGAGAGCGAACGCGTCACGTTCATGCGCCCCAGTGGCCCCACCCGCACCGAACCGCCCTCGCGCCCCAGCCCCTTGAGGAAGGGGAACTTCATGTAGCTCCACTCCTCCACGGCCTCGGAGAAGTGGTTCAGGTAGTCGTGGTAGTCGAACTCGGCCACCACTTTTTTCTGGCCATCGGTGACGCGCAGGTTGCCGTGGTAGTAGTCCACGTCGCCGTTGCCATCGACCAGGCACATGTCGAGCGCCGGCACCACGCCAAAGCTGTCCACCTGCTGGCGGTTCTTTTCGTGGAAGTCGTAGAACAACTGCAGGCCCTCGATCGAGTAATCGATCACTTGCTGCATGGAAAGCAAACCCGGCGCCCCGTTGAGGAAGCGGTCGCGCTCGGCAACGCTGAGGTTTTTGTTGACGCCGCCAGGTATGGAGCTGATGCCGTGCATCTTCTTGCCGAACACCGCCACCAGCATCTCTTGGCCCCATTTGCGCAGCATCACGGCGCGCTTGACCAGCTCCGGGTTGGCTTCGATCAGGCCTTCGATGTTGCGCTGCTCGGGTGCGGCGTCCATGCCAAACATCATTTCGGGCACGATCAGGTAGAAGTACGCGGTCTGGTGCGATTGCAGCATCTGCGCGTAGTGGCCGAGACGGCGCATTTTTTCGGCCGTCGGCGTGACTTGAAAGCCCTGCTTGAGGCCCAGCCCCACGATGTCGTCGAGCGCTTTGGCGCCGCACAGGTGGTGGCTGACGAAGCAGATGCCGCAGATGCGCTGCAGCAGCATCGGCGCTTCCCAGTAGGGGTGGCCTTGGATGAAGCGCTCGAAGCCGCGAAACTCCACCACGTGCAACTTGGCATCGACAACATTGTTGTCGTCGTCCAGATGCACCACCACCTTGCCGTGCCCTTCGATTCGGGTGACGGGGTCAATGACCAATTTTCTGCTCATGTTTGTAGCTCCTGCAGCGGTTTTAGTCGTAGCGGTTGATCGAGATCGGCAGGTCGAACGGGCGGCCGTTGACCAAATCGTCGAGCACCTTGAAGATGGCATCGCCGTCGGGCGGGCAGCCGGGGATGAAGTAGTCCATTTTGACCACTTCGTGGCAAGGATACACCTTGGTGGTGATGCGCGGAATGTCGGGGTGCAGCGGGATGATGGGCTTGATGCCTGGAACGGCGGTGGGCGAATCCACGTAGGCCTCGATCAGGCATTCGGACAGCGGCACCACGTTGCGCATGGCCGGCACGCCGCCCCACACCGCGCAAGCGCCGACCGAGATCAGCACGTCGCAATTCTCGCGGAAATGCTCCAGCGTTTCGATGTTTTCCTCGTTGGCCACGCCGCCCTCGACGAAACCGACCACGCAGCGCTCGGTGATGCGCTTCATGTCGGTGATGGACGAGCGCAGGATGGTCACCTTGTCGAGCAGCGCAAACAAGCGCTCATCGAGGTCCAGCAGCGACAGGGTGCAACCCCAGCAGCCGCACAGCCCGATGGTGGCAACTTTGATCTTGCCGGCTCGGCCGGCGATCAAAGCCGGGGCCAGCGGGGTGATGGGGAGGTCGTGCGAGAACTCCTGCCCGGCTAGGGCTTCAGCTGCGTGGCTCATTCTTGGCTCCTTCAATGTTGAGGCTGCGCGCGCGCAGCGTTTGAATTTCGTATTTGCGCTGTCCGATGGGCACATCGTGGCCCACGCGCTTTTGCAAAATGGTGCCGACTGGGCACAGTTCGACCGCCTCCTTGACCTGTTCCTCGCTCATGCGGTTGGCCAGTTCCACGTCCATTTCGATGCGCGACGATCCACCGCGGCCGCTGATGCTGAAAATCTTTTGGCCCGTTTCTTGGTCGCGCACGTACTCGACGCAGCGCTGGCAGAAAATGCAGCGGTCGCGCTCGAGCCAGATTTTGTCGCTGCCCGGGCTGTTTTCGCGCACCGGAAAGCGGTAAGGGAAGCGCGAGACCATCATGTCGGACTCGTAACCCACCGCCTGCAACTGGCAGCGCCCGCTTTTCTCGCAACTGGGGCAGTTGTGGTTGCCTTCGGCAAACAAAAACTCGACCAGTGCTTTGCGGGAGTCCACCAAGGCCGGGGTATTGACCTCCACTTGCATGCCGTTGGCCACCCGCACGGTGCACGAGGCGCTGACGGTGCCGTTGACCTTGACCGAGCACACCCGGCACGTGCCCAAGCAGGGCTTGTCCTTGACGTAGCACAAAGTGGGGATGAACACCCCGACTTCGGCCGCCACATCGACCAAGGTGCGGCCCAATTCGGTTTGCACCGGCTGCCCATCGATGGTGATTTCGATTTTCATGTGCTGGTCTCCAGTTTTACTTTCAGTGCCTGGCTGGCTTCGGCGTAGCCCGCCAAGGCCGCATCGAGATCGAACGAGGGCAGCAAGGGACCACTGGGTTTGGCCAGCCTGACCTGGTAGGCCTCTGGAAACCGGCTCAGCGTGGTCAGGATGGGTTTGGGCGAGGTCGCGCCCAAACCGCAGCGGCTGGTGTTGCGCACCACAGCGCCCCATTGCACCGCCTCGTCGAGGTCTTGCTGGCAGCCGCGGCCGGCAATCAAGCGGTCCATCTTGTGCAGCAAATCGACGTTGCCGGCCCGGCACGGCACGCAGATGCCGCACGACTCATCGACAAAGAACTGCATGTGCTCGCGCACGATCCAGAGCAGGTCGCGCTGCTTGTTGAAAATCGTGAAGGCGCCGTTGCACGACAAATCCTCATAGCCGAGCAGGCGCTCACCGTCTTTTTCCACCGACACGCAATCGCCCGAGGGGCCGCTGATCTGCACCGCCATGGCACCGTAGGCGCCTGCCATGCGCAGCACCTGGTTGACGCTGGTGCCCCATTCGACTTCGTAAATGCCCGGCTTGCTGCAGTCGCCCGCTACGCTGAGCAGCCGCGTGCCAGAGGATTCGGCCGTGCCAAAGCTGCGAAACCAAGCCGCGCCCTCAGCCAAGATGTGGCTGACGCAGGCGAAGGTCTCGACGTTGTTGACACTGGTTGGCTGGCCCAGATAGCCTTTCTGGATCGGGTAGGGCGGTTTGAGGCGCGGTGTGCCGCGCTTGCCTTCGCACGATTCGATCAGCGCCGTTTCTTCGCCGCAAATGTAGGCGCCGGCCGCCATCTGGATGCGGATGTCGAAGTCAAACCCGGCTTTGCCGCCAATGTTGCACCCGAGCATGCCTTGGTCGCGCATTTGTTGCAACTGGGCTTCCAAGTAGTCTTTCAGGTAGTAATACTCGGCGCGCAAATACAGGATGCCGGTGCTGGCCCCAATGCCGTAGGCCGCAGCCACCATGCCAAAAAACACCTGCTTGGGCGAGCGCGTGAGCAGCACCCGGTCTTTGAAGGTGCCGGGTTCGGCCTCATCGGCGTTGCAGATGATGGTTTTGCTCTCGCCCCAGGCGTCGCGGCACAAGCGCCACTTCAAGCCCGTGGAAAAACCCGCGCCGCCGCGCCCGCGCAGCTTGGAGGCCGTCACCGAGTCGATCACCTGACTGGGCTCATCGGCGAGCATTTGCTCCAACGCCGTGCCCAAGTCGAGCTTGCCCCTAAAGAATATCGGGCGCTGGGTGCGTACGTTGGACTCGACCATCGATTCCACATAAGCCAGTTGGTCGGTGGGCAGTCCGGCTGGGTTGGCAATCTCTTCCGGGGTTTTGCCTTGCCTGAGCTGTTCGACGATGTCGGCGATTTTGCTCGGCGTCAGGCGCGTAAACACCACCTTGTCGAGCATCATGGCCGGCTCTTGGTCGCTCAGGCCGATGCAGGGCGTCTCGAACAAACCAAACAGGCCATCGGGGTTGGGTTGGCCAAAACGGGCTCCGGTTTCGCGCTCGAGCGCCTCGCGCACGGCGTCGAAGCCGTTGAGTTTGGCCAGCACCGAGTTGCAGAGGTAAAAAACGTACTTGCCCGAGGGTTCGAGCCGGAAAAAGTGGTAAAACGACGCCGTTTCACGGACATCGAGCACCGACAGGTTGAGGCCAGCCGCCAGTGGGGGCAGGGCTTGTGCGGGTATGTGGCCGTGTTGCCACTGCAACTCCCACAACATGTCGATCAGCCGGGTGCGGTCACTGCGGTAGCGCTCCAGCATCGATTGAATGGCTTGCTCCATTGGAATCCTTTCTGTTCTAAGTTGGGTGACGGCTTGGGCTGCGTGCGCTGCTCGCCTTGCGACCAGCTTGTCTCGCGCTGTTACCGTGTCTGGGTTCACGCAACAAAGGGGCCAGTTTGGGGGTGGTCCGTGTTTACCCTTGGCCAGTTTTTCAACTCCTTGTGGCATTTAAAGTTTTTTTTTCTCTGGGGTGCGCGCTAAGATAGCTCTGCTGCCCATGTGGAAACCAACCTTTCACTGTGGTGATCGGGTGGTAACAAGTTTAACCTTCGCTGAAATCAACAAATTTCACACGAACCATTCTTCCCTGTGCCGCCCTACAAAGGTTTGCGCTTGATCAAATGACTGCAACATCTGCCCCCCCATCATCCCTTGTCGCAACCGGCGGCCCCGACCCCGAGCGGGGTCGCTTGCCAACGCTGGTGCTGGCGGGTGGCTGTTTTTGGTGCACCGAAGCGGTGTTTGAGCGCGTGCGCGGCGTGCTGGAACTGGAGTCGGGCTACGCCAATGGCCACTGGCCCCAGCCCAGCTACGAGCAGGTCTGCAGCGGCCGCAGCGGCCACGCCGAGGCGCTGCGTTTGGTGTACGACCCGGAACAAATCGATCTGCGCAGCTTGCTGCAGATTTTTTTCGCCACCCACGACCCGACCAGCCTAAACCGCCAAGGGGCCGACGTGGGCAGCCAGTACCGCAGCGGTATTTACTGGACACAGCCTGAGCAAGCGCAGGTGGCGCGCGACTTGATGGCCGAGCTGCAAGCCGCCGACGCCTTTGGGGCGCCGATCGTCACCGAGCTCGTGGCGCTGCAGCGCTTTGACCCCGCCGAAGCCGAGCACCAGCGCTTTTTTGCCCGCCATCCGGAGCACGGCTACTGCCTGGCGGTGGCCGCACCCAAGGTGCGCCACTTGCGCCAGCAGTTTGCGCAGTGGCTGCGCTGACAGCCAGGACCATACGGGCCGTTCTTGGCCAAGGAAGCGTGCCGGGCTTGGCTACACTCTGGCGGTGGCTTTGACCGAACACCCCGTTTTTTTGTCGCTGACTCCGGTTTTTTTGCTGATCGGAGTCGGCTACCTGGCCGGCCAGATGCGCTGGATTCGCAGCGCATCGGTGCAGGATTTGTCGAACCTGGTGTTTTTGGTGCTGGGCCCGGCGCTGCTGTTTACCACCATGAGCACGGTGCAGATCGACGAGCTCGACTTGCGCCCGGTCGGGGCCTATTTTGTGGCGGTCGGGTTGCTGTTTGGGTTCAGCGTGCTGTTGCGCGGCCTGAGCTGCCGCAGCGTGGTGCTGGCCTTGGCGGGCACCTTCAGCAATTTGGTCATGATCGGCATCATGCTGGTCAAGCTGGCCTATGGGCAAGACGGGCTGGTGACGCTGCTGACGCTGATTTCGGTGCACTCGCTGGTGCTGCTCACGGCGGCGACGATCTTGTTGGAATTGGCGCAGGCGCGCGAGGAGGGCGCACAGCATGCCAGCCCCTTGACGCCGCAGCGCATCGTTCGGATCGCCGCCTCGGCCATCAAAAGCGCCCTCATCCACCCGGTGCCGCTGCCCATCATTTGCGGGCTGCTGTTTGCCCAGACTGGCTGGGCGCTGCCGCAAGTGGTGCAGCTGCCGCTGCAACTGCTGGGCAGCGCCTTTGGCCCGCTGGCGCTGGTGCTGGTGGGGGTAAGCCTGGCGGGCCTGAGCCTGTGCGGCCACTGGCAGCCGGCGCTGGGGCTGGCCCTGAGCAAGAACCTGCTGCTGCCCTTGATGGTGGGTGCCAGCGCCTGGGCTTTTGGGATCGAGGGCCTGGCCTTGGTGGTGCTGGTGGTGGCGGCCGGCTTGCCGGTGGGGGCCAATGTGTATTTGTTCGCGCAGCGCTACCGGGTGGTGCAGGATTTGACGACGGCAACGATGGGCGTCTCGACCCTGCTGGCGCTGCTCACGCTCAGCGGCTGGATGTTGCTGCTGTCGTGGCTGGTGGAGTTCTAATATTGTGGAAAAGCACCGGCCATCGGCTACAATCATGGGTTCCCAACGTTTCGCTGACCGGGTGGTCAGTTGTGTGTCTCAGGCGTTGCGAGGCTTTTTTGTGGTGCTTTGCTCCACCCGAAGGATTCAAACATGGTCGTCATTCGACTCTCCCGTGGCGGCGCCAAGGCGCGCCCGTTTTACAACATCGTAGTGGCCGACAAGCGCAGCCGCCGCGACGGCAACTTCATCGAGCGCATTGGTTTTTACAACCCGCTGGCCAAGGGCGGCGAAGAGCCGCTGCGGGTGGCCCAGGATCGGCTCAGCTACTGGCTGAGCGTGGGTGCGCAGCCCTCCGACACCGCCGTGCGCCTGTTCAAACAAGCCGCCAAAGCCGCGCCCGCAGCGGCTTGAATGGGCTGCGGCTTTGCCGTTGCTTTATCCCATGGCCGCTTTAACCGGATTGGTACCCGCCCCGCTGCCTGCTGATGCAGTGGAGTTGGGCCGGATACAAGAGGCGTGGGGCATCAAGGGCTGGGTGCGGCTGCATTGCCACAGCGCCAAGCCCGAAGCCTTGTTGCAAGCTTGGCGCTGGTACCTGCTGCCTCCCGAGGTCCCTTATGCCAAGGGCTTTGATGCCTTTGAGGGCAGCGTGGTGGTGCGGGTGCACAGCATCAAGCCCCATGCCGACGGTTTGGTGGCGCAACTGGCCGAAGTGCCCGACCGCAACGCCGCCGAAGCGCTCAAAGGCGTGCGCATTTTTGTGGCGCGCGCCGATTTCCCTGCCGCGGCGTCCAGCGACGAATTTTATTGGGTCGACCTGATCGGGCTCGAGGTATTCAACCGCCAGGGCGAGCCGATGGGCGTGGTGCGCGACTTGCTCACCACCGGTCCGCACAGTGTGCTGTGCCTAGAGTACCTGTCCGCTGAGGGCAAAGTGGCCGAGCGCATGATCCCCTTCGTTTCGGCCTACGTCGATGCGGTCGATCTGGCGGCGCGGCGCATCACGGTCGACTGGCAGAGCGATTATTGAGGCGCAGGCCGAGAGCCGCCATGCGCTTCGATGTGATCACCCTGTTTCCCGAGCTGTTCGAGCCCTTCATGCAGCACGGCGTCACGCGCCGTGCCTACGAGTCGGGGGCCTTGCAGGTGCGCCTGTGGCCCTTGCGCGATTTCGCCGAGGGGCCGTATCGGCGCGTCGATGACCGTCCCTTTGGTGGCGGGCCCGGCATGGTGATGCTGGCCGAGCCGCTGCGGCGCTGCTGGGAGACGATCCGCGCCGAGCGCGCGCAGCTCGGGTTGCCTGCGGTGCCCACGCTGCTGT
This sequence comes from Serpentinimonas raichei, assembly GCF_000828895.1. Classification (NCBI taxonomy): domain Bacteria; kingdom Pseudomonadati; phylum Pseudomonadota; class Betaproteobacteria; order Burkholderiales; family Comamonadaceae; genus Serpentinimonas; species Serpentinimonas raichei. The sequence continues at coordinate 1,203,797 of NZ_AP014568.1, read as the reverse complement.
TTTCGCCGCAAGGCCAGCGGCTGGAGCACGCCGTGGTGGCCGAGCAGGCGCAAGCCAGTGGGGCGATTTTGGTGTGCGGACGCTACGAGGGCATAGACCAGCGCTTCATCGACCAATGCGTCGATGGCCAGATCAGCCTAGGCGACTTCGTGCTCTCGGGTGGCGAGCTGGCGGCGCTGGCCCTGCTCGATGCCGTGGCGCGGCTGCTGCCTGGCGTGCTCAACGATGCCCTTAGCCACCAGCAAGACAGCTTCAACCCGGCCATAGCCGGTTTGCTCGACTGCCCGCATTACACCCGGCCCGAGCGCTGGTGCGGCCCCCAGGGCGAGGCCGCTGTGCCCGAGGTGCTGCTGTCGGGGCACCATGCGCGCATCGAGGCCTGGCGCTTGCAACAGCGCCGCGACGCCACCCTGCGCTTGCGGCCCGATTTGCTCCCGGCCCCTTGCGCCCCGGTTGCTGACTCCAAGCGCTGAAATCAGGCTATAATCTAGGGCTTTCGATCCTCTGGTCGGCCGCCCTAGGTCTGCACATGGCAGGCCAGCCTTGCACCTTGGTGTGCCGGGTTATGGGGCCTTTAGCGCAGCGCGACCACGATCGGTAAACAGGAAGCCATGAATCTGATCCAGATCCTCGAGCAAGAAGAAATCGCTCGTCTCAACAAGCAAATCCCCGACTTCGCCCCCGGCGACACGGTGATCGTGCACGTCAACGTGGTTGAAGGCACACGCAAGCGCGTGCAGGCCTATGAAGGCGTGGTGATTGCGCGGCGCAACCGTGGCCTGAACTCGGGCTTCATCGTGCGCAAAATCTCCAACGGCGAAGGCGTGGAGCGCACCTTCCCGCTCTACAGCCCACGCATCGAGCGCATCGAAGTCAAGCGCCGCGGTGCCGTGCGCCGCGCCAAGCTCTACTACCTGCGCCAGCGCAGCGGCAAGTCGGCGCGCATCAAGGAAAAACTAGGCGCTTGAACCCAACCGCACTGCCCCCCTGCGACGCGCTGCGGCGCCTCCCACCGGATGACGCGCTCCGGCGCGTCTTGCACGACGAAGTGCATGCGCGGCCGCCAGCGCGGCTGGCGCTGCCCACGGGGGTGCTGTATTTGGCGGTTTTCAACGACGGCGTGAGCCGGCAGGCCGAGCTCGACCTGCTGCGCCTGCTGCCGGGGCAGGAGCGCCTCACGCTGCCCGATCTGCAAGACAATTTTCTGCGGCTGGCACTGCCCGGCTACACCCTGAAGTGGGAACGCCACAGCGAGTTCACGCGCTATTCGCTGGTGCTGCCCATGCACGCCGAACCCGCAGGCTGGTTCGAGAGCGAGCAGTGGAATCTGCCGCGCCTGTTGCCGCAAGGCTGGTTGGCACAGGTGCCGGGGCGCACCTTTTGCGCCATCGAACTGGCGCTGCTGCAAGCCGATCTGGCGCAGCCGCAGGCCCTGCTGGAGCAGATGCGCCCCCGATTTGGTGAGCACACGCTGGCGGCTTCGCTGATGGGAAACCAGCGCCATTCCATGGTGCTGACCGACTTTCGCTTGCGCCCGAGCGGCTTTGAGCGCATGCTGGTGCTGGCTGCGCCCGATACCACCGAAACCCGTGCGGGCCGCATCGTCCAGCGCCTGCTGGAAGTGGAAACCTACCGACTGATGGCGCTGCGTGGCTTGCCCACGGCCAAAGACTTGGCGCCCGAGTTGGCACAAGCCGAGGCGCAATTGGCGCAGATCACCGCCGACCTGGAGCACCACCAGCAATCGGATCAGGCCCTGCTCGATACCTTGGTGGCGCTGGCGGCCCGGGTGGAAAAGGCGATTGCACGGCACTCCTACCGTTTTTCCGCCACCCGCGCCTACGATGCGCTGGCGGCGCAGCGCATCACCGAACTTCGCGAAACGCCAGTGCCCGGCACCCAGACCATCGGCGAATTCATGCGCCGGCGCTTATCACCTGCCATGGCCACGGTGGCTGCGACCGAGCAGCGGTTGCTGGGTTTGCCAGAGCGGATTTCGCGCGCCAGCGCCTTGTTGCGCACCCGGGTGGACATCGCCACCGAAGGCCAGAACCAGCAATTGCTGGAAAAACTCACCCGCGGGCAGGCCTTGCAACTGCGCTTGCAGTCCACGGTGGAGGGCTTGTCGATCGCGGCGATCTCTTACTACGTGATCAGCCTGCTGCTCTATGCGGCCAAGGCGCTGGAGTCGGCCGGGGTGCCGATCCAGCCCGAGATCGCCGTCGGGGCGCTGATTCCGGTGGTGCTTTATGGTGTATGGCGCACGGTGCGGCGCATCCACGAGAAGCTGCGTGGCGCCGACTCCGACGCCGCCCACTGAACGCTTTGACCAGACCGGCGGCATGGTGCAAGAAAAACCCCTGCCAAAACAGGGGTGCAGAGGTCTAGGGCGTGGCCCTGATTAGCCCAGCGTGTCGGCCCAGATGTTGCGTGCCCACCCGAGCGCATAATGCCCCTCCAGCGCAGTGGGGGCCACCGAGACGCCACCCGAGCCCGGCACCGTGAGCAGGGTGCGGCGCTCGGCGTCCCAGCGGTGAACGCTGGAGACGTGCATGGCGTCGGTGTCGTTGACAAAGCTGTAACAGGTGTTGGCGATGATGGGCAACTGCGGCACCGGCTGCCCTTGCAGCAGCGAGACCACCGCCATGGCGCTGACCTTGCCGTGCTGGTTGGCCATGTGGGCGGACTTGGGCATGCCGGGTGAGCCTTGAATGGCGTCGCCCAGCACGTGGATGTGGGGAGCCACAGTGGACTCGAAGGTCTGGAAGTTCACCTCGCACCAGCGGTTGTTGATGTTGGCCAACCCAGCGCGCAAGGCCAAGTCGCCAGCGCGCATAGAAGGCAGCACGTTGGCAACGGCCGGCCGGAACTCATCCTGCACTTCGAAGCGCATGGCGTTGCTGGCGGCATGGACGTCGGTGAGCAAATGGCCGGGGCGGTATTCGATGATGTCTTTGTACTGCTGCTCGAAAACGCGGGTGAACAGCCCGCGCTTGGACTGGATTTCGGCGTTGGCATCAAAAATGATGACCTTGCTGCGCGGCTTGGCCTTTCTGAAATAGTTGGCGACCAAGCAGGCGCGCTCGTAGGGGCCGGGTGGGCAGCGGTAGGGCACTGCCGGGATGTTGATGGCATAGACGCCGCCATCGGGCATGGCTTCGAGTTGGCGGCGCAGCGCCAGCGTTTGCTCGCCCGCCTTCCAAGCGTGCAGCATGCGCGCCTTGGCTTCGGCCGAGGCCATGCCGGGCAGGCCTTCCCACATGAAATCGATGCCGGGCGAGACGATCAGGCGGTCGTAGCCGATTTCGCTGCCACCGGCCAGGCGCACGGTGCGCCGCGCGGCGTCGATGCTGGTGACCGAATCGCGCACCAGGCGCACACCGTGGTTCTGTTGCAGCCTGTCGTAGCTGTGGGTGAGGAAATCCATGTTCTTCAGGCTGCCGATCACCAGGTTGGAGATCGGGCACGAGATGAATTTCGGGTTGGGCTCGATCAGGGTGACGCGCACCTTGCCCTCGGAGAACAGGCGGGTGTACTTGGCGGCCGTGGCTCCACCATAGCCAGCGCCCACCACCACCACGTGCGCGGCACCGGCACCGGCGGTGCCCGTGGCGCAGCCGCTGAGCAGACCCACCGTGCCGATGGCCGAAGCCGCAGACAGCGTTTGTACGAATTGACGGCGTTTCATGATTCGGTCTCTTGGTTTAGCGGGGAAGGGCGGCGAAGTAGCCAGCGATGGCGGCGATCTGTTCTTCGTTGAAACCGCGCGCGATGTGGTGCATGATGGTCGCGGGGCGGCTACCGGTCTTGAAGTCCATCATTTGGCGGATATGGTCGTCGCGGTTCATGCCGGCCAAGGAAGGCATGCCGGGCTGGGCGCGCCCCTGCGAGCCGTGGCAGGTCATGCAGGTGGTGGCCCAGAGGCGGATTTGTGCCGGGGTGGGGGTGGCCGCTGGCGTTGCCGCAGCAATGCGCGCAGGAGCCGCCGCCGGTGCCGCGGCGGGGGTCTGAGCCTGCGCTGCCAGCGCGCCTGCTCCGAGCAGGCCGATGGCCATGAATTTGACGAGGGATTTCATCGAAGCGGTCTCCTTGGACTGAAGGTCGGGTGCATGGATGGGTGTTTATCCATAGGCCGATACGCTACCCGCAAAAAAACCGCAGGGCTGGCTTCGGCCACGCCTGAGCATAGCAAATTCAGGCATGAAGTAAGCGAATCTTATGTTCTATCGATATGCTTGGTTGGGTATGAGCTAAGCCAGCAGGGCACTCGCAAACTCCTGCGCGTCGAAGGGCTGCAGGTCTTCGAGCTGTTCGCCCACGCCGATGAAATACACCGGCACCACGGCCCCGCGCTCGCGCCCCCAGATGGCGATGGCGGCCAGCACCCCGCCCTTGGCGGTGCCGTCGAGCTTGGTCACGACCAAGCCGGTGAGGCCGAGCGCGGCATCGAAGGCCTTGACCTGCGCCAGCGCGTTTTGCCCGGTGTTGCCGTCGATCACCAGCAGCACCTGGTGTGGCGCGCTGGGGTCGGCTTTTTGGATCACGCGCTTGATTTTTTTCAGCTCCTCCATCAGGTGCAACTGGGTCGGCAAGCGGCCGGCGGTGTCGATCAGCACCACGTCGCGCCCGCGCGCCCGCCCGGCGGTAACGGCATCGAAGCTCACTGCCGCCGGGTCGCCGCCTTGCTGGCTGATGATCTCGACCGTGTTGCGCGTGGCCCAGACGCCGAGCTGCTCGCGCGCGGCGGCGCGGAAGGTGTCGGCCGCCGCCAGCAGCACGCTGGCGCCGGCGTGGCTCAAATGCCAGGTCAGTTTGCCGATGGTGGTGGTTTTGCCAGCGCCATTCACGCCTGCGATCATCAGCACGGTGGGGCCGTCGGCCTGGGCCCCGATGGGCAGCGCCTGCTGCAAGGGCTGCAGCAAATCGGCCAGCGCTTGGGCCAGCAGCCCCTTGACGGCGGCGGGATCGGTGGTTTTGCTGGACTTGACGCGGCGGCGCAGGTCGTCGAGCAAAAATTGGGTGGCCTGCACCCCGGTGTCGGCTTGCAGCAGCGCGGCTTCGAGATCTTCGTACAGCGCTTCGTCGATCTGGGTGCCAATGAACACGCTGCCGATGCTGCTGCCGGTTTTGCGCAAGCCCGTTTTGAGCCGATCGAACCAAGAAGGGCGGTTGGTGGGGGGGGCGGGCTCAAGCGAAGGCGCAGGCTCAAGCGCAGGCGCAGGCGCGGGGCTGATTGGGGCTGGGGCGGCGGCTGCTGGAAGCACACCCGCCGCCGGCTCTGAGTTGCTGGGTGCGCTGGGCGTGGCTGGTTGCTCCGGCTCGGTGGAGAAAAATTTTTTCTTCAGGTAACTGAACATAGGGCTCGCTTAAGGAATCCATGCCGAAGCGCTGATTGAGAAGCGCACAGGCTGGGCTGGGCCATCTGGTAGACAATCCGAACCATGCATTCTATGAAACCCGCTTTACCGACCCCGATTTTGTGGCGCGGGGGGCGCCGATCTTGGCTGCTGCTGCCGCTGTGGACTGTGCTGCTCTGGCTGCTACTGGCCCCGGTGCAAGCCCAGACACCCGCTCTGGCCCCAGCCACGGCGCAGCAGTTCACCTTGGCCAACGGCCTGACGCTGATCATCAAGCCCGATCGGCGCGCCCCCACGGCCTTGCAGATGCTGTGGCTGCGCGCGGGTTCGATGGACGAAGTCGATGGCCAGTCGGGCGTGGCGCATGTGGTCGAGCACATGCTGTTCAAAGGCACGCCAACCGTGCCCGAGGGCGAGATTTCGCGCCTGGTGGCGGCCATGGGCGGGCGCGACAACGCCTTCGTGAGCCGCGACGTAACCTCTTTTCACCAACAAATCCCGGCCGCAAGGCTGCCCGATGTGATGCGGCTGGAAGCCGACCGCTTTGCCCACAACACCTGGCCCGACGAGGCGTTCTGGCGCGAAATGTCGGTCATCAAAGAGGAGCGGCGCCAGATGGTGGAGGAATCGGCTCAGGCGCGCATGTTCGAGGTGTTCATGGCCAGCGCCTGGCTGGCGCACCCGTACCGGCGCCCGATCATCGGCTGGATGAGCGATCTGCTCTCGCTCCAGCCCGACGATGCGCGTGCCTTTTACCAGCGCTGGTACGTGCCCGGTAACGCGGCGCTGGTGGTGGTGGGCGACGTGGACGTGGCCCAGGTGCGCGCCTGGGCCGAGCGCTACTTCGGTGCCCTTCCCGCGCGCGCCGTGCCCGAGCGCAAGCCGCAGACCGAGCCCGAGCAGCGCGGCACGCGCCGCATCGAATACGTGGGCCGCACCGACCGGCCGCTGCTGGTGCTGGGCTACAAGGTGCCGCAACTGGCGCACCCGGACGCGACCGACGCCGCCAGCACCGACGCGCTGGCGCTGCTGCTGCTCGCCGGTGTGCTCGACGGCCACAGCGCGGCGCGGCTGGAGCACCAACTGGTGCAAGGCGCGGCCGGGCGCCGGGTGGCGCTGGAAGTGAGTGCCTCGTTCAGTTACTTGGGCCGTGGGCCGCAACTGTTCTTGCTCTCGGGCACGCCCGCGCAAGGGGTGAGCCCGGCCGAGCTGGAGGCGGCGCTGGTGGCCGAAATCGAGCGCGTGGCGCGCGAGGGCGTGAGCGAAGCCGAGCTGCGCCGGGTGCGCAACCAGTGGCTGGCGGCCGAGGTGTTTCAGCGCGATTCGATGTTTGCCCAAGCGCGGCTGCTGGGCAGTTACTGGGCCCAGGGCTGGCCGGTGGACAGTTCGGAGCGCATCATGCGGCGCCTGAGCGCGGTCACGCCGCAGCAGGTGCAGGCGGTGGCGGCGCGCCATTTCTCGGCGCAGCGGCTCACCGTGGGGGTGTTGTTGCCGGAGCAGGCGCCATGAAGCAGATGAATCCTTGCGGCGCTGCGGCGCGTTCCTTGGGCTTGTGGGGGCTGTTGGCCTTGGGCCTGGCCCTGATGGCACCCGGTTTCCTCCAAGCCGCGCCGGTGATCGAGCACTGGGTGCAGCCCAGCGGGGCGCGGGTCTATCTGGTGAGCAACCCCGGTTTGCCCATGCTCGATGTGCAGATCGACCTCGATGCTGGCAGCCGCCGCGACCCCGCGCCCCAGGCCGGGCTGGCGCAAGCCACGGCGGCGCTGCTGCGCGCCGGCGTGCAGGCCCACGCGGGCCAGCCAGCGCTGGACGAAAACGCCTTGGCCGAGGCCTGGGCCGACTTGGGGGCGCAGTTCAGCGCCGCCGCCACGCGCGACCGCCTGAGCCTGCGCCTGCGCACCCTGACGCAACCCGAGCTGCTGCAAGCGGCACAGGATTTGCTCGCGCAGCAGCTCGCCGCCCCGGCCTTTGCCGCGCCGGTGTGGCAGCGCGAGCGCCCGCGCTGGGTGGCCCGTTGGCAGCATTCGCAAACCGAGCCCGAGGTACTGGCCGAGCAGCTCCTGATTGCCGCCGTCTATGGCGCGCACCCCTACGGCCAGCAGGCCCGGCCCGAAACCTGGGCCGCCATCGAGGCCGAGCATCTGCGGGGGTTCTGGCGCACCCACGCGCAGGCGTGCACGGCCCGCGTCACGCTGGTGGGCGACATCGACCGCACCCGCGCCGATGCGCTGGTGCGCCAACTGCTGACGGGTTGGCAGCCCCACGGTTGCAGCGCGCTGCCGCCGCTGCCCGAGGTGCAGCCGCTGGCGCAAGGGCGCTTGATCGCGCAGCCCTTTGCCGTGGCGCAGGCGCAGCTCCTGATCGGCCAGCCGGGCCTGGCGCGGCGCGACCCGGATTTTTTGGCCTTCATGCTGGCCAACCACATTCTGGGCGGCAGTGGTTTTAGTTCGCGCCTGATGCAAGAGGTGCGCGAGCGCCGCGGCCTGACCTACGACATCCACAGCCGCTTCGTGCCCGGCCGCCACGCCGGGGCCTTTGTGGTGGCGACCACGACCCAGCCCCCGCGCGCACAGCAGGCGCTGGAACTGGTGCAGCATGAAATCCGCCGTTTCGTGGATCAAGGCCCGACGCAGCAGGAACTGGAGCACGCCCAGGCGGCGCTGATCAACGGCTTTGCGCTGCGCCTAGACAGCAACCGCGAGCTGCTGCAAGAGGTGGCGGCGCTGGCTTGGCACGACCTGCCGCTGGACGATTTGCAGACTTGGAGCGCCCGAATAGCGGCGCTCAACCGCGTGCAGGTGCACCGCGCCTTGCAGCGCGTGTTGCAGCCCGAGCGCATGGTGACGGTGGTGTTTGGAGCCACGGCGCCATGAGGCGGCGCGATCTGGCCGAGCCGGTGGCGGCGCAGGGCGTGCCCCGGCCCAGCCGGGCCCAGCAACCCGCACGCCCCCCCGGCACCGTGCGCCTGATCGGCGGCCTGTACAAGCGCAGCAAGCTGCTGGTGCCCGATCGACCGGGCTTGCGCCCCACACCCGATCGGGTGCGCGAAACCCTATTCAACTGGCTCGGGCAGGATTTGCGCGGGCTGCGCTGTCTCGACGCCTTTGCCGGTACCGGCGCGCTCGGGCTGGAGGCGGCCTCGCGCGGGGCAGCGGCGGTGTGCCTGCTGGAGCGCGACCCGGCGCTGGTGCAGGCGCTGCGCGCCCAGGTGCGGCGCTTAGGCGCAGCGCAGGCGCAGGTGCAACAGGCCGATGCGCTGGCCTGGATGCGCGCGGCCTCGCCCAGCGCCTGGGATGTGGTGTTTCTGGATCCGCCCTTTGAGCAAACAGCCGAGGCGGTGCAAGCGGCCTTGGTCGCTGCGCGCCCATTGCTGGCGGCAGTCGGCCTGATCTACCTCGAAGCCCCGCTGCCGTGGAGCGATGCCATGCTGCAGCCACTGGGCTTGCAGGTGCAACGCCAAGGCCGGGCCGGGCAGGTGCATTACCATTTGTTGAAAAGCGTGTAACCCCCACGTTTTTCGCTGCTGCCCCATGCAGCCGTCACGGCCACCGCGCATAATCCACACCCATGAGCCGCTCTGCCCCCTCCAAGCCTGCAGCCAAGCCCGTCGCCAAGCCTGCCTCCGAAGTGCGCCTGGCCGTCTACAGCGGCACCTTCGACCCGCTCACCCTAGGCCACGAAGACGTGATCGGGCGTGCGGCGCGCCTGTTCGATCAACTCATCGTTGCCGTGGCCGCAGCGCACCACAAAAAAACCCAGTTCACCCTAGAGCAGCGCCTGAGCCTGGCGCGCCAGAGTCTGGCCGACTGGCCGCAGGTGCGCGTGCTGCCCTTCGATGGCCTGATCATGGACTTTTGCCGCCAGCACGGGGCTTGCGCGGTGGTGCGCGGCATCCGCAACGCCAGCGATTTCGACTACGAGGCCCAGATGGCGGCCATGAACCGCAAGCTGCTGCCCAGCGTCGAGACCGTGTTCGTGCTGCCGCAGCCCGAGCTGCAGTGCATCTCAAGTACCCTGGTGCGCGAAATCGCCAAGCTCGGCGGCGACGTGTCGGCCCTGGTCAACCCAGCGGTGGCGGCGCAGTTGCGCAGCGCCCACAGCGCCGCCCTGCATTGAGGGGACGGCGCACATGGCCCTGACCATCACCGCCGAGTGCATCAACTGCGACGTCTGCGAGCCCGTTTGCCCCAACCAAGCGATCTCGATGGGCCCCGACTTCTACCAGATCGACCCAGCGCGTTGCACCGAATGCGTGGGCCACTTCGATCAACCCCAGTGCGTCGAACTCTGCCCGGTGCAGTGCATCCCGGTGCACCCGCTGCACCTCGAAGACCGGGCCAGCCTAGAGCTAAAGTACCGGCGTTTGACCTCAAACGCTTGCAGCGTTTGAGTTGCGCGGCGGCTTGGGCCGCACCGGTTTGGCGGTGTGGATGGCGGCGGTGGCGCGCTCGACTTGGCCGGCCAGCAGGTCGGGCAGGGCGGCCAGCGAGCGGCCGATCGCCTCTTCGATGGCGCTGCGCTGCTCTGGGGCAGGTTTTTTGAGCACCCAGTGCACCACGTCGGCCTTGTCGCCGGGATGCCCGATGCCGATGCGCAGCCGCCAGTAGTCGGCGCTGCCCAGTTGGGCATGGATGTCGCGCAGGCCGTTGTGGCCCGCGTGGCCGCCGCCGCGCTTGAGCTTGACTTCGCCCGGCTGCAGGTCGAGCTCGTCGTGCGCGACCAAAATCTGCCGCGGCTCGATTTTGTAAAAGCGCGCCAGCGCCGCCACCGCCTGTCCGCTGCGGTTCATGTAGGTGCTGGGCTCCAGCAGCCAGAGCGTGTGCTCGCCCACTTGGGCGCGGGCGGCGCGGCCAAAAAAGCTGCGCTCTGGGCGCAAGGGCGCCTTGAGCGCCTGCGCCGCCGCTTCCAGCCACCAGGCACCGGCGTTGTGGCGCGTGTCGTGGTATTCGGGCCCGGGGTTGCCCAGGCCAACCAGCAGTTTGTACATGTGCGTGAGCTTAAACGAAACCCGGTGTGCGTCCTGAGCACAAAACGGGCAGGACCCTTTGGGGGAGCATGAACGCGAAAAAGGCCCGACGAGCGGGCCTTGCAAAGCGGTGCCGAGGGTCTGGCGCCGGCAGCTTGGGCGGCTGCCGTGGCACCAGAGCGCCAGCGCTTACTTCTTGGCTTTTTTGCCTTTTTTGTCGCCAGCGGCAGAAACCACGGGGGCGATGATCACTTCTTCCACCGGCTCGATCACGGTGGCCAGAGTCGGGTTCGGCTTGCCGTGCGTGACCAGCTTGACGCCTGCAGGCAGCTTGAGGTCGTTGGCATGGAAGGCTTGGCCTTTGACGGCCTGGCCCAGATCGACTTCGATGAACTCGGGCAATTGGATGGCCAAGCACTCGATCTCGACTTCGGTCAGCACGTGGTTGACGGTGCACTTGTCGATCTTCACCGCCGGGGACGTGTCGGCGTTGATGAAGTGCAGCGGCACCTTCTTGTGCAGGCGCGTTTTGTCATCGACGCGCTGAAAATCCACGTGCAGCACCAGCGGCTTGAAGGGGTGGTACTGCACATCGCGCAGCAGCACTTTATGCACCGTGCCGCCAAGATCCATGTCGAGCACCGAGGCGTGGAAGGTTTCTTTTTGCACGGCGTGCCAGAGGGCGTTGTGGTCGAGTTCGATGGCGATCGGTTGTTGTTCGCCACCAAAAACGATGGCCGGTGTGCGGCCCGAATTGCGCAGACGGCGGCTCGCACCCGTACCTTGCGTGTTGCGCTCAAAAGCGACAAATTTCATGTTTCAACTCCTGCTTGGGCCCGGCCGCGACCAGCTCTGAACCCAGATTAAAAAAACACCTCGCACCCAGAAACGGGCGCGGGTGCGGTTTGCTGCTTGCCGCAGCCCATCCAGCGCATCAGTCGCTGTCGGCGTCGGCAAACAAACTCATGACCGACTCGCCGCTGGCAATGCGCGCAATGGTTTCGGCCATCAGCGGTGCCACGGAGAGTTGGCGGATTTTGGGGCAGGCCTGCGCGGCCTGGCTCAGGGGGATGGTGTTGGTGACCACCACCTCGTCGAGTGCGTCGCCCTTGGCGATGCGTTCGATTGCCGGGCCAGAAAAAATGGCGTGCGTGCAATAGGCATAGACGCTCTTGGCGCCGCGTTCTTTGAGCACCTCGGCGGCCTTGGTCAGGGTGCCGGCGGTGTCGATCATGTCGTCCATGATGACGCAGTTGCGGCCTTCGATGTCGCCGATTACGTGCATCACTTCGGACACATTGGGCTTGGGGCGGCGCTTGTCGATGATCGCCATGTCGCAGTCGAGCTGCTTGGCCAACGCGCGCGCGCGCACCACGCCGCCAACGTCGGGCGAGACCACCAGCAGGTTTTCGTAGTTCTTGGTGCGCAGGTCGCTCAGCAGCACCGGTGAGGCGTAGATGTTGTCTACCGGGATATCGAAAAAGCCCTGGATTTGATCGGAGTGCAGGTCCATGGTCAGGACCCGGTTCACGCCCACCACTTGCAGCATGTTGGCCACCACTTTGGCGCTGATGGGTACCCGGCTGCTGCGGGGGCGCCGGTCTTGGCGCGCATAGCCGTAGTAGGGGATGACGGCTGAGATGCTGACAGCCGAGGCGCGTTTGAGCGCATCAACCATGATCAGCAGTTCCATCAGGTTTTCATTGGTGGGCGCGCAGGTGGACTGGATCACGAACACGTGGCGGGCGCGCACGTTTTGCGTGATCTCAACCGTGACCTCGCCGTCGGAAAAACGCCCGATACTGGCTGCGCCGAGTGGTGACTGGAGGTGCTGCGCAATCTCGGCGGCCAGTACCGGATTGGAGTTGCCGGTAAAAATCACGAAATCCGGTGCTTGCACAGGAGTTTGAATTTGCATGGAAAAACCGGCGCAGATAAATAGGTTTGGCAGGGGAGGAAGGATTCGAACCTTCGAATGCCGGAATCAAAATCCGGTGCCTTAACCAACTTGGCGACTCCCCTACACGGGTAACAGGCCGAAGGCCTGCCACCGAATGCAGTGCTGAACCATCACTGATTCGAATTGGACAGCGTCTGCGATTATATCCGCTTACACCATCCGATCAGCGGATGCTCCCTCAAATTGCTGCAAATTCTGGCGCTCCAGTGCGCTGGCAGGCCGCTTAGGCTTGGCTCTTGCGCCAAGGGCGCAAATAGGGCGCTGCCGGAACCGGACATGCGCGCATCCAAACCTTGCTTTGCCATCCAGTTAAGGCCCCAAGCGATGTCGGGACACAGCTCAAGAGCCACTGGCTGCAGGTCGTTGCAACCAAATGCGCCTGGCTGCGCCTGCATGCTGTTTGCAGCAAAGTCTTCGATTCTAACGCGTGGCGTGTCTCTTTTCAAGGCAGGGTGGCGAAAAATCTCGGGCGTGGAGCTGCCGCTGGGGGGCTTGAGCACCAGGTAGCGCGCCGCCGGCAGCTCGATGGGCTGCAGGGACTCACCGATGCCTTCGACCCAGGCATGGCGAGCGCCCAGAAAGAAGGGCACGTCGGCACCCAGTGCCAGGCCGATGCGTTGCAAATCGGCAACATCCAGCCCCAAGCCCCAGAGTCGGTTGAGTGCCAGCAGGGTGCTTGCCGCGTCCGACGATCCGCCCCCTAGGCCGGCTTGCTGCGGGATTTGTTTGTCGAGCGCGATGTGTGCGCCCCAGGGGCAGCCGGTGGCGCTTTGCAGGGCATGGGCGGCGCGCAGCACCAGGTCGTGCTCGGGCAAGGTCTGGGTTTGGTTGAGGTCTTCGCGGCTGAGCTGGCCCGCACTGCGGCGCTCGAAATGCATGGTGTCGCACCAGTCGATCAGCATGAAGACCGATTGCAGCAGGTGGTAGCCGTCGGCACGCTGGCCGACCACGTGCAAAAACAGATTGAGCTTGGCCGGGGCCGGTACGTCGAGCAGTTGGCGCAGGGTCATGGGGCAAGGGGCGGCGGAGGGTCAGGCGGGGCAGTGGCGTTCAGTGCAAAATCAGACGCAACTCGACCGCCGGCGCGGGCTGCCAGCGCCGCGCCTGCAGGCGGCCTTGGGCGTGGCGCGAGAGATCGGCCTGCCAGCCTTCGAGTTCTGCCGCTTGCCCGCGCAGCCACGCAAACAGCGGCCGCAGCGGCAGCGCCACACCGGTGAGGGCGGCGCTGAGCTCGTCCATGCTGGCGTAGGCGGTGCTGCGCCCGTTGTGTTGCAGCAGCACCTGTTGCGCGTCCCATTGGGCCAGCGCCAGTTGCTGCCCAAAGGGGCTGGACAGACTCAGGCTGCCGTTGTCGGCGTTGCCCGTTAGTTCAAAGTTGGCGCTGAAGTGTTGCACCGGGTCGGATTCGATCGTCAGCGCCAAGCGGCCGATCCAGTGGGTGGGCTCGGGGCTGGCTTGGGTGGGGATGGCCTCGGGGGGCGGCGGGCGCAGGGGTGCCGTGCTGGCGCAACCGCCTAGCGCCAGCACGGCACCCGAACCCAGCGCCAGCACGCACTGGCGACGGCTCAGCCAAGCGGGATTTTTCATAGCTGGACCTGCAAGCGGCGCAAGGTCTGGAGCAGGGTCTCGTTTTCTGGGTTGAGCTCCAGCCCCAGTCGCCAGACCGCCAGCGCCTGCTCGCGTTGCCCCAACACCCAGTGCACTTCGCCCAGATGGGCGGCGATCTCGGCGTCGGGCAAGCGCTCAAAGGCCTGCAGCAACAGCCGCAGCGCTTCGGTGTGGTTGCCTAGGCGAAATTCGACCCAGCCCATGCTGTCGAGGATGTAGGCGTCGTTGGGGTCGACGGCTAGGGCTTTTTGAATCAGGGAGCGCGCTTCTTGCAAGCGCAGGTTGCGGTCGGCCAGCGAATAGCCCAGGGCGTTGTAGGCGTGGTGGTAGTCGGGGTGGCGCTGCATCAGCAGGCGCAGCATCTGCTCCATGGCCTCGTACTGGCCGGCGCGTTTGGCGGTGAGGGCTTTTTCGTAGAGCAGGTCGGGGTCGTCCGGGAAGCGTTGCAGCGCCTGCCCGTAGATCTGCAAGGCGTTGTCGTACTGGCCGAGATCGCGCAGCAGTTGCGCTTCGGCCACCAGCTTGCGCCGGGCCTGGGCGTCGTCTTGCTCGGGTTGATCGCGCAAAAGCTGCCTTGCGGCCTCGACCTGACCTTGGCGGGCCATCAGGTGCGCGCGCCGAAGCTGCAGCGAGAATCCGGCCGCGTCGGGGTCGGCAATGCGATCGAGCCAGCCATGGGCGGCGGCAAAGTCGCGTTGCAATTCGGCCAGTTGGGCCAAATGCAAATAGGCTTGGGTGCGCCCGCGAGCGCCTTGCTCGGCGGGCAGCTCGGGGGCCAGTTCCAAAAAACGCAGCAAGGCGATGCGGGCCGGGCCGGGTCGGCGCGACTGGGTTTGCAAGATTCCTTGCAGCAGCCAAGCCGGGGCGAACCGGGGTGCGCGCTCGGTCAGCAGACGCAGCTCGCGCTGGGCGTCGGAGACGCGCCGCAGTTCGATCAGGCGTTGCACGTAGGCCAGATGCAAGTCGTGGCGCTGGGTTGCGTCGGCGGCGTCGGTGCGGTCGAGGTAGGCGCGCAGCAGCGGATCGGCTTCGCTGTTTTGCTGCTGCAGCAACTCCAGCGCCAAGCTGGCACCGTGCACCGAATCGGGTTGGAGCCGCAGGGCCTGCTGCGCCGCTTGCAGCGCCGCCCGGCGCTCGCCTTGCAGCAGATCCATGCGCCCCAAGGCGGCGTGCGCGGTGGCGGCGGTGGCGGGGTCGGCCAACGCGGCTTGCAGCGCCTCGTGCACCACGCGCCGGGCGGCAGCCCGGTCGCTCAGGCGGCTCAGCGTGGCCGGAATGGCGCTGATGACCTCGTGGCGGCGCTCGATCGGAGTCATCTGGATCAGGCGCTGCAGCACCGGGCCGATTTCGCCCGGGCGGTTGAGTGCCAGCAAAATCTGCAACTGAAAACGCAGCGGCTCGTCGCTTTGGGGAAAGGCGCTGGACCAGTCGCGCGCGGCGTTGAAGGCGGAGTTGCCCGCGCGGCCTTGCAGGGCGATTTCGACGGCGCGGCGAAACAACTCGGGGCGTTGCAGGCGCACGGCGGCGTCGAGCATGAGCGAGTGCGCGCCGCCCGGGTCGCTGCGCTGGAATTTGAACTCGGCCAGCAGCAACTGGTAGAAGGTCTCGGTATCCAGCGCGGTGGGCGGGCCGGGAAATTGCAATTCAAGGGTGGGCGGGCTGGCAGCCGGTTGGGCCCCGGCCGGGCCGTGCCCGAATCCGAACCCGAGCAGCGCCAAGCTGCTCAATCCAGCCCCCAAAAAGCCCCGCAGTCGGGTGGCCATGCCAGTGAAGGCAGCAAGAGCAGATGAGGAAGCCAGTAGCATGCGCCCATGATAATGGATGGGCTGCAGCCTTGCGGTGCGCGCACCGATTCTGTGTCCCTCACAAGCCCGACCCATGCCCGAACTGCCCGAAGTCGAAACCACCCGTCTCAACATTGCCGAGCGGCTGCTGGGGGCCCGCATCGAGCGCATCGGGCTGGGCAAGCCGCTGCGTTGGCCACTCGGGGTGGCACCCGAAGCGCTGTTGCAGCGCCAAGTGCTGGGGGTGCGCAGGCGTGGCAAATACCTGCTGCTCGATTTGGACCACGGGCTGCTGTTGTTGCACTTGGGCATGTCGGGCAGCCTGCGTTTGGCCACCGAGTTGCCGCCACCGGGCCCGCACGACCATTTTGATATGCTGACCAACCATGGCGTGCTGCGCTTGCACGATCCGCGCCGTTTTGGGGCGGTGGTCTATGCCCAGAGCGAGTCCGACCCGGTAGCGCTCAAGCTGCTGGGTCGGCTGGGGGTGGAGCCGCTCTCGCCAGCCTTCGAGCCCAAGGCCTTTTTTGCGGCTTTGCGCCAGCGCCGCGCCTGCATCAAGCAGGTGTTGCTGGCGGGCGAGGTGGTGGTGGGAGTGGGCAATATTTATGCCTCCGAGGCCTTGTTTGCTGCCGGCATTCGCCCCACCACGGTGGCGGCGCGCCTGAGCCGGCCACGGGTGCAGCGGCTGCATGCCGCGATCGTGCAGGTGCTGCAACAGGCCTTGCAAGCCGGGGGCAGCAGCTTGCGCAACTTCTCCAACGCCGACGGGCAAAGCGGCCACTTTCAACTGCAAACCCAAGTCTATGACCGGGCTGGGCAGCCGTGCCGGGTCTGTGGCAACCCGATCCGGCTGCTGCGTCAGGGGCAGCGTTCGAGTTACTACTGCGCACATTGTCAAAAAGCCTGAGCCGTGCCGCCGCGCAGGTAGCCGCCGCGCCGCCGCCAGTGCTATATTGCTGGCATGGCTTTTATCCAACAATTCGAGCAGCACAACCGCTGGCGCCAACTGCGGACGCAAGATTTGATGCGGCTTGGGCAGTGGCTCGAAGCGCACGACCTGCTCGACGAGGGTTCGCGCGCGCGCTTGGCCAATTTGCAGGCCCAGTTGGCCAGTGACCGGGTCATGGTGGCTTTCGTGGCCGAGTTTTCACGCGGCAAATCGGAGCTGATCAACGCCATTTTTTTTGCCGGCTACGGCCGCCGCATCATGCCCGCCAGCGCGGGGCGCACCACCATGTGCCCCACCGAACTGGGCTACGAGGCCGATCTGCCGCCTTGCTTGCGCCTGCTGCCGATCGAAACCCGCATGCAGGCGCAATCGTTGCTGGAATGGCGCAGCGCACCCGAGCAGTGGCAGCGCATCGACCTCGACGTGAACCAGCCCGAGCAACTCGCGCAAGCCATCGAGCGGGTGGCGCAGACCCTGCGCGTACCGGTCGAGCAAGCGCGCGCGCTGGGTTTTTGGCACGAGGACAACCCGCAAGACAACCCTGCACCCGGCCCTGATGGGCTGGTGGAGGTGCCGCGCTGGCGCCACGCCCTCATCAACATGGCGCACCCCTTGCTCAAGCAGGGTCTGGTGATCGTCGATACGCCGGGCCTGAACGCGATTGGCACCGAACCCGAGCTCACGGTGGGTTTGTTGCCGCAAGCGCACGCGGTGGTGTTCATTCTGGCGGCCGATGCCGGGGTGAGCAAGTCCGATTTGGCGATCTGGCGCGAACACCTGGCTCCGGTGGCCGAGCGCAGCGAGGCGCGCTTGGTGGTGCTCAACAAAATCGATGTGCTCTGGGACGAGTTGAGCACTCCCGAGGCCATCGAGGCCCAGATCGAGCGCCAGCGCCAGCACAGCGCCGAGGTGCTGGGCCTGCAAGGACAGCAGGTGTTTGCGGTGTCGGCCCAAAAAGGCCTGCTGGCCAAGGTGCGCCAAGATGCGCAGTTGTTGCAGCAAAGCCGCCTGCCGGAGCTCGAGCGCGCGCTGGCCGATGATGTGTTGGGGCAGCGGCGGCGCCTGTTGCAGTCGGCTCTGGAGCAGGCGGTGCATCAGTTGCGCACCGAAGTGGAGCGCCAGTTGCAGGTGCGCGACCACGAAATCGAAGAGCAGGTGCAAGAACTGCAATCCCTGCGTGGCAAAAACGCGACCGTGATTCGGCAAATGCGCACCCGCATCGAGCTCGAACAAACCGAGTTCGACCAAAGCGCGGCGCGCATCCAGGCCCTGCGTTCGGTGCACCTCAAGACGCTGCGGCGCTTGTTTGCCCTTTTGGGCAGCAACCAGATCAAGTCCGAAGTGGCCGAGTTGGCCTTGGCGCTTAAGCAGCCGGGGGTCAAGTTGGGCGTCAAGAAAATTTACACCAGCACCTTTGCCCGCTTGCGCCAAAATTTGGCCGAAACCCAAGGTTTGGCCGACGAGGTGCATGAAATGCTCTCGGGCATGTTTCGCAACCTCAATGCTGAATACGGTTTTACCTTGCAGGCTCCGCTGCGGCTCGATCTGTCGCGCCACTTGCAGGCAATCGACGAGATCGAAATCACCCACTTGCAGTATTTGGGCGTGACCAATCTGCTGCGCCTGACCCAAGCCGGTTTTTGCGAGCGTCTGGCCAAGGCGGTGCTGTCGCGCTTGCGCCATCTGTACGAGGAAGCTTCCAACGAAGTCGAGCTCTGGAGCAAGACCGCGGCGGCGCGGCTCGATGGCCAACTGCGTGAGCGGCGGCGCAATTTTGCCCGCCGCATCGAGGCGGTGCACCGCATCCAAGAGGCTGCGGGCAGCTTGGATGAGCGCATCGACGAGTTGCAGGCGCGCCAAGCCGAAGTCGGCGCCGAGCAAACGCGCTGGCAGCAGTTGTGCACCGAGGTGAGCCGGCCCGATGCGGCTGGCGCCACGCTGGTCCCCGATGCTGCTGGGGTGGCCCGTTCGGAGCGGCCCGAACCCGCGCTGTCCTCGGCCTCGGGTTGAAGCCCTGCGGTGGAGCCAGCGGCTTTTTTTGACACGCTGGTGGCGTGGCAGCGCCGCCATGGCCGCCACCACCTGCCGTGGCAGGGCACGCGCGACCCGTACCGGGTTTGGTTGTCTGAAATCATGCTGCAGCAAACCCAAGTGGCTACCGTGCTGCCCTATTACCAGCGCTTTTTGCAGCGCTTCCCCCATTTGAGCGCACTGGCGCAAGCCGAGACCGACGAGGTGCTGGCGCATTGGAGCGGGCTGGGTTACTACAGCCGGGCCCGCCACTTGCACGCCTGCGCACGCCGGCTGGTGCAGCAGGGCGGGTACTGGCCGGGCACGGCGGCCGAGCTGCAGCGCCTGCCCGGCATCGGGGCCAGCACGGCGGCGGCGATTGCGGCCTTTTGCTTTGGCGAGCGGGTGTCGATTTTGGACGGCAACGCGCAGCGCCTGCTGGCGCGGCTGCTGGCCTTCGAGGGCGATTTGGCGCACGCGCCTGCCAAGCGTGTGCTGTGGCAGCGCGCCCAGGCGCTGCTGGACCCGCAAGCCAGCGCCGACCGCATGGCCGCCTACACCCAGGGCCTGATGGACTTGGGGGCGCAAATCTGCACCCGCAGCCGACCGCGCTGCCCCGAATGCCCAGCCGCCGCACTCTGCCAAGGGCTGGCGCAGCAGCGCGTGGCCGAGCTGCCGCAAAAATCGCGCCGCAGCCCACGCCGCCAAGAGGACTGGTGGTTGTTGCTGCTGCGCCGCGCCGACGGGGCGATCTGGCTGCAGCAGCGCCCGCCGCGTGGCATTTGGGCGGGCTTGTACGCGCCGCCGGTGCTGCACACCGAACAGGCCGCGTTGCAAGCGCCGCCCGGTGTGTGCGTGGGGCAAACGCCGATCCTGCATCCGGTCATCCGGCACAGCCTGACACACCGAGAGCTGCGCCTGCACCCGGTGCAGTGGCAGTGGGCCGCAGATGCACCAGACCCAGCAGCCGGTCCGGGGCGCTGGGTGCACACCTTGGGCAAGCCGCAGCAGCATCCAGCGCATCAACCCATCGCGCTGCCAGCCCCGATCCGCGTCTGGTTGCTGGAAAATCTGCCGCCTGCGCCGGGCGCTTAGGGGTGCTGCAAGGCGTCGAGTTCGCGGTGCCGGATTTGTACGCTGGCTAGGCCCGCAAAGCGCTCGGCCAAGCGCTCAACCAGATACACCGAGCGGTGCTGCCCGCCAGTGCAGCCGATCGCCACCGTGACGTAGCTGCGGTGGTCGGCCTCCAGCCGCGGCAGCCAGCGCTGCAAAAAACCCCCGATCTGCTCTTGCATGGCAGCCACCTCGGCTTCGGCCAGCAAAAACTTGACCACGGGGCCGTCGCGTCCGGTCAGCAGGCGCAGCTCGGGTTCGTAATGGGGGTTGGGCAACATGCGCACGTCGAACACGAAATCGGCGTCCATCGGCACCCCGCGCTTGAAGGCAAAGGACTCGAACACCAGCGTCAGCCGGGCCGGGGCCAGTTGCAGCAGCGCCTTGACCGAGCTGCGCAGGTGCGCCGCCTTGAGCTGGCTGGTGTCGAGCACCTGGGCCAGATCGCGCAGGCTGCTGAGCAGTTCGCGTTCGAGCTCGATCGCCTCAAACAAGGCGCGGCGCTGGTCGCTGCTGTCTTTGAGCGAGAGCGGGTGCAGGCGCCGGGTTTCGGAGAAGCGGCGCACCAGGGTTTCGGTGCTGGTGTCGAGGAACAGCACCGTGAGCGGCAGGCCGCGCTCGCGCAACTGGCGCAGCCGCAAGGGCAGGGTGGGCAGGGCGCGGGCGCTGCGCACGTCGATGGCCACCGCCACGCGCTCGGTGGCTTCGGCTTGCTGCAAGGCGATCAGCGGCTCCAGCAGATCGGGCGGCAGGTTGTCCACGCAGTAAAAGCCGGCGTCTTCGAGCGCGTGTAGGGCCACCGATTTGCCCGAGCCCGACATGCCGGTGATCAGGACGAGTTGCACAGCAGCTCCTGGGCGTGCGCCAAAGTGGTTGCGGTGAGTTGCTGGCCGCCGAGCATGCGCGCCACCTCGGCCACCCGTTGTGCGCCGTGCAGGGGTTCGACCCGGCTGCTGCTGCCGTGCGCGTCTTGCCCTTTGCTCACGCGCAGGTGCTGGTGCGCGCAGGCCGCGACCTGCGGCAGATGGGTCACGGCCAGCACCTGGCGGTCGTGCCCAAGGCGGCGCATGAGCTGGCCCACGGTGTGCGCCACCGCACCGCCGATGCCGCTATCGACCTCGTCGAAGATCAGCGTCGGGGCGCTGCCGACCTCGCTGGTGCAGACCGAGATCGCCAGCGCGATGCGAGACAACTCGCCCCCCGAGGCCACCTTGCCCACCGGCCGCGGCGTGCTGCCGGGGTGCGCAGCCACCAAAAATTCCACCTGATCTAGGCCATGCGCTTGCGGCTCCGGCAGGGCTTGCAGCCGCACCTCGAAGCGCCCGCCGGCCATGCCCAGGCCCTGCATGGCCTGCGTGATGGCGTGCCCGAGTCGGCCCCCGGCCTCCAGCCGCAGGGCGCTGAGGCGCTCGGCTTCGGCGCGAAAGCGGGCTAGGGCGGCGCCTTCGGCTGCCTCGAGCGCGGCCAAGTCGGCGCTGCGCTCGAGCTCGGCCAGCGCCTGGCGGCAGGCTTGCAGCCGCTCGGCCAGCGCCTGCGGCTCGCAGCGCAAGCGCCGCGCCAGCGCCAGCCACAGGCCCAGGCGCTGGTCCAGCGCCTGCAGCGCCGCCGGGTCGAGCTCGCTGCGCTGCGCGTGCTGCTGCAGGTCGTGGCAGGCGTCATCCACCTGCGCCAGCGCGCTATTCAGCAGCTCGGCCAGCCCCTGGTAGCGCGGTTCCACGTGCTGCTGCGCTTGCAGCGCCTGCGCGGCGCGGTGCAGCAGGCGGCGGGCGTTGCTTTCGTCTTCGCTCAGGCAGTGCAGCGCCGTTTGCGCCGCCTCCAGCAGCGCTTGCGCGTGCGCCAGCCGACCGTGTTGCAAGTTGAGGTCTTCCCATTCGCCCGGCTGCGGGGCTAGGCGTTCGAGTTCGCTCAACTGCCATTGCAGGCGTTCGCGCTCCTGCTGCAACTGGCTTTGCTGCGTGTGCGCTTGTTCCAGGCTGCGCTGTGCGCTGCGCCAGTCGGTCCAGAGCTGGCGCAGGGTGCGCGGGTCGATGCGGGCGTAGTCGTCGAGCAAGTGGCGCACCGCCTCGGGCCGCGTCAGGCTCTGCCAGGCGTGCTGGCCGTGGATGTCGAGCAGCAATTCGCCCAACTCGCGCAACTGGGTCGCGCTGGCGGCGCTGCCATTGATCCAGGCCCGGCTGCGGCCTTGGGCGTCGAGCTGGCGCTTGAGCCGCAAGGGCTCGCCCACCTCGCCCTCAAAGCCCTGTTCGGCCAGCCAGAGCAGCGCGGCCGGCGTGGGCTCGAACTCGGCCACGATCTCGGCCCGCGCCGCGCCGTCGCGCACCACCGAGGCGTCGGCGCGTGCGCCCAGCGCCAGTTGCAGCGCATCGATCAGGATCGACTTGCCAGCCCCGGTCTCGCCGGTGAGCACGGTAAAGCCGCGGCTCAAATCCAGTTCCAGTTCGCGCACGATCACAAAATCGCGCAGCACCATGCGTTGCCAGCTCAACCCACGCCCCCCTCATTCCAGTGCAGCTTGCGCCGCAAGGTGTCAAAAAAACTCCAGCCCAGCGGGTGCAGCAGGCACAACTGGTGCGCCGCGCGCCGCACCACGATGCGGTCGCCGTGCAGCAGGCTGGTAAAGCTCTGCATATCGAAGTGCGCGCTGGCGTCGCGGCCCGAAACCACCTCGACCGCGATCTCGCCGCTGGCGGGCAGCACGATCGGGCGGTTGGTGAGCGTGTGCGGCGCGATCGGGGCCATGATCCAGCCGTCGATGGCCGGGTGCAGCAGTGGCCCGCCGGCCGACAGGGCGTAGGCGGTGCAGCCGGTGGGGGTGGCGATCACCAGCCCGTCGGCGCGCTGTTTGGCCACAAAGTGGCCATCGACCTCGACCCGCAATTCGATCATGCTGGGCGCGCTGCCGCGATTCACCACCACATCGTTCATGGCGATGGTCTCGAACACGCACTGGCCGTCGCGCCAGACGCTGGCGTGCATCAGGGCGCGCCGGTCGTGCACGAACTGGCCGTGCAACATGGCTTGCAACACCGGCGCGTAGCCCTGCCAAGGGATGTCGGTGATAAAGCCCAGGCGGCCTTGGTTGATGCCCACCAGTGGCACGTTCTGGCGTGCCAACTGGCGCCCGATACCAAGCATGGTGCCGTCGCCACCCAGCACCAGCGCCAGATCGCAGTGCTGGCCGATTTCGCTCACATCGAGCACCGGGTGCTGGTCCAGTCCGGTGTTGAGGGCCGTCTCGCGCTCCAGACTGACGGCGCAACCTTGCTGCAACAAAAAATGCGCCAGCGTGTCGATGGCGCCGCGTGAGCCCACGGCGTTGTACTTGCCGATCACCGCCACGTGGCGAAAGTGCAGCTCTGCCAAGGGTGGCATTGCAAGGGGTGGGAGACTTTGCGAATCCATGCTCAAATTAAAGCACAAGCTGCTTAAAATCTTCCCATGCTCGATGACCGCTCCAAGCTCTTACTCAAAGCCTTGGTTGAACGCTATATTGCCGACGGCCAACCGGTGGGTTCGCGCACCCTCGCGCGCGCGGCCGGGCTGGAGTTGTCGCCGGCCACCGTGCGCAACGTGATGAGCGACCTGGAAGAGCTCGGCCTGATCGCCAGCCCGCACACCTCGGCTGGCCGGGTGCCCACGGCGCGCGGCTACCGCCTGTTCGTCGACACCATGCTCACTGCCCGCCGCGACGACGTGCAGACCGTCGATGCCATGCCCCCGGCCACCTTGCAAGGCGAACAACCGCGCCTGGTGATCAACCAGGCGGCGCAACTGCTCTCCAGCCTGTCGCATTTCGTCGGGGTGGTGAGGGTGCCCAAGCGCGTCAGCGTGTTTAGGCACATCGAGTTTTTGAGTCTGTCGCAACGGCGCGTGCTGGTGATTTTGGTCTCGCCCGACGGTGAGGTGCAAAACCACGTCATCCACACCCAGACCGAATTGGAGCAGAGCCGACTGCAAGAAGCGGCCAACTTTCTCAACGCCCATTACGCGGGCCTGACGCTGGTCGAGGTGCGCGACCGCCTGCGCGCCGAGGTCGAGAGCTTGCGCGGCGAAATTTCCTCCCTCATGCTGCAAGCGGTCGAACTCGGCAGCGAGTCGGATGCGCAACAAGACGCGGTGGTGGTGGCAGGCGAACGCAACCTGCTGTCGGTGAGCGATTTCACGCACGACCTGGGGCAGTTGCGGCGGCTTTTTGACCTGTTTGAGCAAAAAACCCAGATCATGCGGCTGCTCGATGTGTCGCACCAGGCCGAAGGGGTGCGCATTTATATCGGCGGCGACAGCCAGGGCGGCGTGCCTTTCGAGGATTTGTCGGTGGTCAGCGCCCCCTACACCGTGGATGGCACCGTGGTGGGCACCTTGGGCGTGATCGGCCCGCAGCGCATGCCCTACGAGCGCATGATCCAGATCGTGGACATCACGGCCAAGCTGGTGGGCAACGCCCTGAGCCAACCTCGGCAATAAAGTCCCAGCAGGGCGCGCAGGGTGCAAGTGCCAGCGGGATAAAATCACGCCTTTCTGTGGTTCTGCGCCATGGGGCAGGCAAAACGGCTTACCCAGCCTGTCAGACCTTGCCACGGCAGCCATGCCGCAGAGATTGCCAGACGGGCCTCTAGCTCATGCTTGGTTAGAGCAGCGGACTCATAATCCGTTGGTGCCGTGTTCGACTCACGGGAGGCCCACCAAATAAATCAAAAACTTATGTTGGTTTTTGGGAGAAAGGCGGCTACGCCGCAATTCTTGCGCGCGTGCTGTACCAAATATTGGTACAGTCTACACTCCAGCAGGAGAACGCTTATGAGCCGAAACACATCCGTATCCCTCGGTACGCACTTCACCAGCTTCATTGATGCCCAAGTGCAAGGCGGGCGCTATGGCTCGGCCAGTGATGTGGTCCGGGCAGGGTTGCGGCTGCTGGAAGAGCACGAAGCCAAGGTGAAGGCGCTGCAAGATGCGCTGAACGCTGGCCTTGAGTCCGGTGAACCACGCTCGTTCGATAGCGGAGCGTTCTTGAACCGAATGCACGCGCGGCATGGGTAAGCCCTACCGACTGTCTCCGCTGGCCGAGGCCGACCTTGAGGAAATCTGGCTCTACACGCTCAAACACTGGTCGATGAAGCAGGCAGACACCTACCACCACAACCTTGTGGCTGCCTTTGAGGGATTGGCAGCGGGCACAAAGCAGGGCCGCCCCGCTGATGTTTTGCCGGAATTCATGAAGTACCTGTGCGGCTCGCACGTGGTCTATTTTCTCGACTGCTCCGACCATCTGGACGTGATTCGCGTGCTGCATCAACGACAGGATGCTGAGATGCACCTTTAGCAGGCCCTTGAAATAACGCCCCCCCCCCAGCGCACACCCTTCCTCGCTCATTGCTGAGCGAGTCCGTGACTTGGCTTGCCGCGACCGCCTTGTCCCATGTTGCCTGCGACTATCATTTGCAATATGGACACAAGAACAACGGCGCAGGCGTTCATTCAACGCTGGCAGGGAGTCAGCGCGAGCGAGCTGGCCACTGCTCAAACCTTCGTCATCGACCTGTGCGAGCTGCTGGATGTGCCCAAGCCGCACCCCACGCCCGCGCAAGACTACATGTTCGAGCGCCCCGTCACCTTCAGCCACGGAGACGGCTCCAGCAGCGCGGGCCGCATCGACTGCTACAAGCGCGGCCACTTCGTGCTGGAAGCCAAGAAGCTCAAAGCGGGTGCCCACACCAAAGGCTTTGACGATGGCCTGTTGCGCGCCCGCAGTCAGGGCGAGGGCTACGCCCGCGCCTTGCCCGCTGACGAAGGGCGGCCGCCCTTTGTGTTGGTGGTGGACGTGGGCACGGTGATCGAGGTGTACGCCGAGTTCAGCCGCAGTGGCGGCACCTACACGCCGTTCCCCGACCCGCGCAGCCACCGCATCTTGCTGGCCGACTTGGCCAAGCCAGAAGTGCAGGCGCGGCTGCGCCTGATTTGGACGCAACCGAATGAGCTGAATCCGGCGCTGATTGCCGCCAAAGTCACCCGGGAGGTGTCCAACCAGTTGGCATTGCTGGCCCGCTCTTTGGAGCAGGATGGGCACGACCCCCACACGGTGGCGGCATACCTGTCGCGCTGCCTGTTCTCTATGTTTGCCGAGGATGTGGAGCTGTTGACCAAGGGCTCGTTCCAGGACTTGTTGCTCAAGCACCGCGCAAGCCCTGACACCTTGCAACAGATGCTGCGCATCCTGTGGGTCGACATGGACCGGGGCGGTTTTTCGGCGGCGCTGACTGAAGACGTGCTCAAGTTCAATGGCAAGCTGTTCAAGGGCGGCAGCGCCGACGGCTACAGCCTGTTGCTGCGGCCCGAGCAAATCGACCTGCTGGTCCAGGCCGCCCGGGCCAATTGGCGCGAGGTAGAGCCCGCCATCTTTGGCACCTTGCTGGAGCGTGCGCTGGACCCCGGCGAGCGCCACGCCCTGGGCGCGCACTACACGCCGCGCGCCTACGTCGAGCGCTTGGTGTTGCCCACCGTGATTGAGCCGCTGCGCGCCGAGTGGGCCAATGCCCAGGCCGCCGCCCTGTTGCTGGCGCACGAGGCCGCCGAGCTGGAAGCGCACCCGCCCGAAGTCAAGACCAAAAAGGACTTTGCCGCGCTGGACCGCCACCACGCCGCCGTGCGCGCCAAGTGGACCGAGGCGCGCCAGCAGGTGAAGGATTTTTTGCACCGCCTGTGCACCCTGCGCGTGCTGGACCCGGCCTGCGGCAGTGCCAACTTTTTGTATGTGACGCTGGAGCACCTCAAGCGCCTGGAGGGCGAGGTGTTGAACCAGCTCAACGCCTTGGGCGATACGCAAGATGCGCTGGACCTGGGCCGCGAGACCGTGACGCTGCAGCAGTTGCGCGGGGTGGAGCTGAACCAGCGCGCCGCTGCGCTGGCCGAGCTGGTGTTGTGGATTGGCTTTTTGCAGTGGCACATCCGCACCAACGGCCGCGCCAGCATGGCTGAGCCGGTGGTGCACGATTACGGCAACATCGAGCACCGCGACGCGGTACTGGCCTACGACCGCCAAGAGCCGATGACCGACGCCAGCGGCAAGGTTCTGACGCGCTGGGACGGCGCAACCTTCAAGCCGCACCCCGTCACCGGCCAGCGGGTGCCCGACGAGGCGGCGCAGGTGCTGCAATGGCGCTACGTGAACCCCCGCCAGGCGCAGTGGCCGCAGGCCGATTTCATCGTGGGCAACCCGCCGTTCATTGGCGCGTCCACCATGCGGGCGGCCCTGGGCGACGGGTATGTGGACGCTTTGCGCGCCGCGTGGCCGGATGTGCCGGACAGTGCAGACTTTGTGATGTTCTGGTGGGCTCGGGCGGCGGCGCTCGTGGGGGCCGGCGCGGTGCAGCGCATGGGGCTGATCACCACCAACAGCTTGCGGCAGACGTTCAACCGGCGGGTGGTGCAGGCGGCGTTGGATGGGGGTTTATTGGCTTCCTCGGCTTTTTCTGCGGCTGCGGGGTGGGCGGACGCCGGGGCGGGTGGGGCTGGGGCGGGTGGGGCTGGGGCTGGGGCAGTTGCGGGGTGGGTGGGCGCCGGGGCGGGGCATGCCGGGGGCCTCATGCTGCCAAACGCGCAGAAATCGGCCCCCGGCACACCCCACCCCGGCGCTGGCGTGGCGCATCTGGCATTCGCCGTGCCCGACCACCCGTGGGTGGACAGCGCCAATGGCGCCGCCGTGCGCATCGCCATGACGGTGCTGGGAACGGGGCCGGCTGAAGGGCGGTTGTTGACGGTGCAGCGTGAGCAGGCCAGTGAGTTTGGCGAGGTGGCGGTGTCGCTGGCGGAACGGCGGGGGCTGATACACCCCGACTTGTCCGTGGGGGCCAACGTGGCTGGGGCACGCAGCCTGCAGGCCAATGCCGACCTAAGCAACCGGGGGGTGCAGCTCTTCGGCGCGGGGTTCATCGTGACCCGCCAACAGGCGGCCAGCCTTGGGTTGGGCACGGTGCCAGGGCTTGAGCGCCATATCAGGGAGTACCGCAACGGGCGTGACCTGACGGCGACGCCGCGCGACGTGCTGGTGATAGATATGTTCGGGCTGACCGCCGACGCGGCACGGCAACGCTACCCCGCCACCTACCAGTGGCTGCTGGAGCGGGTCAAGCCTGAACGGGAGCAAAACAACCGGGCGACTTATCGAGACAACTGGTGGTTGTTTGGCGAGCCGCGCAGAGTGCTTCGTCGACAAATAGAGGCGCTTCCACGCTACATCGCCACAGTGGAGACCGCAAAGCACAGGTTGTTTCAGTTTCTGGACGGAGTGGTATTGCCCGACAACAAGCTGGTAGCGATTGCCCTGCAGGACGGGTTGCACCTAGGCGTGCTGTCTAGCCGCATGCATGGAGCTTGGGCATTGGCGGTGGGCAGTTGGTTGGGTGTGGGCAATGACCCCGTGTACGTCAAGTCGCGTTGCTTCGAAGCCTTCCCCTTCCCCGACCTAGACCCAGCCGGAGCGCTGGCCGAGCGCATCCGCAGCTTGGCCGAGCAAATCGACGTCCACCGCAAGGCCCGGCAGGCCGCCCACCCCGACGCCACGCTCACGGCGGTTTACAACGTGCTGGAAAAGCTGCGCAGCGGCGAGCCGCTGACCGCCAAGGAGAAGCTGCTCCACGCGCACGGCCTGGTGGGCGTGCTCAAGAGCCTGCACGACGAGCTGGACGCCGCCGTGCTGCAAGCCTACGGCTGGGCCGACCTGAGCTTGCCCGCCGACACCGACACGCTGTTGGCGCGGCTGGTCGAGCTAAACGCCCAGCGCGCCGCCGAGGAAGCCGCCGGCACGGTGCGCTGGCTGCGGCCCGAGTATCAGCAAGCCGGACGGGGCGAGCAGGTGGCCCTTGAGGCCGAGTCCGATCCCGACGCCGACGCGCCCGATGTCGGCGCGCTGCCCAAGCCCGCCAAGGTGGCGCTGGCGCAGCGCCCGTGGCCCACGGGGGTGACCGAGCAAATCAAGACCGTGGCCGAGGTGCTGGCCGCAGCGCAGCGCAGCCTCGACCTGGACGGCGTGGCCGCGCATTTCAGCGGCCGCGGCCGCTGGCGCGACCGCTTGCCGACCTTGCTCGATACGCTGGTGGCGCTGGGCCGCGCGCGGGTGGCCGGTGGCCGCTGGGTGGACGCGGGCCTGTAACGCGCCGGTTTTTGATGGCAGGGCGCCGCGGCGACCCGCCCCCTCAGGCCACCCGGCTCTGTGCCGTTTGCGCCAAGGCCAGCAGGCCTTGCAGCACCTCACCCACCACGATCACCGCCGGGCTGCCCAGCCCTTCGCGCTCCAGCGTGCTGTGCAGGTGCTGCAGTTCGCACAGTGCGTGGCGCTGCTGCGCCAGGGTGGCGTGCTGCACCAGCGCCACGGGGGTGCTGGCGGGCAAGCCAGTGAGCAGATCGGCCTGAATCTGCGCCGCCGCTTGCACGCCCATGTAGATCACCAGCGTCAGGCGCGCCGCGTGGCAGGTCTGGGCCAGCGCACGCCAGTCCGGGCCGTTGCTGCCGGGTTTGGCGTGTCCGGTAATAAACACCACCCCGTGTGCATGGTCGCGGTGCGTCAGCGGTGCCCCGAGCGCCGTCACCGCCGCCAGTCCGGCGGTGATGCCGTTGACCACTTCGACCTCGATGCCGGCGGCGCGCAGGTGCTCCACTTCCTCGCCGCCACGGCCAAACACGAAGGGGTCGCCGCCCTTGAGGCGCACCACCTGCTCGCCCTCGCGCACGGCCTGGATCATCAGTTTTTCGATGAAGGACTGCGCCGTGGAGCGGCAGCCGCCGCGTTTGCCCACGTGGATCACGCGCGCGCCGGGTGCCGCCAGCGCCACGATGTCGTCGCTCACCAGGTCATCGACCAGCAGCAGCGTGGCGCGGGCGATGGCCCGGGCCGCCTTGAGGGTGAGCAGCTCCGGGTCGCCCGGCCCGGCCCCGACCAAGGTGCAGCGGCCCACGATCGGGTGCGGGGCAGCGCCAGCTGCGGGGCTGAATGGGCGGGCAGCGGGTGGCAGGGTGTTCATGGGGTGCTCGGATGGGGTGGGGTGGGGATTTGGCCGCTGGCGATCAGGCGCGCCAGTTCCAGCGTGTGGCGCACCTGCAGTGCGATCGGCTCGGGAATGGCACGCTGGCCCAGCAGCACCGCCTGGGTCCAGTGCAAGGTGGCGTCGGCGTCGGGCGTGGGCCCATCGGCCAAGGGAAGCAGCGGCCCGCCTTGGGCTTCTTGGATGCGCCAACTGCGCCCGGCGACGAAGGCGTCCATGGCCGGGCAGCGCCGGGCGTCGGCCACGGGCTCGCCTTCGGTGCCGCGCAGCAGCAGGGCGTTGGTCCCGGTCAGCGCCAGCGTGGCGCTCATGCTGTGCAGGTATTCGCTGTGGGTGTAGCTGCTCAGCAGCAGGGCCGGCCCGGCGACCGGGTTCATGAGCTTGACCAGGCTGTGCGCGCTGTTGCGCAAGCCCACGCTGCGGCGCACGTCCAGCAGGCGCTGCAGCCCCGGCTGCAGGCGCTGTGTGGGCACCCAGCAGACCTTGCCAGGCTGAAGTTCAGCGCTGAGCAAGCCCGCCGATTCGAGCGCGGGCAAGATGGCCTCGGGGTGGGCGCGCGCGTCTTCGGTGGCGCAGCCGTGCCAGAGCACCGCCAAGCCTTGGCGCGCCAGCAAACCCGCCAGCAACGGGGTCAGCACCGGCAGCTTGCGTGCGCCGTTGTAGCTGGGCAGCACCACGCTGGGCAAGGGGCTGTGGGCGGGGGCGCTCCAGCGCTGCAGGCGTGGCTCCAGCGCGTCGAGGAAGCCGGCCATTTCTTCGGCGGTTTCGCCTTTGACGCGCATGGCGATGCAGAAGGCGCCGATTTCGAGCTCGCTCACGGCGCCGTCCAGCACCTGCCCGAGCAGGTCAGCGGCCTGCCCGCGGCTAAGGGCACGGGCGCCGTCTTTGCCGCGACCAATTTTTTTTAAGTGCTCTTTGATGCTCATTGGCTCGATTGTGACAGCGTACTAATTACTTATCGCTATTAGGCGATTTGCGTGCTTGCGGCCATCGGGGGTGCGGCCACGCTTTGCAACAGCCGCTTGAGCTGCGGGATGCAGGAGCCGCACTGGGTGCCGCATTGCAGCGTGCTTTGCAGGTGCGCCAGCCGCTCGCTGGGGCTGCCCGGGCTGCGGGCCAAGTGCAGGGTGATGGCCTGCTCGCTCACATCGAGGCAGGCACAGACCTGGGGGCTGCGGCTGGATGGCCCGCTGGCCGTGGGCGCGGCCGCGCCGGGCAGCAGCAGTTGTTGTCCGCTGGCCGGGGTGGGGCGTTCTTCGCGCAGCAAGGCCTCGAGCCAGGCGGCTGAGCGCACGTCGCCAGCCAGCAGCAGGGCCTCGAGTTGGGCCTCGGACTCGGGGCTGCGGCGCAGCAGGCGCAGCGCCCGCATCTGGCCGCGCCGGGGGTCGCGGTAGCACAGGGTGTTGGGGGTGTTCAGGCCCAGGCGCGCGGCCACGGCGTCGAGCAAGGCGGCGTCCGGGGCTTGCAGGCAGGCGGCGCGCAGCAGCACGCCCGTGCGCCCTTGTTCCTCGTGGCGGCCAAAGGGCACGCAGGTGGCAAAGTCGAACTGGCTCAATTGCCCCGACAGCCAGGCCCGGGCTTGCGCCGCTTCGCCTTCGGGCAACCAGGCCATGGCGATGAGCGTCCAAGGCAGGTGGGCCGGCTCTACCCGCACGGCGGCGTGTTTGAGCTCGGGTTGCCTGGAAGTGGGGCAGCAGGCCGGGGTGGTCAGGGCATTGACGCCCAGCAGTGGCTGGCCCTCGGGGGTGCGCCCGCTTAAGCAATCCGAACCCCAGTGCATGGGCAAATAAACCTGCCCCAGGCCCAGATCGGACGCGGCTTGCAGCGGCAGCACGATGCGCCCGCGGGCGCTTTGCACGCTCACCAGTTCGCCTTCGGTCAGCCGGCGCCGTGCCATGTCCTGCGGGTGCATGTGCAGCACCGGTTCTGGTGCATGGCCAAACAGGCGGCCCAGCAGGCCGGTGCGGCTCATCCCGTGCCACTGGTCGCGCAGCCGGCCGGTGTTCAAGGCCAGTGGGTAGCTGGCGTCGCGCGCTTCGGCTGGCGCCCGGTAGGGCAGGGCGGCAAAACGCGCCTTGCCGTCGGCCGTCGGAAAACGGCCGTCGGTGTACAGGCGCGCCAGGCCTTGGCGGTGGCCCTCGGGCAGCGGCCATTGCTGCGGCCCCTCGGTGTCGAGCAGGGCATAGCTGAGTCCGCTGATGTCGAGGTCGCGGCCGCGGGTGCTCTGGCGGTGTTCGTTCCACACCGCTTCGGGCGTGGGGTAGTCGAAGTGGATGCGCCGCTGCGCCGCGGGCTGCGGGTGCAGCAGGGCCTCCAGGCGCTGGGCCACATCGCGCGCGATGACCCAGTCGGGCCGGGGGCCGTCGAGCGCATGGTCGGGGTGCTGCGGGGCCGGCACGGCGCGGCGCACGCGGCTGATGCGCCGCTCGCTGTTGCTGACGGTGCCTTCCTTTTCGCCCCAGGTGGTGGCGGGCAGCAGCAGGTCGGCGTAGGCGGTGGTGGCGGTGTCGGCAAAGGCCTCTTGCACGATGACGAATTCGGCCCGCTCCAGCGCCCGGCGCACCATGCGCTGGTCGGGCAGGCTCTGGGCCGGGTTGGTGCAGGCGATCCACAACACCTTGACTTCGCCCTCGGCAGCGGCCTGGAACATCTGGACCGCGCTGCGCCCCGGCTGCTCGGGCACGCTGGGAACGCCCCACAGTTGCGCCACTTCGGCCCGGTGCGCCGGGTTGGCCAGATCGCGGTGGGCGCTGAGCAGGGTGGCCATGGCACCCACTTCGCGCCCGCCCATGGCGTTCGGCTGGCCGGTCAGGCTCAAGGGGCCGGCACCGGGCTGGCCGATCTGCCCGGTGGCCAGGTGCAGGTGGATCAGGGCCGCGTTGTTGGCGCTGCCGTTGCTGCTCTGGTTCAGGCCCTGGCAGTACAGGCTCAGGGTGGGGCGGCGCAGCCGGCCATCGCGCCCGCTAAACAGCGGGGCAGTCGGGGCCGGGGCGCCATCTTGGGCGGGGCTGTCGAGGCCGGCGATCCAGCGCGCCGCGGTGTACAGGTCGGCCTGTTGCAGGCCACACAGGCGCGCGGTGTGGGCGGGGGTGTGTTCGCGCACGATCGCCTTCAGGGCCTCGAAACCGCTGGTGTGGGCGGCGATGTAGGCCAAGTCGAGCCAGCCCTCCCACAGCATGATGTGCAGCAAGCCGTGCAGCAGCGCCACGTCGGTGCCGGGTTGCAGCGGCAAATGCAGGTCGGCGCTGGCGGCGGTGTCGGTGCGGCGCGGGTCGGCGACGATCAGGCGCAGATCTGGCCGCGCCGCGCGCGCGTCTTCGATGCGCCTAAACAGCACCGGGTGCGCCCAAGCCGTGTTGCTGCCGATGATGAACAGCGTTTGCGCCAGTCCCAGGTCGTCGTAGCAGGGTGGTGGCGCGTCGGCCCCGAGGGTGAGCTTGTAGCCGGCCACGGCGCTGCTCATGCACAGGCGCGAATTGGAGTCGATCTGGTTGCTGCCCAGCACCCCTTTGACCAGCTTGTTGAAGACGTAGTAGTCCTCGGTCAGCAACTGGCCGCTCACATAGACGCCCACGGCGTCGGGGCCGTGCTGCTGCACGGTGCGGGCGATGCGGCCGGCCGCCAGATCGAGCGCCTGCTTCCAAGCCAGCGCCTGGGTGGGGCCGCCGCGTTGGCTGCGCCACTGCGGATGCAGCAGCCGGGTGGCTTGCGCCAAGGCGGGGCGGGCGCTCAGGTGCAGGGTCGAGCCCTTGCTGCACAAGCGCCCGAAATTGGCCGGGTGCTCGGGGTCGCCGCGCACGCCGGTGACTTGGCCGCCTTCGTGCTCGATCAGCACGCCGCAGCCCACGCCGCAATAGGGGCAGGTGGAACGGGTGGTGGCCATGGGGCTGCGCCTAGCAGGCACCGCTGGCCGCGCCGGGGCACGTGCGGCGGGCCGGCCCGGCCAAAGGCCGCGTGGCCTCGGTCGCCAGGGTTTCGAGCTCGTGGGCGTCCAGATACACCTGTCCGTGTTCGACCTTGAGGGCGAAGCGCGGGGTCTGGCCGTGATCGGGTGCGGCGGCCTGGCCGCTGTCGAGGGCGATGTTCCAGTTGTGCAGCGGGCAAGCCACGCTGTGCCCAAACACGATCCCTTGGCTCAGGGGTCCGCCCTTGTGCGGGCAGCGGTCGAGCAGCGCAAAGAGCTGCTGGTCGGCGGCCTTGAACACGGCCACGTCCAGCCCGTGCTCGCGTGCCACGCGGCGCGCGCCCAAGGCCGGGATGTCTTCAACGGTGCAGACGGGAATCCAGCGGTTCATGGTGTCTCCGGGGTAAATGGGTTGCGCATCAAGCGGGGGCACGGTCAGGCCGGCACCCGGCTGGGGGCCGCAACTGGGCTCAGGGGCTGGAATTGGCGCAGATCGACTTGCGCCCGTTCGTGTTCAAACCAGGGGTCGGGTTCGCCGTCGAGCGCAAACTGCAACTGCTGCCACAGCGCCTGGCGGCCGACCGGGTCGTCGAGGATGCGCTTTTTCACGTAGTCCAGCCCGACCCGGCTCACGAAGTGCACCGTGCGCTCCAGATACCAGCCTTCGAGCCGGTACAACTGCATGAAGGCACCGGTGTATTCCAGCACCTCGGCAGCGCTTTTGAGTTTGCAAAAAAAGTGTGCCACTTCGGTCTTGATGCCGCCGTTGCCGGCGATATGCATCTCCCAGCCGCTCTCGACGCCGATGATGCCCACGTCCTTGATGCCGGACTCGGCGCAATTGCGCGGGCAGCCGCTAACGGCAAACTTGACCTTGTGCGGCGCGTACATGCCGAAAAAGGCGCGCTCCAAGTCCTTGCCCATCTGGGTGCTGTCTTGCGTTCCCATGCGGCACCACTCGGAGCCGACGCAGGTTTTGACCGTGCGCAGCGCCTTGGCGTAGGCGTGGCCGCTGGGCATGCCGATGTCTTTCCAGACGCCGATCAGATCCTCTTTCTTCACGCCCAGCAAGTCGATGCGCTGGCCGCCGGTGACCTTGACGGTGGGGATCTGGTACTTGTCCACCGCATCGGCGATGCGGCGCAGTTCGGCGGCGCTGGTCTCACCGCCCCACATGCGCGGGATCACCGAATACGTGCCGTCTTTCTGGATGTTGGCGTGGCTGCGCTCGTTGATGAAGCGGCTTTGCGGGTCGTCGCGGGCCTCTTTGGGCCAGGTGCTGATGAGGTAGTAGTTGATGGCCGGGCGGCAGGTGGCGCAGCCGCTCGGGTTGCGCCAGTTCAGGGCCTGGAACACCTCGTCGATGCGCAGCAGCTTGCGCTCGTGGATGGCCTCGCGCACCTGCTGGTGGCTGTGTTCGGTGCAGCCGCAGATGGCCTTTTTCTGGGGCGTGGCCGAGTAGTCGCCGCCGGCGCTGAACATGAGGATTTGCTCCACTAGGCCGGTGCAACTGCCGCAACTGGCGCTGGCCTTGGTGTGTTTGCGCACTTCGTCGAGGGTGAACAGGCCCTGGCGCTTGATGGCCTTGCAGATGGCCCCTTTGCTGACGCCGTTGCAGCCGCAAACCTCGTCGCTGTCGGCCATTTGGGCCGCCTTTTGGTGCCCCTGGTGCCCGGCATCGCCCAGATTGCTCTCGCCAAACATGAGCTTGTCGCGGATGTCGGCCACCGGGCGGCCCGCGCGCAGCAGCTTGAAATACCAACTGCCATCGACCGTGTCGCCATAGAGGCAGGCGCCGACCAGTTTGTCGTCTTGCAGCACCAGTTTTTTATAGACACCGCCGTTGGGGGCGGTCGGGTCGCTGAGCACGATTTCCTCGCAGCCGGGGCCGCCCAGGTAGTTGCCAGCGCTAAACAGATCGATCCCCGTCACCTTGAGCTTGGTCGAGGTCACGCTGCCGCTGTAGCGGGCGATGCCGTGCTGCGCCAGGTGGTTGGCCAGCACCTTGCCCTGCTCGAACAGCGGAGCCACCAGGCCGTAGGCCACGCCCCGGTGCGCGGCGCATTCGCCCACGGCGTAGATGCGCGGGTCGGTCACGGTTTGCAGCGTGTCCGAGACCACGATGCCGCGCTGCACGTGCAGCCGCATGCGCTCGGCCAGCGCGGTGTTGGGGCGGATGCCCACCGCCATCACCACGAGCTGGGCCGGGATTTCCGGCTCGGGCGCGCTGCCGGCCTTGAAACGCACGGCGGCCACGCGCCCATCGGCACCGGCCAGCAGGGCCTCGGTCTGGGCCCCGAGCAGGAACTTGAGGCCGCGCGCTTGCAGCGAGCGCTGCAACAGCTCGGCGGCGCGCTGGTCGAGCTGGCGCTCCATCAGCCACGGGGCCACGTGCACCACGGTCACGTCCATGCCGCGCTTCATCAGCCCGTTGGCGGCTTCCAGCCCCAGCAGCCCGCCGCCGATGACCACCGCCTGCCGGTATTGCGTGGCGGCAGCGATCATGGCCTGGGTGTCGGCCAGGTCGCGGTAGGCGAGCACACCGGGCAGATCCCGGCCGGGGATGGGCAGCATGAAGGCGTTGGAGCCGGTGGCCAGAATCAAGCGGTCGTAGGGGGCCGACTGGGTGGCCCCGTCGGGCCCGCTGGCATGCACCAGGCGCCGGGTGCGGTCCACCTCGGTCACGTTCCAGCCGGCGTGCAGGGCGATGCCGTGCTGGCGGTACCAGTCCCAGTCGTTGAGGATGATCTGCTCCGGCGTCTGCTCGCCAGCCAGCACCGGCGAGAGCAGGATGCGGTTGTAGTTGGGGTGCGGCTCGGTGCCAAAGACGGTGATTTCGTACAGATCGGGCGTGAGCTTGAGCAGCTCTTCGAGCGTGCGCACGCCGGCCATGCCGTTGCCCACCAGCACCAGTTTTTGTCGCGGGCGGGCGTTGGGGCTTGGGCTGGCGGCCGGGGTGTTGCGTGCGGACTCGGCGCCGTGGGGGGCAGTGCTTGGCATCATGCGGCCTCTTTTTCGACGTGCGCCTGGCGGGTGTACAAAAAGTCGATCACCGCCTTGCGGCATTGCAGGTAGTTTGGGTTTTCCGACAGTTCCACGCGCCGCCGTGGGCGCGCCAGCGGCACCGCCAGCACCTCGCCGATGGTGGCCGAGGGGCCGTTGGTGAGCATCACGATGCGGTCGGCCAGCAGCACCGCCTCATCGACATCGTGCGTCACCATCACCACGGTGCTGTGGGTGCGCGCCACGATTTCGAGCAGCTCGTCTTGCAGCTTGGCGCGGGTGAGGGCGTCGAGCGCGCCGAAGGGCTCGTCGAGCAGCAGCACCTTGGGCTCCATCGCCAGCGCACGGGCGATGCCCACGCGCTGCTTCATGCCGCCGCTGATTTCGCCCGGGCGCTTGTGCGCGGCGTGGCTCAGGCCCACCAGTTCCAGCGCGGCGTGGGTGCGCGCCGCCAGTTCGCTTTTGCGCTCCGACTTGGCCCCGGCGCTGCGCGAACCCGATCCGAACACGCGCTCGACGCCCAGGTGCACATTCTCAAAGCAAGTCAGCCACGGCAACAGCGAGTGGTTTTGAAACACCACGGCGCGCTCCGGCCCCGGGCCGGCGATCTCGCGCCCGGCACACAGCAGCAAGCCTTCGGTGGGGGAAGTCAGGCCGGCGATCAGGTTGAGCAGGGTCGATTTGCCGCAACCCGAGTGCCCGATCAGGGCCACGAATTCGCCTTTGGCGATGCGCAGGTCGATCTGGCGCAGCGCCTCGAACTCGCCTTGCCGGGTTTTGAAGCGCTGCACCACGCCTTCGATCTGGATGTAATGGCTTTCGTTCATGATTTGACTTCCTCGAAAGTAAAGGCGCGGGCGATGCGCACCAAGGCCCACTCCAGCAGCAGCCCGACCAGGCCGATGACGAAAATCGCCACGATGATGTTCGTGATGTTGAGGTTGTTCCACTCGTCCCAGATCCAGAAACCGATGCCGACACCGCCGGTGAGCATTTCGGCCGCCACGATCACCAGCCAGGCCGTGCCCACGGCCAGCCGCACCCCGGTGAGCACGTAGGGCAGCACGGCGGGCAGCAGGATTTTGGTCAGGATGGTCCACTCGCTCAGGTTGAGCACCCGCGCCACGTTGAGGTAGTCCTGCGGCACCCGCTGCACCCCGACGGCGGTGTTGATGATCATGGGCCAGATCGAGCAGATGAAGATGGTCCAGATCGCTGCCGGTTCGGTGCCCTGGAACACCAGCAGCCCGATCGGCAGCCAGGCCAGTGGCGAGACCGGCTTGAACAGGCTGATCAGCGGCGCGCACATGCGCCCGGCAAAGACCGAGCGGCCGATCAGAAAGCCCAGCGGAATGCCCACCAGCGCCGCCAGCCCAAAGCCCAGCCCGACGCGCTCGAGCGAGTTGAGCACTTGCCAGCCGATCCCGACGTCGTTGGGGCCGTTGACGAAGAAGGGGTCGGCAAACAACACCAGCGCCGCGCTCCAGGTGGCGCCCGGGGTCGGGAACTGGCCCTCGCCGCTGGTCGCGGCCAGGTGCCACAGGCCGATCAGCAGCAGCAAGCCAAACAGCGGCGGCAGCCCCTGTTGCAGCCATTCGCTGGCCTCGAAGCGCCGCGTTGCGCTGCTGCGCGCGGGCTGGCTGCGCGCCGGGCTGCTGTGGGCGGGGGCCGGGGTCCGGGCTGGTTCGGCCGGGGCGGCGGGGATCTGCCCGGCGCGGGGCGAATGAAAGACGGCGCTGACCATGGTGTGTGCTCCTTAAGTCCGGATGGCAAAGCTGTCGGCGTAGCGCGCCGGGTCGCGGCCGTTCCAGACCACCCCATCCATCAGGGTGCTGCTGCGCAGTGGTTCGCGCGGCACACTGATGTTGAGTTGCGTCGCGGCCTGACGGTAGAGCTCGATCTGGTTGATCTGCTGCGCCACTTGCAGGTAGTTGGGGTGCTCGCGCAGCAGGCCCCAGCGTTTGAACTGGGTCAGGAACCACATGCCGTCGGAGAGGAACGGGAAGTTGACTGCGCCGCCGTCAAAGAACTTCATGTGGTTCGGGTCGTCCCAGGTGCGCCCGAGGCCGTTTTGGTAGCGCCCCAGAATGCGGTCGCGGATCACATCGACGCTGGTGTTGACAAAGGGGCGGGCGGCGATGGTCTCGGCCATGCGCAGCTTGTTTTGCAGGCTGGCCTCGATCCAGCGGCTGGCTTCGAGCACCGCCATCATCACGGCGCGCGCGGTGTGGGGGTGGCGGCGCACGAAGTCGGCGCGCGCGCCCAGCACTTTCTCGGGGTGATCGGGCCACACGTCCTGGGTGTTGGCGGCCGTGATGCCGATGCGGTCCACGATGGCGCGGTGGTTCCAGGGTTCGCCGACGCAGAATCCGTCCATGTTGCCGACGCGCATATTGGCCACCATCTGCGGCGGCGGCACGGTGATGACCCTGGTGTCGCGCAGCGCGTTGACACCGGCGCTGGCCAGCCAGTAGTACAGCCACATGGCGTGGGTGCCGGTCGGAAAGGTCTGGGCAAAGGTGTACTCGCGCCGCTCGCGCGCCATCAGCCGCGCCAGCGTGCCCACGTCCACCGCGCCGCGCTCGGCCAGTTGGCGGCTCAGCGTCATGCCCTGGCCGTTGCGGTTGAGCGTCATCAGCACCGACATATCGGTGCGCGGCCCGCCCAGCCCCAGTTGCAGCCCGTAGATCAGGCCGTAGAGCGAATGCGCCATGTGCAGTTCGCCGTTGAGCAGCTTGTCGCGCAGGCCGGCCCAACTGGCTTCCTTGGACAGGACGATGCGCACCCCGTGTTTGCGGTCCAGCTCCAGCACCGAGGCCATGATGACGGAGGCGCTGTCGGTGAGCGGAATGAAGCCGATGCGCACCTCCTGGATCTCGGGCCGGTCAGAGCCCTGGGCATGGACGACCGAGCGCAGGCCGGGCACCAGGCCAGTGCCGGCATGGGCCAGCAGGGCCGCGCCAGCGAGCGTGGCGCCTTGGCGCAGCGCGCTGCGGCGCCCGGGCTGGTCTGCACCGCTGGTGCTTGCTTGGGCGGCAGTGGGTGCGTGGCAGGCGGCCGGGCTGTGGCCGCCAGGGGTTGGTGTGCCAGCCGTGCTGGATTCGGTCTGGCTGAGGTCGAACGGGGGCATGACTACTCCTAGAACAATGAACAATCGAAGCGTGGCAGCAAATGAAAAACGGCGTCCTCCCGTGTCCGCCTTGAAAGCGGGCTGGGAGGGACGCCGTTGTCCGTCTTGCTCTGCGAGCCGGGTTCGTGCCGCCATTGGCGCTTACCCATGTCATCACGCAAGCAGTTTTCGTGCCAGGCTTGGTTTTAGGGGGTGTGTCTAGGGTGGGACGCTGCCTGGCGCTTATTTTTCGCCCCGGTGCACCAGAATCGGGCCCAAGCGTTCACCGCCGTGGTGCAAGCAGGTGGCTCATCGAGAGCACCGCCTCGGCCACATCGACCATGCGCTTGTTCTGGTTCATGGCCAGCTCGCGCAGGGCTTTGTGTGCGGCGGGCTCATCGAGCTGCTGGTGCGCCATCAGCAGGCCCTTGGCGCGCTCGATCAGTTTGCGCTCGTTCAGGCTGACGCGCAGCGTTTCGAGCTCGGTGGCAGCGGCTTGCAGCCTTAGGCCCTGCTCTTGCACCAGATCGAGCACCGACCTTTCTAGGCCAAACGCCAGCCCTTGGGGCGCGGGTTGAAGGGCAGGGGGTGCGGCCTCAAAAAATGCGCTGCCGCGCAGCCGCTCGGTGTCGGCCTCGGGGGGCTGGCGCTGGCGCTGTTCGAGTTGTCCGATTTCGGCTTGCACCTGCGCCATGCAGGCGCTCGCCTGCTCGACCAAAGCCTGCGTCAATTGGTCTTCGATCGGGCGCATTTCATCCATGCACTGGCTGCAGCAGGCAAACCAGACCCCGCTCAGATGCGGCTCCAGCGCCCCCCCGGCAGGTGTTTGCAGCAGCAGGCGGCGCAACCGGCTGCGCTCGATCAGGGGCTGGGCGCGCTGGCGCTCTTGCCAGCGCTGCAGCAGCGCGGCGCTGGCAAAGGACTCAAACACCTCCAGGCAGCGCTGCTGCGCCTCGATCAGCTCGCTCAGGTGCGCCTGTTCCTGCGCATGCACCTGGGTGCTGGCAAACAGGGTGGCACCCAGGGCGCGCTCCTGACCGGTCCACTCCTTGCATTGCATCAGGTTGAACAGCGCCACCAGCGGGCGCAGCAGTTCGGGGGCGCTGGCGTGGTCGGCGGCTTCGAACACGACCGCCAACAAACTGGCGATCAGCCGTGCGTAATCGGCCGACAGGCGCTGGGTGCTGAGTGCCTTGGCCGCGACGCGCGAGCGCAGCAGCGCCAGCGCATCCAGCCCTTGCAGTGCGTAGGCGACCCGGCTCAGGAGCCGCGCGGCGTGCGGCGACGGGGCGTTGATCAGGGCTTCAGACTCCAGCAGCCATTGCGCCACCCAATCGTCGGTGCCTAGGGTTTGCTGGTGCAACTGCGCATCGAGGGGTGCCTGCCCCATGCCGGCATGGCGCACGCTAAGGTTGGAGAGTCCGCGTTCGCGCTGCAACTCGTGCACCAAAGCGGCGGTGCTGCGCGCCAGCGCAATGCTTTGCGCCAGCCGCTCCAATTCGGCCAGCTCGGCGCGCTTGGCGGCCAGCAGGAAGCAAAGGCTGGATTTCATCGTGGTGCTGTGGCCATAAGGCGCGTGGGGTTGGTTGAACATCCACAAGCAAGTTTTGTGCCCGTTGGAGGCTCTGCACAGCAGCCCACGCAAGTCGCCCGCTGAGCCCGCCCGTGCAGGCTTGGCCGCGCCCTCCCTTACACTCATCCCATGCTGATATTGGGAATCGAAAGCTCTTGCGACGAAACCGGGGTGGCCGTGGTGCAGGCCGACGCGGGTGCGGCCCCGCCACGGCTGCTGGGGCAGGCCCTGCACAGCCAGGTGCAGATGCACCAAGCCTATGGCGGCGTGGTGCCCGAACTGGCCAGCCGCGACCACATCCGGCGCGTGCTGCCGCTCACGCAGTCGGTGCTGCAGCAGGCCGGTTGCACGCTGGAGCAGATCGACTGCGTGGCCTTCACGCGCGGGCCCGGTTTGGCGGGTGCCTTGCTGGTCGGGGCCGGGGTGGCCTGCGGCATCGCGGCGGCGCTGGGCAAGCCCACGCTGGGCGTGCACCACCTGGAGGGGCATTTGCTCTCGCCCTTTTTGAGTGCCGACGCGCCCGAGTTTCCATT
Source organism: Serpentinimonas raichei (assembly GCF_000828895.1). NCBI lineage: Bacteria > Pseudomonadati > Pseudomonadota > Betaproteobacteria > Burkholderiales > Comamonadaceae > Serpentinimonas > Serpentinimonas raichei. The sequence continues at coordinate 1,161,888 of NZ_AP014568.1, read as the reverse complement.
CGTGGCGCTGCTGGTGTCGGGCGGCCACACGCAACTGATGCGGGTCGAGGGGGTGGGGCGCTACCACCTGCTGGGCGAGACCATCGACGACGCCGCCGGCGAAGCCTTTGACAAATCGGCCAAGCTGCTCGGGCTGGGCTACCCCGGCGGCCCGGCGTTGGCGCGCTTGGCCGAGCAGGGCCAGGCCAGCGCGTTTGCCTTGCCGCGCCCGCTGCTGCACAGCGGCGACTTGGATTTTTCTTTTGCTGGCCTAAAAACCGCCGTGCTCACGCAGGCGCGCAAGCTGGGCCCTGAGCTGCAGGCGCGGCGCGCCGATCTGGCTGCGGCCACCGAGGCCGCCATCGTCGAGGTGCTGGTGAAAAAGTCGCTTGCCGCCTTGCAGCAAACCGGGTTGCGGCGGCTGGTGGTGGCCGGCGGGGTGGGGGCCAACCGGCGGTTGCGCCAGCAGCTCGATGCCGCCGCCGAGCGCCTGGGGCTGCGCGTGCATTACCCCGAGCTGCACCTGTGCACCGACAACGGCGCCATGATCGCCTTGGCCGCCGCCATGCGCTGGCAGGCGGGTTTGCTGCCCGCTGGTGCCAGCGGCGAAGGCTACAACTTTGCCGTGCGGCCGCGCTGGCCGCTGGCGCAGATCGACACCCCAACAACGGCATAGGGGAGCGACGTGCAACGCCGGTGCGTTCGGGCATAATATCGCGAACATCTACCGCCGAGTCTGTCTGGCTCGGCGGTTCGCATTTGGAGACGCAACAATGCCCACCATTCCTGTGACCCAGCGCGGCGCCGATTTGCTTAAAACCGAGCTGCAGCGCCTAAAAACCAAAGACCGGCCGGCCGTCATCAACGCCATCTCCGAGGCGCGTGCGCAAGGCGACCTGAGCGAAAACGCCGACTACGACGCTGCCAAAGAGCGCCAGGGCTTCATCGAAGGGCGCATCGCCGAAATCGAGAGCAAGCTGGCCATGGCGCAAGTGATCGACCCGGCAGCCACCGACGGCGGTGGTCGGGTGGTGTTTGGGGCCACGGTCGAGCTCGAAGACGAGCGCAGCGGTGCGGCGGTTACGTACCAGATCGTGGGCGAGGACGAAGCCGACCTCAAGCAGGGCCTGATCAACATCTCGAGCCCGATCGCGCGCGCCCTGATTGGCAAAGAGGAGGGCGACGTGGCCGAGGTGCAAGCCCCGGGCGGCGTCAAGCGCTACGAGATCGTGGCGGTGCGCTACCAGTGAGCTAGCCGTTCAGATCGGCGGCGCGCTCGGCCGCCTGCACCGTGTTGGCCAGCAGCATGGTGATGGTCATGGGCCCAACGCCGCCGGGCACCGGCGTGAGGTAGCCGGCTACCTCTTGCACGCCCGCAAAATCCACATCGCCGCACAGCTTGCCGGCGGCGTCGCGGTTCATGCCCACGTCGAGCACCACGGCACCGGGCTTGACCATGTCGCGCGTGAGCAGGCCGGCCTTGCCCACTGCGGCCACGATCACATCGGCTTGCAGGGTGTGGGCCTTGAGGTTGGGGGTGCGCGAGTGGCAGACGGTGACGGTGGCGTCGCGCTGCAGCAGCAGCAGCGCCATCGGTTTGCCCACGATGTTGCTGCGCCCGATCACCACCGCGTGCTTGCCGCGCAAATCAAAGCCGATGTGCTCCAGCATTTTTAGGCAGCCGTAGGGGGTGCAGGGCCAGAAACCGGGCTGGCCGACCAGCAGCGCTCCGGCGCTGGCGATGTGAAAACCGTCCACATCCTTGGCGGGGCTGATGGCTTCGATCACGCGCTGCGCCTCGATCTGCGGCGGCAGCGGCAGTTGCACCAAGATGCCGTGGATGCGCGGGTCGGCGTTGAGGGCGTTGATGCGCGCCAGCAACTCGGCCTCGCTCAGGCTGGCCGGGTGCCGCTCCAGCAGCGAGTGGATGCCGGCCTCGGCGCAGGCCTTGACCTTGTTGCGCACATACACCTGGCTGGCCGGGTCATCGCCGACCAGCAGCACCGCCAGGCCAGGCTGCTGGCCCAGGGCGGTGAGCGTGCGGGTGCGCTGGGTGAGTTCGGCGCGCAGTTGGCGCGACAGCGCCACGCCGTCGATCAGTTGAGCAGTCATTGCAAAAAACCGGGGGGAGTAAATTCTAAATCAGGATTTGGCACCAGGGCCGAGGGCGATCTTAAGCAAATCAGCGACCGTGTTGGTGCCGAGCTTTTCCATGATGTTGGCGCGGTGTGCCTCCACCGTTTTGATGCTGATGTTCAAATCGTCGGCGATTTGCTTGTTGAGCCGGCCGGCCACGATGCGCTCGAGCACCTGCGATTCGCGCCCGGTCAGTCTGGCCATCAGGGCCTCGCGGCTGGCAGCTTGCTGGTGCTCGGCAAAGGCGCTGCGCGCCGCCTCCAGCATGCGATCGACCAAGCCCATGAGCTGGGGCTCATTGAAGGGCTTTTGGATGAAATCGAGCGCGCCTTTTTTCATCGTCTGCACCGCCATCGGCACATCGCCATGGCCGGTGATGAAAACGACGGGGAGCGGGGAGCGGCGCTCCAGCAGCCGGTCTTGCAACTCCATACCGGTCATGCCGCCCATGCGGATGTCGGCCAACAAACAGGCCACTTCACGCGGGTCGTAGCAGCTCAAAAAGGCCTCGGCCGATTCGAAGCAGCGCACCCGGTAGTTTTTGCCTTCGAGCAACCACTGCAACGAGTCGCGCACAGCCTCATCGTCATCCACCACATAAACCAAACCGCGCTTTGCCATCACACTCATTTGTCGCCTTCTCGATCTCGGTGGGCCTGCCCGGTACGGGGCACTGGCCTGTGGGCATCAGGGGTTGAGGGCAGCCAGCGTAGGAATCCAGAAGCTGAACTCACAACCCATGATTTCCTGCCCATTGTAGAGGTTGCGCGCCTGCAGCCGTCCGTGGTGCGATTCGACGATGGAGCGACACAGCTTGAGCCCTATCCCCATGCCCTCGGCTTTGGTGCTGTAGAAGGCCTCGTAGATGCGCTCGAGCTGCTCGGGCGGGATGCCGCGTCCGTTGTCGCGCACGCTGAATTCGATCACCGGCAGCCCCTCGATGTGGCGCGGCGTCACGCACAGTTCCACCTGGCGCTGCCCGACCGGGCGCTGCGCCTGGATGATGGCTTCGCCCGCGTTTTTGAGCAGGTTGATCAGCACCTGCTCGATCAGGATCGGGTCCACCAGCAGTTGTGGCAGGCGCGCCGCCACATAGGTGTTGAGGCGCACCAGGTGGCGCCGCAAATCGATCTCGGCCAGCTCCACCGCATTGGCCACCATCTGCGCCGCATCCGATGGGGTGGGGGTGGGTTCGCTGCGCTTGACGAAGGCGCGGATGCGCTGGATGATCTGGCCGGCGCGCTGGGCCTGTTTGGCGGTCTTTTGCAGCACCTCGAGCAGCTCGGCCTCGCTGATCTGCTGCTGTTGCAGGCGCGCAATCATGCCGCTGCTGTAGTTGCTGATGGCGGTCAGGGGCTGGTTGAGCTCGTGCGCCACGCTGGAGGCCATCTCGCCCATGGTGATCAGGCGGCTGGCGGCCTCGGCGCGCTCTTGCTGCAGGGCGGCCTGTTGCTCGGCACGCCGCCGCGCCGTGATGTCGGAGGCGATCACCATCTGCACCAAGCGGCCATCGACCCAAGTCAGGTAGCGCGTGCGCACCTCGAGCCACTTGTTGAGTGTTTCCAAGAACAGCTCGGCATGGTCGGTGGTGGCCTCAAACAAGGTGTCGGTGGGCAGTCCCGCGAGGCCATCCGACTGGTGGTCTTCGCCATCGGGGCGGGTGGCGCCGCTGCGCTGGCTCAACTGGATCAACTGCCGATGCCCGTCGGCGGTGGAGCCGAACCATGTCTGGTACATGCGGTTGGCAAACAGCAACTCGGTGCTGTTCAGGGGCGCCACCGACACCGCCTGGTCCAGCGTATCGAGCACGGTGGTGAAGCGCCGGTAGGAGGCGCCCAGTTCTTCGCGGATGCGCTTGGGCTCGCTGATGTCGGTCATCGAGGTCATCCAGCCGGTTTGTTGCCCTTGGGAGTCGATCAGGGGCGAGACGTACATGCGGGCAAAAAAGGTGCTGCCGTTCTTGCGCTGCACCGGCATCTCGAAACCGCCCGCATTGGTGCGGCCGCTGAGCTCGTCTTCAAGTCGGATGTGCAGCTTGTCCACATCGGATGCGGGCCAGTAGGGGAAGGGCGCCTGCGCCCCCACCAGGTCGGACTCGCTCCAGCCGGTCATGGAACAAAAAGCCGGGTTGACGTAGGTGATGCGGCCGTTCAGATCGAGCGCGCGCATGCCGGTGAGCATGGAGTTTTCCATGGCGCGCCGAAACAAGGTTTCGGACTGCAAGGCGCGCTGCGCTTGCAGCCGGCGCCGGGTGTGGCGCAGGTTGGTCAGCAGCATCCAGATGGTGAGCAGGCTGAGCGAGCCAACCACCCAAAAAAACCCCTCGCCGGCGGCGTCGCGGCTGATGCGGTAGCCGGTGGCGCGCAGTTGCAGATGCGGGCCGACCGGCGCCACCGCCATTTGGAAGCTGCGCGGCTGCCCGGTCCAAGGCAGCAAGATGAGTCCGTCGGGTTCAAACTGGTGCACGCTGCCGGCCATTACGTTGCCACTCAAATCAAGCAGCGCCACGGCATAGCGGGTGCGCACATCCCCTGGCACGCCCAGCCGCAGCAGCAGCTCGAGCGAGTACTCGACCAGCAAGGTGCCTTGGTAGCTGCCGTGTTGGGTCAGGGGCAGCAGCAGCAGCAAGCGCGCGTCGGGCCCCAAGCCGCCCAGCGGACGGCTGAAATGCGGCTGCATGATTTCACGCGCCACCCCCAGGGCGCCCCCGGTTTCCTCATTCAACACCGGTTGCCCGGCGCTGCGGTTGAGCTGGGCCGGTGCCAGCGCCGCCGCGTGGGTGGCGACCACGCGGTCTTGCTGATCGAGCCAGCTCACCGCCAGCAGCTCGGGAAAACGCCCGGCCAGCAGTTCGGCCGCCGTGCTGAACTGAAAGGGGTCGAGCTCTTGGTTGACGATTTGCAACGCCATGCGCTGCAAGGGCTCGTGGGGTTCGAGCAATCGCAGCCGCAAGCGCTGCTGCGCGTACTCGACATCGCGCGTCACCTCCTGCTGTTCGCGTTGCGCTTCGAGCTGTGTGAAGTAGGTGAATGCCGACGCGATGGCCGCCAAAAACAGCAGCACCGAGATCAGGGGCACGATGCTGACCAGACGGTCTTGATGGACCGGGCTCAAGCCCTGCCACCAGCGCTGCCAGCGCCGCACCGGCCAGCGCCAATCCAGGCGCGGGGAGAACAGTGAGAGGAATTTCGACATTTGCTTGAAGTCTATGGGAAAACCCGGAGTGTTTGGAGTTGGCGATCTGGTAAATATTTTGCAATGTAAAAAGTCAATCTGCATCTTGAAAATTGTAAAAAACTGTGCCACACTTCAAACATGGTGGTTAAAACTTGTGCCACCATGAACATGATGGTGCTGCCTAGGCTTGGAGCACACCGCCGCCCCCGACAACCAGGAGACTGCCCATGCCCGATATCCCACTCCCCCAAAGCGTGCTCAGCGCGCCCGACCTCGACGCCCAGGAAACCCGCGAATGGCTTGACGCCTTGGTGGCGGTGATCGAGCGCGAAGGCCCGCAGCGCGCCCACTTCCTGCTCGAGCAACTGCTCGAAGAAGCGCGCGAGCACAGCGTGGACTTGCCGTTTTCGGCCACCACCGGCTACGTCAACACCATCGAGCCGGGCGAAGAGGCCTCCAGCCCCGGCAAGCTGGCGCTGGAGGGGCGGCTGCGCGCCTACATGCGCTGGAACGCGATGGCCATGGTCGTCAAAGCCAACCGGCTCGACCCGGCCGACGGCGGCGACCTCGGTGGCCACATCAGCTCGTTTCAGTCGATGGCGCACATGCTGGCGGCCGGCTTCAACCACTTCTGGCACGCCGACGACACCGACTCCGGCGGCAGCCACGGCGGCGACCTGCTCTACATGCAGGGTCACAGCGCACCCGGCATCTACGCGCGCGCCTACATGGAAGGGCGCATCAGCGAGGAGCAACTGCTCAACTTCCGCCAAGAGGTCGATGGCAAGGGCCTGTCGAGCTACCCGCACCCCAAGCTCATGCCCAGTTTCTGGCAGTTCCCGACCGTGAGCATGGGTCTGGGGCCCTTGATGGCGATCTACCAGGCGCGCTTTCTTAAATACCTGCACGCGCGCGGCATTGCCGACACGGCCCAGCGCAAGGTCTGGGCCTTCTGCGGCGACGGCGAAATGGACGAGCCCGAGAGCCTCGGCGCGATCGGGCTGGCGGCGCGCGAAGGGCTGGACAACCTGATCTTCGTCGTCAACTGCAACCTGCAGCGCCTCGACGGCCCGGTGCGTGGCAACGGCAAGATCATCCAAGAGCTGGAGGGCGAGTTTCGCGGTTCGGGTTGGAACGTGATCAAGCTGCTCTGGGGCCGCCAGTGGGACGAGCTGCTGGCGCGCGACAAAGACGGCGCGCTGCGCAAGATCATGATGGACACGCTCGACGGCGACTACCAGGCCTTCAAGGCCAACGACGGGGCCTTCGTGCGCAAAAACTTCTTTGGCCGTGACCCGCGCACGCTGGAGCTGGTGGCCAAGATGAGCGACGCCGACGTGGCCTCGTTGCGCCGCGGCGGCCACGACGCCTCCAAGGTCTATGCCGCCTTTCACCGCGCCCAGCACCACCAGGGCCAGCCGACGGTGCTGCTGGTCAAGACCGTCAAGGGCTATGGCATGGGCAAGTCTGGCGAGGGCAAGAACACCGCGCACCAGACCAAAAAGCTCAGCGACGAAGACATCCGCGCCTTCCGCGACCGCTTCAACATCCCCATCCCCGACAGCGAGCTGGCCAAAATCCCCTTCTACAAACCGGCCGACGACACGCCCGAGATGCGCTATCTGCACGAGCGCCGCCAGGCGCTGGGTGGCTACCTGCCCAAGCGGCGCGCGCGCAGCAGCGAGCAGTTCACCGTGCCCGCGCTCGAAACCTTCAAGGCGGTGTTGGAGCCGACCGCCGAAGGGCGCGAGATTTCCACCACCCAGGCCTATGTGCGTTTTCTCACGCAACTGCTGCGCGACGCGGCGCTGGGGCCGCGCGTGGTGCCGATTTTGGTCGATGAGGCGCGCACCTTCGGCATGGAGGGGCTGTTTCGCCAGATCGGCATCTACAACCCCAAGGGCCAGCTCTACACCCCGGTGGACAAAGACCAGGTGATGTACTACCGCGAAGACAAGGCCGGCCAGATTTTGCAAGAGGGCATCAACGAAGCCGGCGGCATGGCGAGCTGGATCGCGGCGGCGACTTCCTACAGCACCAACAACCGCATCATGGTGCCGTTCTACATCTACTACTCGATGTTTGGTTTCCAGCGCATCGGCGACTTGGCCTGGGCGGCGGGCGATATGCAGGCGCGCGGCTTTTTGCTCGGCGGCACCAGCGGCCGCACCACGCTCAACGGCGAAGGCTTGCAGCACGAAGACGGCCACAGCCAGTTGCTGGCGGCCACCATCCCCAACTGCATCAGCTACGACCCGAGCTTTGCGCACGAGGTGGCGGTGATTTTGCAGCACGGCCTCAAGCGCATGGTCGAGCAGCAGGAGAACGTGTTTTATTACCTCACGCTGCTGAACGAAAACTACCCCATGCCGGGCCTCACCGCCGGCACCGAGGTGCAAATCCTCAAGGGCATGTATTTGTGCCAAGAGGGGCCCAAGCTCACGCCCAGGGTGCAGTTGCTGGGCAGCGGCGCGATTTTGCGCGAGAGCCTGCAGGCGCAGCGCCTGCTGGAGCAAGACTGGGGCGTGGCGGCCAACGTTTGGAGCTGCCCGAGCTTCAACGAGCTGGCGCGCGAGGGCCAAGACTGCGAGCGCTGGAACCTGCTGCACCCCACGGATGCGCCGCGCCAGGCTTTCGTGACGCAACAACTCAGCCCCCACACCGGGCCGGTGGTGGCCTCCACCGACTACATGAAAGCCTTTGCCGAGCAGATTCGGGCCTTCATCCCCAAAGGGCGCAGCTACAAGGTGCTGGGCACCGACGGCTTTGGCCGCAGCGATTTCCGCAGCAAGCTGCGCCAGCACTTCGAGGTCAACCGGCACTACATCGTGCTGGCTGCGCTCAAGGCCTTGGCCGAGGAGGGCACGCTGCCCGTCGCCAAAGTGGCCGAAGCGATTGCCAAGTACGGCATCGACACCGACAAGATCAACCCCCTGTACGCCTGAGGCGAGCGAAAGGCCCCCATCATGGCAGTGATCGAAGTAACAGTCCCCGACATCGGCGACTTCAAAGACGTGGCAGTGATCGAGCTGCTGGTCAAAGTGGGCGACCGCGTGGCGCCAGAGCAGTCGCTCATCACGGTCGAGAGCGACAAGGCCTCGATGGAGATTCCGTGCTCGCACGCCGGCGTGGTGCGCGCGCTCAAGGTGGCCTTGGGCGACAAGGTGAACATCGGCACGGTGCTGTTGGACTTGGAGGTGGAGGGCGCTGTGGCCCCGGCCCCGGCCCCGGCCCCGGCCCCGGTAGCGACCCCGGTGGCCCCGGCGGCAGCGCCTGCGGTGGCACCGGCTGCCGCTGTGGCAGGCTTGCCGCACAGCGCGGCACCGGCACCGGTCCTGGGTGCCCCCGACCTGCCGCACGCCAGCCCCTCGGTGCGCAAGTTTGCGCGCGAGCTCGGGGTGCCGCTGGCCGAAGTGAGCGGCAGCGGCCTCAAGGGGCGCATCACCTTGGCCGACGTGCAAGCCTACAGCCGCGCCGTGATGGCCGGCCAGCAGCAAACCCAAGCGGCCCGGGCCGCACTGGCCGCCGCGGGCGCTGGGTCTGGTAGCGGGGCCGGCAGCGAACTCGGCCTGATCCCTTGGCCCAAGGTGGACTTCGCCAAATTCGGCCCGATCGAGCGCAAGGAGCTGGGGCGCATCAAGAAAATCAGCGCCGCCAACCTGTTGCGCAACGCAGTCATGATCCCGGCCGTCACCAACCACGACGACGCCGACATCACCGAACTGGAAGCGCTGCGGCTGCGGCTGAACCAGGAAAACGAGAAATCCGGCGTCAAAGTCACCATGCTGGCCTTCCTGATCAAGGCCTGCGTGGCGGCGCTGAAAAAATTCCCCGACTTCAACAGCAGCCTCGACGGCGATGCGCTGATCGTCAAAAACTACTGGCACATCGGCTTTGCCGCCGACACCCCCAGCGGCCTGATGGTGCCGGTGCTGAAAAACGCCGACCAAAAAGGCGTGCTGCAAATCAGCCAGGAAATGAGCGAGCTGGCCAAAAAAGCCCGTGATGGCAAGCTCAGCCCGACCGAGATGAGCGGTGCCACCTTCACCATCTCCAGCCTGGGCGGCATCGGCGGGCGCTACTTCACGCCCATCATCAACGCGCCCGAAGTGGCCATTTTGGGCGTCTGCAAGAGCCAGATGAGTCCGGTCTGGAACGGTCAGGCCTTCGAGCCGCGCCTGCTGCTGCCCCTGAGCCTGACGTGGGACCACCGCGTGATCGACGGCGCGGCGGCGGCGCGCTTCAACGCCTACCTGGGCCAAATCCTGGCCGATTTTCGCCGCGTGCTGCTGTAAGGAGCCCCAACATGGCAATCATGGATATCAAGGTGCCCGACATTGGCGACTTCGACGAGGTGGCGGTGATCGAGCTGCTGGTGAAACCGGGGGATGCGGTCCGGGCCGAGCAAAGCCTGATCACGGTCGAGTCCGACAAGGCTTCGATGGAGATCCCTTCCTCGCACGCCGGCGTGGTCAAAGCGCTCAAGGTCAAGCTGGGGGACAAGGTGAAGCAAGGCTCGGTGCTGCTGGCGTTGGAGGTCGAGGGCGAGGCGGCAACAGCCCCAGCGGCTCCTGCCGCTGCCGCTGCCACAGTGGTTTCTCCTGCAGCCCCGGCTCCTGCCCCCACCCAGGCCACTCATGCCCCTGTGGCGTCCCCACAAGCGGCCAGCACCCCGTTCGACTTCGACCTGCTGGTGCTGGGCTCGGGCCCGGGTGGTTACTCGGCTGCCTTTCGCGCTGCCGATCTGGGCCTGAAAGTCGTGCTGGTCGAGCGCTACGCCGAACTGGGTGGCGTGTGCCTGAACGTGGGCTGCATCCCCTCCAAGGCCTTGCTGCACGTGGCGGCGGTGCTGGAAGAGGCCAGCCACTTGGGCGCGCTGGGGGTCGAGTTCGGCCCGCCCACGCTCGATTTAGGCAAGCTGCGCACGCACAAAACCAAGGTGATCGGCAAGCTCACCGGCGGCTTGGCGGCCATGGCAAAAATGCGCAAGGTCACGGTGCTGCGCGGCTACGGTGCCTTCGTCGGCCCGCACCAGGTGCAAGTCGAAGCCACGCACGGCAGCGGCCAGGAGCAGACCGGCAGCAAGCAGATCGTGTCCTTCAAGGCCTGCATCATCGCCGTGGGCTCGCAGGCGGTGCGCCTGCCCTTTATGCCCGACGACCCGCGCGTGGTCGACTCCACTGGCGCGCTGGCGCTGCCGGGCGTGCCCAAGAACATGCTGATCATCGGCGGCGGCATCATCGGGCTGGAGATGGGCACGGTGTATTCAGCCTTGGGCGCAAGGCTGGACGTGGTCGAGATGCAAGACGGCCTGATGCCGGGGGCCGACCGCGATCTGGTCAAGGTCTGGGAAAAGATGAACAAGGGCCGCTTCGACCGCATCTTGCTGAAAACCAAAACCGTGGCGGCCACGGCCACGGCCGAGGGCATTCGGGTGCAGTTCGAGGGCTTGGATGGCAGCACCAGCGAAGGCCGTTACGACCTGGTGCTGCAAGCCGTGGGCCGCACGCCCAACGGCCACAAGATTGCTGCCGAGCAGGCCGGCGTGGCCGTGAGCGAGCGCGGCTTCATCGGCGTCGATGCCCAGATGCGCAGCAACGTGCCGCACATTTTTGCCATTGGCGACGTGGTCGGCCAGCCCATGCTGGCGCACAAGGCGGTGCACGAGGCGCACGTGGCGGCCGAAGTGGTGGCGGGCGAGCTGCTGGGCCGCCCCGAGCTGGCCGCGGCCGCGTTCGACGCCCGCGTGATCCCCAGCGTGGCCTACACCGACCCCGAACTGGCTTGGGTGGGCCTGACCGAAGAGCAGGCCAAGGCGCAAGGGATAGCGGTGCGCAAGGGCCTGTTTCCGTGGAGCGCCAGTGGGCGCGCGCTGGCCAATGGCTGCGAGCAGGGCTTTACCAAGCTGCTGTTCGACGACCGCCCCGAAGCCGGCGGCCACGGCCGCATTCTGGGTGGCGGCATCGTGGGCCGCCACGCCGGCGACCTGATCGGCGAAGTCGCGCTGGCGATCGAAATGGGGGCCGACGCGGTGGATATCGGCAAAACCATCCACCCGCACCCGACCTTGGGCGAATCGATCGGACTGGCGGCCGAGGCCGCGCACGGCTCCTGCACCGATCTGCCGCCGCAGCGCGGCTAGGGGGGCGCCGATACGACACCGGCGTCGTTATGCCGATGCGGATGGAAGTTGGAGTCCGGTCACTCAGCAGTTGCTCGATCAGCCAATCAAGAAGGCGCTGAGCAACAGCAAGGCCAGCAGCGCGATGCCGGCCACGGGCAGGCGGCGCAGCTGGCGCTCCTCCAGCCACAGGGTGCGCGGCCAGCGGTGCGCGGGGCTCGTGCTGGCTCCGCGGTATTGGTCCAGCCGCACCGAGAGCGCCAGCAGGGCAAACCAGAAGCGCTGCAACGGCGCTTCGATCAGGTCCAGCAGGTCGCCGGGGCTGATCTGGGGCAGGGCGCGCCAGGGGTGATGCAGCGCGGCGGTGGCCAGCGCAACACCCAGCAGCAGCGCCAACAGCGCCAACGCCAGACTGGTGAGCGTGGGGGTTGCCGTGGGCAGCAGGGGCAGCGGCGTGACCCATCCCAGCCACGCCAGCAGACCCGGCACAGCCAAGGCGAGCGAGGCCAGCAGCAGCGCCAGCCAAGGGGTGCGCAGGCTGGGGGTAGGATGCTCAAGGGTGGCGTGCTCGGGGGGGATCGCCGTTGCCTGGGCTTGGTCTTGCGCGGCCGCTGGCTGGGCCTGCAACCACAGCAGGCGCGCCATCAGCAGCGTGGTGCCAAACGCGGCCACGGGCAACAGCCAGGCCAAGGCCTCGGGCCAGGGCGCGGGCAGGCCAGAGAGGGCCTGCTTGAGCCCGTCTTTGGCCCAAAAGCCGCTGCTCAGCGGTACACCGGCCAAAGCCAGCGCGGGCAGGGCTTGGGCTGCTAGGGCCCAGCGCCGCGCCGTGCCCGTGGCTTGCGCCAGCACCGCCACGCCCAAGAACAAGGTGCCCTTGGCCAGCCCGTGGTGCAAGGCGTAGAGGGTGAGCGCCAGCGCCAGCGCCGGCCAGGCGCTGGGGTGCAGCAGCGCCGCGCCGATGCCCAGCGTCAGCAAGCCCATCTGGCTGATGCTGGAGTAGGCCAGCAGCACCTTGGGCTGGCGCTGGGTGAGCCCGATCGCCACCGCCACCAGCGCCGCCAGCAGCCCCAGCCCCAGCGCCGCCGCGCCCAGCAGCGGCCAGGGTTCTGCGCCCAGCGGCAAAAAACGCATCCAGCCCAGCAGCCCGGCCTTGATCATCACACCCGAGAGCACGGCGCTGGCCGGCGTCGGGGCCACCGGGTGCGCCAGCGGCAGCCACAGGTGTAGTCCCAGCACCCCGGCCTTGACGCCAAACCCCAAAAAAATCAGCACCGTGGCCAGGTTCGCGTGTGCCCCGCCGTTGGCCGCCAGCGGCAGCGCGATGGAGTCGGTGCCGGCCACGCGCAGCAGCAAGCCCGACAGCAGCAGCGCCTCGCCCAACACCGCCATGATCAGATAGATGCGGCCAGCGCGCCAGGCTTCGGCGCTGCGGGCGTGCACGATCAGGCCGTAGGCGGCAAAGCTCATCAGGGCAAAGCCGGCGTAGAAGCCGATGGCGTCCTGCGCCACGATCAGCCACAGGTTGCCGCTCAGCGCCGCCAGCCAAAAACCCCATAGGGCGTGGCGCCGCGCGTCGTGGCGGTGATAAATGTGCGCGGCCCAGCCAGCCAGGGTCCAGAGCAGCCCGGCCAGCAGCAGAAACACGCTGCCCGTGGCATCGAGCCCGAAGCGCAGGCCCAGCAGCAGATGCGGCCACTCCAGCGTGGGCGGCGCTGCGGCCGTTTGGAGGTTTAAGGAGGCTGCCGCAGGGCTCATCAGGGCAGCACCCAGCACCGCATAAAGGGCCAGCAGCAGCGCCGGCACAGCCGCCCAAGGGGCCAGCGCGGCAGCCCAGGCGCGGCTGCGCCGCCACAGCAGCAGCGCCAAGAGCAGCAAGGGCCACAGCGCCAGCAGCGGCAGCAGGGTTTCCATGTTGGGCAGATGCGTCATGAGGCGTGGCCCTGCCGCGGCGCACGGCCGCCCGAAGCTGTGGCAGCGCCCCCTCGGGGGGCAGCGAGCGCAGTGAGCGTGGGGGTTGGATTCCTCACGGCAGGTACTCGGTTGCAGTGATGAACTTGACCCAGTCCAGCGGGCTCATCGGCAGCCCAGCGGCCAGCCCGGCCAGCAGCGCCAGCGCGGCGGCGCAGAGCGTGGGCAGCAGCAGCAAGGGGGCGGCGTCCCCCGTGCGCGGCGGCTCGTCGGGCGCCTCGTGCGGCCAGTGCGCCGGTGCAGGCTCGAACCAGGCCAGGCGCAGAATCGGCAAAAAGTAGGCCGCGTTGAGCAGGCTGGAAAACAGCAGCACCGCCAGCACCCAGCCTAGGCCCGACTCGATCGCCCCCAGCCCCAGATACCACTTGCTGACAAAGCCCGCCACCGGCGGCACTCCGATCATCCCCAGCGCCCCAATGCTGAAAGCGGCCGTGGTCCAGGGCATGCGCCGACCGATGCCGGCCATTTGGCTGACGCGGTGCACGCCCAGCGTCTGGGCGTAGTTGCCGGCGCAGAAAAACAGCGTGATCTTCATGATGCCCTGATGCACCAAATGCACCAGTCCGCCGATGGTGCCGGCCGGGCCAAACAGCGCCACCCCGAGCGCGATGTACGAAACCTGGCTCACGGTCGAGTAGGCCAGGCGGCGCTTGAGGTCGTCTTGCGTGAGGGCGCGCAGCGAGCCAAAAATGATCGTGATCGAAGCCACCACGGCCAGCGGCAGCAGCACGCCCAAGCTGTGCGCAAACTCGATGCCAAACACCTCGTAGACCACGCGCACGATGCCAAAAGCCCCGGCCTTGACCACCGCCACCGCGTGCAGCAGCGCCGACACCGGGGCCGGGGCCACCATGGCTTGCGGCAGCCAGCCGTGCAGCGGGGCCAGCGCCGCCTTCACGCCTAAGCCAGCCATGAACAGGGCAAAAATCCCCACCAGCATCCAGGCCTCGGGGGTGGCGTGGGCATCCAGCGCCGCCAAGGCACCCCCGGCTTGGAATTCCACCGGCCCCACCAGCGCCTGCAACCAAACGATGGCCGCCAGCAGCACCACGCCGCCGCCCAGGGTGTAGGCCAGGTAGCGCGCCCCGGCTTGCAGCACCTGCGGGGTGCCGCGGTGCACCACCAGTGGGTAGGTGGCCAGCGTGAGCAGCTCGTAGAACAAAAAGAAGGTGAGCAGGTTGCCCGACAGCGCAATGCCCACGGTGGCGGTCACGCACAGGCTGAAAAAACCAAAAAAGCGGCTGCGGTTGGGTGAGTCTTCCAGGTAGCCGATGGCATAGACGGTGGTCAGCAGCCACAGCACCGCCGACAGGGTGACGAACAGCAGCCCGAGCGGGTCGGCGCGCAGCAGCAGCTCGTGGCCGGGCAAAAAGGGCAGCCGCAGCTCGTAGCTGATGCCCTGCTGCGTGCCCCACAGCATGGCGCCCACGCAAGCCAGCTTGAGCACGGCGGCGCCCAGGTTGAGCGCACTGCGCCAGCCCACGCTGCGCTCGGGCAGAAAAAAGATGACCAAGCCGGCCAGCAGCGAACTGGCCAGAGTCAGGGGCAGCAGCCAGTCGTTCATGCGCCGCTCCCGGGCCAGAGCAGGGTCTCGGCGGCCAGCCAGTCGCTCAGGGCGGCGGCGCCGAAGCCGCCCAAGGCCGCCAGCAGCGCCAGCGCCAGTGCGCACAGCGAGAGCTGCCGCGGCAGCGGCGCGCGCGCCTCGAAGGCCTCGGAAGTGGGCAAAAAGGCCAGCCGCAACATCCTAAACACGTAGGCCGCGGTGAGCAGGGTGCCGCCCAGCAGCCACAGCAGCCAGGGCCATTGGTCGGCCAGCAGGGCGGCTTGCATCATCTGCCACTTGGCGGCAAAGCCTAGGCTGGGTGGCAGCCCGATCAGGCTCACGCCGGCCAGCGTGAGCGCGGCAAAGGCCAGCGGCTCGCGCGCCACGGCGCCGCGCAGGCTGACCAGGTCGTCGCGCCCGGCCGAGAGCACCAGCACCCCGGCGGCCAAAAACAGGGCGGCCTTGGCCAGCGCGTGCGCCAGCAGGTGCAACAGCGTGGCCTCCAGCGCCAGCGCTGCCCCCAAGCCGCCCGGCAGCAGCCAGGCAAAGGGCAGGAACAGGTAGCCCACTTGGGAGACGCTGGAGTAGGCGATCAGCATCTTGATCTTGCGCTGCGTCAAAGCCAGCACCCCGCCCCAGATGCTGGCCAGCATGCCCAACAGCGCCAGCAGCAGACCGAGCGCGGCCAGGTCCAGCGCCGGGGCAAACTCCAGCCACAGGCGCAGCAAAATCAGCAGCGAGACCTTGAGCACCAGCGCCGACAGCAGCGCGCTCACCGGCGTGACGGCGTTGCCGTGCGCCGCCGGCAGCCAAAAGTGCAGCGGCGCCAGCGCGGTTTTGAGCGCCAGCGCCACCAAGGCCAGCGCCAAAGCCAGCTTGGCGTACCACGGGGCGGTGCCCACAGCGGCCAGGTGCGCCCCGATCGAATCCAGCGCCAGACTGCCCGTGGCCGCGTACAGCAGCACCACGGCGAGCAAAAACAGGTTGGAAGCCAGCAGGGCGGCCAGCAGGTAGCGCAGCGCCGCCGCCAACGCCGTGCTCTGGCCGGTGAGGGCGGTCAGGCCCACGGCGGCCAGCCCCACCAGCTCAAGAGCCACGTAGAGGTTGAACAAATCGGCCGACAGATACCCGGCGTTCAGGCCCGCCCACAGCATCCAGGCCAGCGGCCAGAAGCGCTGCGCGGTTTCGGAGCCGGGTGCAAAATAGGCTTGCGCGTACAGCAGCACCGCGGCATAGACGAGCAGCGTGAGCAGCAACATGGCTTGGGCCAGCCGGTCCGCCACCAACTCGATCCCCAAGGGCGCAGCCCAACCGCCGAGCGCGGCGCGCAGCGGCTCCGGGCTGGCCAGCGTGGCGGCGAACACGGCGGCGATCAGGCCCGCCAGCACCAAGGTGCCCAGCCCTTGCAGCGCCGCGCTGGCGCGCTCGGGCAGCGCATACACACCCAGCCCCACGGCCAGCGGCCACAACACCAGCAGCGGCAGCAGCAGCGCCTCAGTCATCGCGCGCAGCGGCCCGGTCTTCGGGCAGTTCGGTCTGGCCGCTGAGCTGGTAGTAGCGCCGCGCCAGCCGCACGCCCAGCGCCGTGGCGGCAATGGCGATCACGATCCCGGTCAGGATCAGCGCCTGCGCCACCGGGTCGGCTACGCCGTCGGGGCCGCTCGGGCGCAGCGCCAGCAGCAGTAGAAAGATGCCGCTGCCCATGATGTTGAAGGCCAGCAGTTTGCGCAGGATCGAGGTCGGCAGCAGCATCCCGAGCAAGCCCATCAGGACCAGCGCGCTGCCGGCCAGCAACCAGATCGACAGCCCACTCAAAAGCTGGCCCGACACCATGCCCCACCAGTCGCTCAAACCAGCGCCCCAAAACCCGCTCATGCTGGTTTGCTCCCGCCAAACAGCGCCACCAGCGTGGCGGCGATCGAGAGCATCAGCGCGGCCTCGATGGCCAGCACCAGCGGCTTGACCCACCCGGTGGGGTAGCCCAGCGCCGCCCCGGCCAGCGCCCCGGCACCGAGGCCGATCAGAATGAAGACGGCCAAGCCCAGCGCCAGCACCGGCGGCCGCGTTAGGTGCGACTGCGGATCCAGCGGCAGCCCGGCAAAGCGCGCCAGCAGCACCGCCCCGGCCAGCACTGCCCCGGCCTGGAAGGCGCCGCCGCTGCGGCTGGCCCCGGCCCACAACAGATACACCGCCACCAGCAGCGCCAGCGGCACCGTGATTGCGGCCACCCGCGCCAGCACCGGGTCGTGCGGCAACGGGCGGTGGGCCGGGGCCGGGGCCGCCTGCACCGCCAGCGCCGCCACCAGCAACACGGCAATTTCGAGCAAGGTGTCGTAGGCGCGAAAGGCCAGCAGCACCGCCGTCACCGGGTGTGCGATTTCGGATTCGGGCAGGCTGCGCGCCACCGCTGCGGTGGCGGCACCGGCCAGCGGCTCGATGGCTAAAACGGCCAGCAGCAGCACGGCGGCGCAGGCCAGCGCCAGCGCGCCCAGCGTCCAACGCGGACGCGCCTGCCGTGGTCGCGGCCAAGGCAGGCGCGGCCCGGCGGCGCGCGCGCTGCCGATGCGGCGCGACTCGAACTCGCTGGCCGCCAGCAGCAGCAGCGCCCCGGCCACCCCGGCCCCGATGGCCGCTTCGGCCAGTGCCACATCGGGCGCACCCAGCCGCACCCAGACCAGCGCCAGCAGCAGGCCAAAGGCGATGAACAGCACGCTGCCGATCTGCACCGAGCGCGCCAGCAGGGCCGCACCCGCCAGCAGCAGCAGGGCCAGCGCCAGCACCAAGTCGGCGGCGTTCATGGGGCGGCTCCGGGTGCGCGGGCTGCGTTCCAGGCGGGGCGATGGACGGACCTCAAGGCGGGCCTCCGCGAGCTTGATGCCCAGATGGGTGTCCTTGCAGGCCGTCGTGGACGTTGCCCGGCGCGCCGTGCGACTCCAGCAGGTAGCGGCGCGCAATCAGGTAGCCCGAGGTGGCGCTGGCGGCCAGTGCCAGCAGCCAAATCAGCCCGATCTGGGCCGCCGCCGCCCACGACTCGGCATGCAGCAGCAGCGCCAGTGCGGCCAGCCCAAGCCCGAGGTTGTCGGCCTTGCTCAGGGCGTGGATGCGGCTCAAGGTATCGGGCAGGCGCAGCAGGCCCAGCGTGCCGGCGCTAAAAAACAGCGCCGCCAGCGCCAGCAGCAGCCAGGTCAGGGCCTCAAGCACGGTGCTGCTCCGGGCGCAGCCGCGCATAGGCCACGGCGGCCAGTAAACCGAGCAGGGCAAACACCAGCGCCACGTCGCGCAGCGAAGGCCAGCCTTGCAGCGCCGCCAGCGTGAGCAACAGCGCCACGCCGGTGCTGCCCAGCAGTTGCGCCGCCAACAGGCGGTCGGTCAGGCCGGGGCCGCGCAGCACGCGCAGCAGCCCGAGCGCCAGATTGAGCACCAGCAGCAGGGCGAACAGGCTCAGGGCGAGCGGCAGGGTGGGGGGCAGGGTTTCCATGGCGGTGGCGGGCCTTAAAAAGTCAGGGCTGGCGCGGTGGCGCGGGTGCCGCTGCGGGCGGGGGCGCTTGGGGGCAAGCAGGGGCGAACTTGGGCGCTGATGCGGATCCAGATGCGGGCGCAGTTGAGGTGGCGGATGAGGTGGCGGATGAGGGCGAGGATGCGTACAAGGCTGCGATCAACCCCTCCAGGCGCCGCACCTCGGCCTCGATGGGCAAACGGGTATCGAGCGCATGCAGCGTCAGGCGGCCGCCTTCGAGCCGTGCCGCCAGGGTGCCCGGCATCAGGCTCACCAGCAGCGCCAGCAGCACCTGCTGACCCTCGGTGGGCAGGCGCAGCGCCAGCTCCAGCAGGCCCGGCTGCAGCGGCATGCGCGGGCTGCAGACGCGCCGCGTCACGTCCAGCGCGCCCAGCAGCGACTGCACGACGAACACCCCCAGCAGGCGCGGCAGGGCACGCCAGCGCAGCCGGGGGGTGGGGGGCGTGGCAGGGGCGGTGGTGCAGCGCTGCCGCGCCCACAAGGCCAGCGCCACGGCCAGCGCGCCCAGCACCCAGCCATCGGCCTGCGGCCAGCCCCCGGGCTGGCGCAACAGCAGCAGCCAGACCAGCCCCAAGGCCAGGGTGGGCAGGGCCAAGCTGCGCACACCTAGGCGCAAACGCTCAAGCAAAGCCAACGCGACACCTCGCTCGTGAATGCGGGCGCGCCCCAGTGGCACGCCTGCGCTTCATTGTAGAGGGGGCAGGTGGCGCGCAGACCTTAGTTTGCAGTCTGCAACCGGCTCGGGCGGTGCGTTTGACGCAACTGCTGTGCCGCCTGCACCATGCGCTGCAGGGCCGGCTTCACTTCTGACCACTGGCGCGTTTTGAGACCGCAATCGGGGTTGACCCAGAGCCGTTCGAGCGGCAGGCGCTGGGCGGCACTGCTCAACAGCGCCACCATGCGCCCAACTTCGGGCTGGTTGGGCGAGTGGATGTCGTAAACCCCGGGGCCAATTGCGTTGGGGTAGGCGTAGCGCTCGAAGGCTTCGAGCAAATCCAGCGCCGAACGGGCCGTCTCGATGGTGATGACGTCGGCATCGAGGCGCGCAATGTGTTCGATGATGTCGTTGAACTCGGCGTAGCACATGTGGGTGTGGATCTGCGTCTCGTCGCGCACCCCGTTGGCGGTCAAGCCAAAACAGGCCACCGCCCAATCGAGGTAGGCCGCCTGCTCGGCCCGTTTGAGGGGCAAGCCTTCGCGCAGCGCAGGTTCGTCGATCTGGATCACTGCGATGCCGGCCTGCTCTAGGTCGAGCACTTCGGCGCGCAGCGCCAGAGCGATCTGGCGGCAGCTCGTCTGACGCGGCTGGTCGTCGCGCACAAAGGACCAGTTGAGCACCGTCACCGGCCCGGTGAGCATGCCTTTCATGGGCTTGCGTGTAAGCGACTGGGCGTAGCGGCTCCAGTGCACCGTCATGGGCTGGCGGCGCTGCACGTCGCCATACAAAATGGGCGGCTTGACGCAGCGCGAGCCATACGATTGCACCCATCCGTTGGCGGTGAAGGCAAAACCTTCAAGCTGCTCACCAAAGTACTCCACCATGTCATTGCGCTCGGCTTCGCCGTGCACCAGCACATCGAGCCCTAGGGTTTCTTGCTCGCGCACGCACAAGGCAATCTCGTCGCGCATCGCCTGCTCATAAGTGGCGGCATCGATCAGGCCGCTTTTGAAGCGCTGTCTGGCCTGACGGATCGGCCCGGTTTGTGGAAAAGAGCCGATGGTGGTGGTGGGCCACAGAGGCAGTTGCAGCGCGGCTTGCTGCTTGCGTTCGCGCTCGGTGTAGGGGCTGCGGCGCTCAATGGGCAAGGCGCCGCTGGCGCGCAGGGCGGCTTGCACCTCGGGGCGGTGCACCAAAGGGGATTGGGCGCGCTGGTTCAGCCCTTGCTGGTGCGCCAGCAGTTCGGACGCCACGCTCTGGCGCCCGAGTCTGAGGGCGCGCGCCAACAGCTCCAGCTCGTGCAGCTTTTGGCGCGCAAAAGACAGCCAAGAGCGCAAGGATGGATCGAGCGCGGGCTCGGTCGCCAAGTCCAGCGGCACGTGCAGCAGCGAGCACGAGGGCGCGATCCAAAGCCGCTCTTGCAGCCGCTGGGCAATGGGTTCGAGCCAATTGAGCGTGGCCTCGAGGTCGGTTTTCCAGATGTTGCGGCCGTCGATCACGCCCAAGGACAGCACCTTGGTCGAGGGCAGGATGTTGAGCAGCGCCGCCACGTCCTCGTGACCGCGCACGGCGTCCAGGTGCAGGCCCGCCACCGGCAAATTCGCCGCCAGGTAGCGGTTCTCGCCCAAACCCCCAAAGTAGCTGGTCAGCAGGATTTGCACAGAGGTGTTTTTGAGCTGGTGGTAGGCCAGGTTGAAGGCGTGTTGCCAATCCGGGTCGAGGTCTTGCACCAAAATCGGTTCGTCGATTTGCACCCAAGTGGCTCCCCACGCATGCAGGCGCTTGAGCAACTCGGCGTACACCTCAAGCAAGGCCGGCAACAGGTGCAGGCGGTCACCCCCGCCGCGCATCTTGCCCAGCCACAGATAAGTGACCGGGCCGATCAGCACCGGCTTGGCGCGCACCCCTTGGGCCAAGGCTTCGCCCCATTGCTGGCGCAGGCGGCGGTCGTCGAGCTCGAAGCGGGTCTGGGCGTCGAACTCGGGCACCAGGTAGTGGTAGTTGGTGTCGAACCACTTGGTCATTTCGGCGGCTGCAATGGCGCTGCCGCAGCAAGCCGAGCGGCCTTGGCCGCGCGCCAGCCGGAAGTAGCGCTCCAGTTCGTCGCCCTCAAAACCCTGCGCCCGCTCGGGCAGGTGCCCCAGGGTAAAACTCATGTCCAGCATGTGGTCGTAGAGCGAAAAGTCGCCCACTGGAACCCAATCGAGCCCGTTTTGCAAGGTCCAGTGGCGCTGGCGCAGGGTGCGGGCGCAATCGAGCAGCGTGGCCGAGTCGGATTCGGCACGCCAGTAGGCCTCAAGGGCGAATTTCAGTTCCCGGCGCAAACCCATGCGCGGAAATCCCAAGTTGTGGGTGGTAACCATCTCACTCCAATGCGGTTGCGATTCAGACAGGCACAAGAACACCCCCAATGGGCGCTGTGGCCGGCATCTGGCCGCGCTGCGTGCGTTGCCAAAGGCCTGCCAAACCGATGATGCCTGCGCTTATCAATGAAGTAAAATGGTCTTTGTTCAGATTTCAATGATTGAAAATCATGCTAGAGCGGTCTCATTTGGCAATTTTGCGCGAGGTTGAGCGCACCGGCTCCCTTACCGCAGCGGCGCAGCGCCTGCACCTGACGCAGTCGGCCCTGAGCCACAGCATGCGCAAGCTCGAAGACCGCTTTGGCACGCCCGTCTGGCGGCGCGAGGGCCGTCGCCTCATTCCCACCCAGGCCGGGCAGTACCTGCTCAATCTGGCGCAACGCCTGTTGCCGCAGCTCGAGCACGCCGAGCAGCGCCTGCGCCAGTTTGCGCGGGGCGAGCGCGGCAGCTTGCGCATCGGCATGGAGTGTCACCCCTGCTATTTGTGGCTGTTGCAGCACGTGGCCCCGTACCTAGCACGTTGGCCCGATGTGGACTTGGATGTGAAACAAAAGTTTGAGTTCGGCGGTATTGGGGCCTTGTTTGCCCACGACATCGACGTGCTCGTCACACCCGATCCGCACCACAAACCGGGCCTGCATTTTGAGCCGGTGTACGCCTACGAGCAGGTGCTGGTGCTGGCGCAGGAACACCCATTGGCCGCGCAGGAGCAGGTGCAGCCCGAGCACTTGGGGGGCGAGGTGCTGCTAACCTACCCCGTGCCGCCCGAGCGGCTCGATGTGTTCAATCAGTTTTTGACTCCAGCCGGGGTGGCGCCGCGCTTACACAAAACGGTAGAAAACACCGAGGTGCTGTTGCAACTGGTGGCCAGTGGGCGCGGCGTGACGGCGCTGCCGCTTTGGGTGGTGCAGGCGCACCGCAACCGCCTGCCTATCGTGGCCGTGCGGCTGGGTGCCCGTGGCATACACAAGCACATCCACCTAGGGCTGCGCAGCGCAGACCAAGCCGTGCCCTACATCAGCGATCTGCTGGAGCTGGTGCGCTTGGGCGCCGCGCCGCCGTCTGGTGCGCGGTCCGTGCCCCTCTTCTAGGCCGGCGGCGCAGCACATTCAGCGCACACTCAGCGCGCCGCCAGCAGCTCGCTCACGTCGAGCAGCACCAGTTCGTTGTCGTCGGCGCGGTTGGGGTGGCGGCTGCTGGAGAAGGGCAGGTTGTTGTCGTTGCCCACCACGATGTGGCGCGCATCGACCACATCGACGTTTTCGATGGTGAAGAAGGGAAAGGTCAGCACGCCGTCGTTGAGCGGCACCCGCGCGCGCCGGTTCGGGTCTTGGATGCGCATCAGGTCAATGAAGCCGATCTTGCGCACCGCGTCGTTGACGTTGGCCTCGCTCAGCTCGATTTTGTAAACGCGCTTGAAGCGGGCGATGTCGTGGAAGCAGTCGGTGCGGCGCTGGCCCGCCGGGCAGGCGCGGTCGGCGGTGCCTTCGCCGTTGTCGCGCTCGATCACGAGGGCGGTGGTGCTGTCGATGAAGTTGAAGTCGCCAATGGCGTGGTTTTCGCCTTCGAGCGTGTAGCGCCACTGGCGGCCAGTCCAGCGCTCGGTTTGCACATCGAACTCGAGCACGCGCAAAAAGGCGCGGCCATCGCGTTGTTCGAAGGCGCGGGTGCTGGCGTCCCAGAGCGGGCCTTCGAGCATGGCAAACAGGCGGCTGCCATCGGGCGAAGCGGCCAGGCCCTCAAAACCACGCGAGCGGCGCACTTGGAAGGCCACTTCGCCGCCCGGAATGGCGGGCGTGCGCACCGAGGGGTGGTCGGGCGAGACCACGGTGCGGCCATCCACCTGGGTTTCGAACACGCCACGCACGCGGCCTTGCAGGTCCACCTTGATTAGGTAGGGGCCGAACTCGTCACCGATCCAGAAATGCCCGCCCGCGATCTGCACACCTTCGGGGTCAAAGTCGGAGCCGGTCAGGAAGCGCTGCGGCGTGCCTTCGTGGATGATGCGAAAGGGCACGCGCCGATCGGGGTCGTGCAGGAACACGGTTTCGAGCCGTTCCCAGCGGTTGGTCTGGAAGTTGATGCGGTAGCGGCTCAGGTGCAGCATGAAGTCGGGCGAGTTGGCGCGGTTGCCGGCTCCGTTGTCGGTCAGCAGCCAAAAGCTGCCGTCGGCGTTGTGCAAAATGCCCGAATGCCCCTGCATGGGCTGGCCGCGAAAGGGCACTTGAATGCCGGTTGGGCGGCCACCCGAGCGGCCCTCGATGCTGGCGATGGCGTCGGCGCGCTGCGCGGTGGTGAACTTGCCGCTCACCTGCAGGTCGGCGGGCGCGCCGGCCGGGGCCGCAACCAGGGTGAGCGCGGGCAAAATGGCATGGCCTGCTAGGCGGGCCGGAAATTCGGTCTGGGCCATGGCCGGGGCACAGAGCAGCCCCAGCGACAGGGCGGCAGCAACGCAGAACGAGGGTTTCATGGGCGGATGGATGCGTGGTGGGTGGATGGGATGGTGGTCCACTGCCCACTGTGCCAGCCGCTTGTGAAAGCCGGGCGACTGGCTGATGAAGCTTTCGTGAAAGTGGGCTGGGCTGTCCGTTGTGCATGGGGCCGGGCAAGCGCGGCTCTTTGGCACTAGAACCATTGCAGTGGCAGAATAGGGCCGCGGGGGGTGGGCGGCTGTTGCAAGCGCCCCATGGATCAACAGCCCCGGTTTACCAAGTAGGAACCCTCATGCGTCTTTTGCTGGCAATATTTTTGCCTTGGTTGCAGTTTTTCACCATCGGACGGCCGTTTGCCGGTTTGTTTTGCCTGTTTTTGCAAATCACCATCATCGGCTGGATTCCGGCGGCGATCTGGTCGGTGTACGCGCTGAGCCAGTACAAGACCGACCAGAAAATCAGGCGCGCCTTGGGAACGCAGCGCAACGACTGAGGCTGACCGCTGAGCCGGGCAGGCGGCTTCAGCCCGCAGGCAGCAGGCTACCTAGGTCGAAGCCGGGGTCGGCGGCTTGTTCCGGGGTGGGTGAAACGCCGGCGTCGAGCAGCTTGCGCGCCTGCAGGTGCTCGCGGGTGGCGTTGACGCTGTCCACTGCCAGCAAGCGTGCGCCTTGGAAGTGGTACAGGCTGAAGGCGGCGGCATCTAGGGTGCCGCGCAGCGCCCACTGGTCGGCGCCGGCGCTCAGGCCCGCCATTTGCAGTTTTTTGTCGTACTGCTCGCTCCAGAACCAGGGCGTGGCGGTGAAGGGGCGCTCTTGCCCGAGGATGGCGGCGGCCACGCTCTTGGCCTGTTCGGTGGCGTTGTGCACCGATTCCAGCCGCAACAGGGTGCCGTCGGGCAGGCGCCGGGCGGTGCAGTCGCCGGCGGCGTAGATCTGTGCGTCGCTGCTGCGCCCGCAGGCATCGACCACGATGCCGCGCTCGCACGCCAGCCCGGCGGCTTGGGCCAGCGCGTCCTTGGCTTGCACCCCAATGCCGACCAGCACCGCAGCGCCGGGGCAAAAGCTGCCGTCGGCCAAGCGGGCACCGCACACCTGCCCGTCGGGGCCGGTTTCGAGCGCAGCCAGTTGCGCGCCTAGCCGCACTTGCACCCCATGGCGGCGGTGCAGATCGGAAAACCAGTCCGACAAGGCCGGGGCCAGCACGCGGCCCAGCAGCCGCGGCGCGGCTTCGAGCACGGTGACTTCGAGCCCGAGCTTGCGTGCGCTGGCCGCCACTTCGAGCCCGATGAAGCCGCCGCCGATCACCAGCAGGGGCTGCTGGCGACGCTGGCAGTCGGCCAAGTGGGCCGCCAAGGCGCTGGCGTCGTCAAGCCCGCGCAGGGTGAGCACGCCGGCGGCTTGGGCGCCTGGCAGCGCCAGCGTGCGCGGGCTGGCCCCGGTGGCCAGCACCAGCGCGGCGTAGGGCAGGGCGCTGCCGTCGGCCAAGTGCAGGCGGCGCTGCGCCCGGTCGATGGCTTGCACGCGCACGCCCAGGCGCAGCTCGATGCCCTTGCGCGCCAGCGCTTCGGGGGCGCGCATCAGCAACTGGGCTGCTTGCAGCTCGCCACACAGCCAGGCTTTGGACAGGGGCGGGCGGTGGTAGGGCGCGTGCGGCTCTTCGCCCAACAGGGTGATGGGGCCGCTGTAGCCGCCGCTGCGCAGCGCCTCGGCGGTCTGCACGCCGGCCTGCCCGGCACCGACGATCAAAACGCCGGCCTCGGGTTGCGGGCCTGGGCTGGGGCTGGGTTCGAGCAGGCGGGGTGGGATCATGGTGCGTCCTGTGGGGCTGGTCGCTTATTCTTGCGTGGCCGGCAGATGCAGGATCAGGCCGTCGAGCCGCGCCGTGGACTTGAGCTGGCAGGCCAGGCGGCTGTTGGGGCGGCGCTCGGCGGCCACGTGTTCGAGCATGTCGAGCTCGGTCTGGCTGGGCGCGGCCAGTTCGGGCAGGCGGCTTTCATCGACGTAGCAGTGGCAGGTGGCGCAGGCGCAGGAGCCACCGCATTCGCCCAGTATGCCTTCGATGCCGTTGGCGATGGCGCCTTGCATCAGGTTCCAGCCCTCGGGCAGATCGACCGTGGTGGCGTGGCCGTGGGCTTCGATGTAGGTGATTTGTGCCATGCAGGTGCATCCAAATAAATAACGGGGCGGTTTCAGCCAACGGCCAGTTCGAGCACCAGCGGGCTGCGAAAGGTGGACGAGGGCATCCAAGGCAGTTGATCGGCCACCCGATGGTACTCGGGCACCACGCGGTGGAATTCTTCGAAGGCGATTTTGAGCGCCAGCCGCGCAATCGCGGTGCCTAGGCAGGCGTGCACGCCGCCGCCAAAGCCGAGGTGGCCACGCGGTTTGCGCGCCAGGTCGTAGCGGTCGGGCTGGGGGAACTGACGTGGGTCGCGGTTGCCGCTGCCGTAGGCCAGGCAGACGAAATCGCCTTGGCGCATGGTTTGGCCGTGCAGCGTCACGTCGCACATCAGGCGGCGGCGAAAGCGCTGCGCCGAGGTGTTGTAGCGCAGGCTTTCTTCGATCGCGTCGGGCAGCAGCGCGGGGTCGGCAACCACGGCGCGGCGCGCTGCGTCAAAACTGGCCAGGTTGTAGGCCAGCATCATCATGAAGCCGCCCAGCGATTCGACCCCGGCCATGATCAGGGTGGTGGTGGTGAGCAGCACCTCGCGCTCGTCGAGGCGGTCGCCGTCGATTTCGGCCATGGCAAAGTGGCTAATCAGGTCGTTGCGCGGCTCGGCGCGGCGCAGCGCGATCACTTGCGCGGCGTAGTTTTGCATCCACTGGTAGGCGGCGATGTGCTCGGGGCCCTTGGCGCGGGTGCGGGCGTCGCTTTGCACCATCAGCACCGCGTGGTCGCGCACCTCGTGCTCGGCCACCAGCGCTTCATCGCCCATCGGCAGGCCGAGCGCAGTCATCAGCACCTTGACCGTGAACTGCGACGACACGTCTTTGAAATCAAACTGATCTACGCCCTGCAGTTGGCCAAACACCTGCTGCGCCACCGCGCGGATCGGCTCTTCGAGCGCCAGCAGGTTGCGCTTCATGAAGGCGTGCTGCACCAGCGCGCGCAGGCGGTCGTGCCGGGGTGGATCCGAGCTGCCCAGGGTGGCACCGGCGCGGCCGGGCAGTTCGGTCATCAGGTTGCCGCTGGCGCTGGAGTAGGTCTGCCAGTCGTTGAGCGCGCTGACGATGTCGGCGTAGCGTGACAGCACCCACATCTGCGCCTGCTCGCTCCAAAAGCAGGGAAATTCCTCGCGCAGGCGGTGGTGGTAGGGGAAGGGGTCGGCATCGACGGCCGGTGCGTAGGGGTCGAACTGGAAGGGGGTCATGGCGGGTCTCCGGTTTTGTGGGGCGCTCTGGGGCGCTCGGGGCGCGCAGTGTGGGCTGCGGCTGTGCGGCCAGCGGGCTCAGGATGGAACTGTAGGGCCGGGCAGGCTGGAGTGGCGTGCAAAAATCGCAGCGATTGCTGGTACTTTTGGATCAAAATACGGCCATGAGCAATCGCCCTTTTACGTCTTGGCCGCAAGGCTCGCCAAATGCACGGGGCGCACCGGGCGCTGAACCTAGGCCGGGCGCTGCTGGCAACCGGGCCGTGTCCGCCAGCCTGCTGTGGGGTGGTGGCACCCACATCCCCAGTTTTGCGCTCTATGGCGAGGCCGCGGTGCCGGGGCACGAGCTGCTGCACATCGAAGAAGTGCAGTCGCGCAGCCGCCTCTATCACTGGGAGATTCAGCCGCATACACACCAAGGCCTGTACCAGGTGCTGTGGCTGTGGCGCGGCCAAGCCGAGGTGCTGCTCGATGAGCACCGCGCCGAGGTGCAGGCCCCGGCGGCGATCGTGCTGCCGCCCACCGTGGTGCACGGCTTTCGCTTTGCCCCCGAGACCGATGGCCGGGTGCTCACGCTGAGCGCACGCTGGCTGCTCGAGGGCGAGACGGGCGCGCTCGGGGCGGCCTTTCAAGAGCTGTTCACGGCCCCGCGCCTGTTGCACTTTTTGCCCGACGACGACGCGGCGCAGCGGCTCGACACCTTGTTCCGGGAGCTCGCGCACGAGTTTCAAAGGCCCGCCGGCGCGGGCGCCGCGCCGGTGTTGGGCTGGCTGGCGCGGGCGCTGGTCTGGCGGCTGGCACAGGCCAGCGCGCTGCAGCGCCAGGCCGCCGCCGTGGGCGAGCGGGCGCACCGGCACCAGGCCCTCTACACCCGTTTTTTGTGGCTGGTCGAGCAGCACTTTTTGGAGCACTGGCCGCTGCAGCGCTACGGCGAGCGACTGGGGCTTTCCTTGCAGCGCCTAAACCGCCTCACGCGCAGCGCCAGCGGGCGCAGCGCACTGGAGCTGGTGCACGAGCGCCTGACCCGCGAAGCCTGCCGGCGCCTGATCTACATTGCGGCGCCGGCGGCCAGTCTGGCGCTCGAACTCGGATTCGAAGACCCGGCCTATTTTTCCCGCTTCTTCAAGCGCCGCACCGGCCTGAGCCCGCAGCAGTACCGGCTGGCGCAGCAGCAGGCGGGCCAGCCCCCAACGGCGGGCTGAGCACGGCTGGCAGCAGCGCCTCGATTTGCTCGCGCAGCCAACGCTGTGCCGGGTCGTGCTGGTGCCGCAGGTGCCAGACCAGGTACATGGGCAGCGGCGGGCAGGGCAGGGGCGGGGTGGCGCTGGCCAGACCGCGCAGCAGGTGGCGCTGCAGCAAGCCCGGGGCCGTGGCCAGCAAGCGGCTGCCGGGCAGAAACGAAGCCAAGCCGGCAAAACCCGACACCAGCACCCGAAAGCGCCGCTGCACGCCGCGCCCAAGCAGCCACTGGTCCAGGTCCAGCGGCCGGTTCGGCTCATAGACCACGGTGGCGTGCTCGGCGGCCAGATATTCGTCCAGGTCGCGCGGGGCGGCGCGCTGGGCGGGGTCGTAAAACACCCGGTAGGCGTCTTCGAACAGGCGCTTTTGCACGATGTCGGTGCCATCGGGCGGGCGCGGGCTGAGCACGAGCTGGCACTGTTGCTGGCGCAGCAGCTCCAGGCTCGGAATGCCCGAGGGGATGACGCGCAGTTGCACCTTGGGCGCCAGTTGCTGCAGGCGCTGAAGCAGCGGCGGCAGCAGCAGGTCGCGCTGCAAATCGTTGGCCGCCAGGGTGAGGCGGGCCTCCCACTGGGCCGGATCGAAGCGCTCGCGCTGGGCAAAGCGCTCCATTTCCTGCAGCAAGGCCTGCGCCGGTGCCAGCAAGGCTTCGGTGCGCGCCGTGGCCACGATGCCGCGCCCGGACTTGACAAACAACGGGTCGCCCACGATGGCGCGCAGCCGATCGAGCTGGTGGCTCACCGCCGACTGCGTCACCCCCAAGCGCTGGGCAGCGGCCGTGACCGAGCCGCTTTGAGCCACCGCCACCAACACGCGCAGCAGGCGCGCATCGAGCGCTGACCAATCTAAATCATTCATGGGTTGCATGATGACCGATTGCTTGATCGAAGTCAATTCATGCGCCACACTGGCGCCACTGTATGCATTTCAAGCGCGCCACCCGACCCCATCAGGAGACCCAAGCATGAGCAGCCCCGTGAGCGACACCCACGACATCCCCGGCACCACCCCGTTTGACGGCAGCATGGCCCAAAAAGGCTACGCCCTCAACAAAATGTGTTTTTCTTTCAACGACAAGGAAAATCGCGAGGCTTTCGTGGCCGACCCCGAAGGCTACATGGCCCAGTACGGCCTGAACCCGCAGCAGGCCGAGGCGGTGCGCTCCAAGCAGGTGCTGGCGCTGCTGCAAGCCGGTGGCAACGCCTACTATCTGGCCAAGTTTGCCGGCATTTTCGGCCTCAATATGCAAGACATCGGGGCCCAGCAGACCGGTGTCAGCAAGCCCGAATTCATGGCCAAACTGGCAGCGGCCAACCAACAGCCTGACTGGCCAGCGGCTGCGCGCTAACCCCCCCACCCGCGCCGGCAACCCACCCATCCTCTGCGTCGTCCCAAGGAAACCCCATCATGGCAACCCTACTCGGTGGCTTGGCCACCTCGCACATACCCGCCATCGGCAACGCAATTGCCAAAGGCTGGCAGCAAGAGCCGTATTGGAAGCCCTTTTTCGACGGCTTTCCCCCCATCCACCGCTGGCTGGAACAGGTGCGCCCCGAGGTGGTGGTGGTGTTCTACAACGACCACGGGCTCAACTTTTTCCTCGACAAAATGCCGACCTTTGCCGTCGGGGCCGCGGCCGAGTACCGCAACGCCGACGAAGGCTGGGGCATCCCCACGCTGCCGCCGCTGGCGGGCTGCCCGGAGCTTTCGTGGCAGATCATCCGGCACCTGGTGGCGAGCGAGTTTGATATTGTGACTTGCCAGGAGATGCTGGTCGATCACGCCTGTTCGCTGCCGTTGAAGCTGTTTTGGCCCACGCACGAGGTGGCTCCGGTGCAGATCGTGCCGATCGACATCAACACGGTGCAGTTTCCGCTGCCCACGGCGCGGCGCGTCTATCAGCTCGGCCGGGCCGTGGGCGAGGCCATCGCCGCTTGGGAGAGCGACAAACGGGTGCTGGTCATGGCCACCGGGGGCTTAAGCCACCAGCTCGAGGGCGAGCGCGCCGGCTTCATCAACAAAGCTTTCGACCAGCAGTTCCTCGAGAGCATGGTTTCCAACCCCGAGTGGGCGACCCAGTTCAGCGATCTGGAGCTGGTCGAGCGCGCCGGCACCCAGGGCGTGGAGCTGCTGATGTGGCTGGCCATGCGCGCCGCCCTGACACGCGGCGGGGCCGGGGTGCGCAAGGTGCACGGCAACTACCACATCCCGATCTCCAACACCGCCACCGGGGTGCTGGCGCTGGAGTGCCTGGCCTGATCAAGCGGCGGGCTCGGGGTTGTCGCTGACCGGGGCAGCCTCGCGCGGGGCCAACAGCGGGCACTGGATGGTGAAGCGCGCCCCATGGCCCGGGTTGCTCTGGAGCGCGATGCGCCCCCCCAGCACCCCGGTCACGAGGTTGTGCACGATGTGCAGGCCCAGCCCGCTACCGCCTTGACCCAGCCGGGTGGTGAAGAAGGGCTCGAACACGCGGTCTTGCAGGTGCTGGGAAATACCCTTGCCGTCGTCGCTCACGCTGAGTCGCAGGTGCTCGCCTTCAACGGCGGCATCGATGCGCACGCAACCGCTGGGTCGACCCTGCAGCCCATGCAGCAAGGCGTTCTGGATCAGATTGGCCAACACCTGCCCGAGCGGGCCGGGGTAGCTGTCAAGCCAGATGCCGCTAGGCACCTGCACTTCAACCGCAAACGGGCTGCGCTTGAGCACCGGCTGCAGCGTGAGCAAAATTTCGTGCACCACCTCGGCCAGTTCGAAGCGGCGCCGCTGCGAGCTGGTCTGGTCCACCGCCACCTGCTTGAAGCTGCTGATGAGCTCGGCGGCGCGCTCGAGGTTGCGCGTGGCGATGTCGTCGGCCGTGCCCACTTGTTGCACAAAGGCGTCGAGCTCGCTGCGCCGCAGCCCCTGCTGCAGGCGCTCGCGGAACTGACGCAGGCTCTCTTGTAGCGTGCTCGTCGCCATCAGGGCGTTGCCGATCGGGGTGTTGAGTTCGTGCGCCACCCCGGCCACCAGGCTGCCCAAGGCGGCCAGTTTGTCGGCTTGGACCAACCGGTCTTGGGTGGAGCGCAGTTCGTTCAGGGTGCGTTGCAGTTCGTTATTGGCCTGTTCGAGGCTCTGGG
The DNA here is from genome assembly GCF_000828895.1 of Serpentinimonas raichei. Lineage (NCBI taxonomy): Bacteria > Pseudomonadati > Pseudomonadota > Betaproteobacteria > Burkholderiales > Comamonadaceae > Serpentinimonas > Serpentinimonas raichei. The sequence goes on along the minus strand of NZ_AP014568.1, from coordinate 1,130,269 downwards.
TGCGCTGCTGCACCCGGTCTTCGAGCTCGCTGTTGAGGCTGCGCAGCTCGGCTTCCAGCCTTTTGATTTCGCTGATGTCAATGTCCATGCAGACGAACTGCAGCTCGCCTTCCTGTGGCCCAGGAATCGAAAACGTGGTGGAGTAAATCCAGCGCAGATTGCCATCGGCACCGCGCAGCGCGCCTTCGAACGGGCCAAAGGGCACGCCGGTTTCGGCAATGCGCGCCAAGATGGCCTCAAAGTCGGCCTGCTGCTGGGCATCGTAGTACAAATCGCAAGGCCGCTTGCCCAGCGCTTGCTCGCGGCTGTAGCCCAGTATGCGTTCTGTGGCTGGGTTCCAGTCGAGGACGCGGCTGTGGCGGTCGTAAATTTGCACCGCCACCGTGGGGCCCAGGTCGATGATGGCGCGCAACTGCTGCTCGCGGCGGCGGATTTCCTGCGCCATGCGGCTCAGGCTGTGCTCGAGGCGTTGCACTTCGGTGATGCGGCTGTGGGGCGGTGCCGCGTCGTAGTCGCCGCGCGCCACGGCGTCGGAATAGGCCACGCTGCGTTTCAAATGGCGCCCAATGAGCGTGGACACGAGCAGGTTGAGCAGCAAGCCAAAGCCAATTGCAAACAACACCGTCAGCCCGGTGACGACGATGGCCGCCCGTTCGCCGGTGCGAGCCAGCAGCAGCGGCTGGCCCGTGAAAGCCACCCATCCTAGGCGGTCGATGCGCAGGGCATAGCCCTCGAAGGTTTCGCCCAAGTGATCGATGCGACCGTGCGCCTGCGTCCCGCCGAGGGCGTGGGCGATCGGCGCTAGGTTGGCGATGTTGCGCCGGTGCAGCGGGTCGAGCGGGTCGGGTGAGCCGAGCAACTCGCCCGTGCCATCGGTGAGCAACACCAGCAGATCGCCGTGCGCGCCCCAGTCGGCGGTGGCGGCCACCAATTCTTGCACCGAGACTTCGGCGATCATGAAACCATTGGGCAACGGCAGTGCCAGTGCCACCACCGGCAGCCCCATCAGAGGTGAGAGGTACTGGTCGCTCCAAACCGGATGTTGACCTTGGGCCGCCAAGCGCAAAACCGGCAGATTGCTCAGGTCGGCCCCCACCCGGGCCATGACAGCGGGTTCGTCAAGGCTGAAGGGAAGCACGAAATCGATCACCAAACCGTCTGGACCGACCCAGTAAATGGCCTGAAACGTGATGGCCTGATCGGCCAGTTGCTGCGCAAACCGGCGCACTTGGGGGTGGACCAATCCGCCCTCGATCGGCCCGGCGGGGTGGGCACCTCTCAACATGGCCGTGAGCAACTCGGTGACATCGAGCCGCCCCTGCACCTGCTGCGCCACCACGGCGGCCATGCGCTGCTGCTCGTGGCGCTGCTGTTCACGGGCCAGGGGCAGGCGCCACGCCACCATCATCACCACCACCAAGGCAATCGCCAACACCAGCACCAGCGCGAACTGGCCCACCAGCAGGCGGCGGATCGACAGCGTGCGCACCACTTTCATGCGCCAAGGGTGATGAAACGGCCATTGCGGATTTCGCTCATCACCATGGGGCGTTGGCTGTCGCCATAATCGTCAAAGGTGATGGCGTCTTGCAAGCCGGGGAAGGTGCGCACGCGCAGCAGCGTGGCTTTGAGGGTTTCGTCCGGCGCCTGCTGCGCCAATCCGTGCAGCAGAACTTGGGCGGCGTCGTAGGCCACGACTTCGGCAAACTCGGGGGAGCGCCGAAAGCGCTGCTCAAAACGTTGCAAAAACAGCAGGTAGCTTTCAGAGCGGTTGTTGCGATCGACAAATTGCGCGACCAACATGCCCTCCACGGCGCGTCCGCCACGCACGATGAGCTGCCTCGATGAGGCCCATTCGGCGGCAAAGAGCGCTGTGGCTGGCTGGAGCTGCCGCGCCAGTTGAGCCAGCAAGGCCGCGTCATTGGCGTTGGCGACCAACACCAGCACCTCGGGCTGCTGCTCAAGGGCTTGCTGCAGCACGGTTTGCGCTTGCAGTGGTGTTAGCGGTCCGCGGTACGGCACCGGTTCGGCCACCGTGGCCCCCAAGCTGCGTGCTTGGGTTGCAAAAAAATCGGCCCAACTGCGCGTGAAAACGGCGTTGGAGTCGTCGCGGATCAGTGCCAGCCGGCGCCAGCCGCGCCGCTGCACTGCGAAAGCAGCGCTTTGCGTGGCGTACTCACTCGTGCTGGCGCTGACGCGGAAAAACTGGTCATCTAGGCCGCTGAAATCGTCGCTGGTCGCGGCTGGCGACACCGTGAGCAATCCATGCTGCTGCGCCAAGGGGATCCAGGCTTGTGCAATGTTGCTGGTTACCGGCCCAACCACGGCAGCCACCTGCGCGCTGGCCATGCGCAGCGCCACCTCGGGCAGCTTGTTGGGGTTTTGTGCATCGTCAAATTCCAGCAGCTCAACCGCCCGCCCGGCCGCGCGTGCAAGCTCGACTGCCAGCAACACACCATCACGCATGGCCAGACCCAAATCGCTGACAGGCCCTGTGAGCCCTCCCAGCACGGCCAGCCGAACCGGAGTCTGCTGCGCACAAGCCGATAAGCCGGCTGCCGCAAGGGCACTCCCTATGGGCCAAGCGGCCGCGCGCAGCAGCAAGCGGCGGCGCGTCGGATTGGCGGTGCTCATGCTGGCTTTGTGGGTTGCATTAGGGGGGCACGCTGGTTTAGCCGTGTGCACGGGTGTTCCACTCGCGCAACCATGCTGGCAGATCATCAAAAGGCATGGGCTTGGCGATGTGAAAGCCTTGCCCCTCGTGGCAGCCGATGGCCTGCAGTTTGCGCCACACCGCCGCGTCTTCGATGCCTTCGGCCAGCACGCGCAGCCCGAGTTTGGCACCCAGCTGGGCGATCAGGGCCGCGATGCGCGCTTCTTGGCCCTGCTGCAACTGGCTCACAAACTCGCGGTCGATCTTGATGCGGTCCAGCGGCAGCCGCTCCAGATAGGCCAGCGAAGAATAGCCGGTGCCAAAATCGTCAATGGCCACCGAAAACCCCAGCCGGCGCAAGCGCTGCAGCAGGGGCTCGACCACGCCGTGCCCAAGCGCCGCCACCGATTCGGTGATCTCGAGCTCGACCCGGTTCGCCGCCAGGCCCGAATCGAGCAAAGCCTGTTCGATCTGACCCACAAAGGCGGGGTTCTTGAACTGCGCCACCGACACGTTGACTGCCATCAGCTTGGGGGCCAAGCCGGCTGCAATCAGGCGCTGCATATCGTGGCAGGCGGTTTTAAAGACCCACAACCCCAAGCTGTCGATCAGACCCGACTGTTCAGCCACCGGGATAAAACGGTCGGGCGGCACCATTTGGCCGTCTTCGCGGCGCCAGCGCAGCAGGGCTTCGAGGCCGATTACGGCGCCCGACTCGAGGTCGATTTGCGGCTGATAGACGAGGAACAACTGCTTGTCGTTGAAGGCGGCGGTGAGGCGCTCCAGCAGCTCGGCGTGGTGGCGCGAGCGCTGCGCCATGTCGGCGTCGAAGCAGACCAAGGCACCCCGGTGCTGCAGCTTGGCGTGCTTGAGCGCGATGGAGGCGTTTTTGAGCGCATCGGCGCCCGATGGGCTCAGGTCTGCCTCTTCACAACAACCCATGGAAAGCCGCACCTTGAAGGGCTGGCCAGCCACGCTCAGGGGCGCTTCGAGGGCTCGTTGAACCCGATCGGCTTGCAGCGCTTCGTTGGCTCCAAACAGGCCGAAGGCATTGCCCGAGACGCGCGCCACCGTGACGGCTGCCGGCAGGCAATCGAGCAGACGCTGCGCCACGGCCTGCAGCACCCGGTCGCCAAAAGGGTGCCCCATGAGCTCGTTGATGCCGTTGAAGTCGTCGATGTCGGCCAAAATGAGGCGGTGCAGTGCATGGCTGCCGTGCTCGGTGCGCTCGATGCGTTCGATCAAGCTGGCCCGGTTCGCAATACCCAGCAGCGGATCTTGGTAGGCCACCAGTTGCAGGCGCTGCACGAGGTCGAGGTTGCGCAGGCAGGCGCTGAGATTGACGCACAGCACGTCGAGCAGTTGGCGCGTGATTTCGTCGTGTGGAAGCGGGGTGGGCAGATAAATCGCCATGTCCAAACCGCGCTCGCTGCCCACGTAGAGCACGGTTTCGGTGGCCCCCCACTGGCTGCACTGGTTTTTCAGGGCCCGTCGCAGATGCGCCAAGGCTGGGTGGCCATTGAGCGCATCGAGCGGCTGGTTGATTAGGGCCACGAAAGGGCCGGCGGCGGCCAGCACCGTGTAGGGGCCGCCCGGGGCCGGGCCTTGGGCGCAAACCAAGCCGTGCGGCGACACGCCCAGCAAGGCCGCCACCTGCGTCAGCACGCCGTCGGCAAAGCGCTGCAAACCGCTCAATTGCATCAGCTCGGCCGAGCTGAGCACGATCTGCTGCAGGCCGCGCCGGCTGGCTTCAATGGTTCGCACCTGCTCGTAGGCGCGCACCGCCGCCATCAGGGTGGAGACGAGTTTGTGCTGCGTGAGTTCGGACTTGGAGCGGTAGTCGTTGATGTCGTAGCGCGCCAAGGTCTCGTGCTCGGGGGCGTAGCCGGGCTGGCCGGTGCGCAGCACGATGCGCGTGGCGCTCAGGCCGAGCTCGCGCCGGATGTAGTCCACCAGCAACAAGCCGGCGTCGGCGGTTTCCATCACCACGTCGAGCAAGACCACGGCGATGTCGGCGTTTTCGGCCAAGATCTGGCGCGCTTGGGCTGCGGATTCGGCCCGCAGCAGCTCGATCGGGCGCTCCAACGTCCAGGTGAGGTCGAGCGCAAAGGCGGTGCTGATGTGCACGTCGGGGTCGTCATCGACCACCAGCACGCGCCAAGGCTTGCTAGGCGGCGTGAGGTCTTGGGGCGTCACAGGGCGGTCATCGGCAAAGACGAAGATGTCGGCCGGGTCTTGCAAGGGTTTGCCGGTCATGTATGCAATCGTTGAAGCTGATGGTGCGGGTTTAGGGGCAGCATGTAGTGGCGCCGATGCGGAGGTGCTGGATGGTGCACTGCGTGCATGTGCCAACAACACGCGCAAAAAGCGATTTAGCGGCTCATAATAGCATTTTGCGTAGAGGGAGTCTGCTTGCCAGCCCGGTGCAAACGCTGACTTTGAGTTAATATGCGCCCCGCTTACGCACTGCTTACGCACTTTGCGTGCATTTGGGCAGCATTTGGGCTTTGATGCCCACACGGATGTTTAGAAACGAAAGTTGGGAAACGGTATGGAACATAGCTTGCAAGCGCCATCAAGATACGCTGGTCTGAGCGTAGGGGCAAAGTTGTGGCTGGGTGTGGTGTTGCTGATGTTTGGATTGCTCGGCTTGGTCCTTGTCACATCCACGCAGTCGCGCGCCATCACAGCTCAATCGGAGGCCGTGCTGGCGCAAAAGAGCGAAAAGCTGCAACTGGCCACGCTCTGGGCCGGGCTGGTGGAAACCAACGTGACGCGGGTGCAAGCCACTTTCATTTCGGCCAACCCCGAACTCGAAACCCTGTACCGGGAGCTCATACCCCAGACGGTGCGCCAGATTAACGAGGTGCAAACCCGGCTCGCCGAGCTCGCCACCAGCGCGCCCGAGCGCGAACTGATGCAGCGCATTGCGGCGCAGCGCCAGGCGGTGCTGGATTCGCTGGCACGGGCAAGGGCGCTGCGCGAGCAGGGCAACGCGGCAGGGGCGATGCAAGAAATCGCCCAACAGTTCAACCCCGGTATTGCACCCTACATGAGCAGCCTGCGCGAATTTGCGGCGCTGCAAGCCACCCAGTTGCAGCAGTCGCAGGCGGTGTTTGCCGAATACCGCAACGCCAATATCCTCAGGTCCAGCGCCATGCTGGGGGTGCTGATCCTGTTTATTTTGGGGGGTGCAGCGGTGCTGATTCGCAGCATACGGGCGCCGCTGAACGATGTCATGGTCTTTGCGCAGCAGATGGCCGATGGCAACATCGGTGCGCGTTTGTCGATCGAGCGCGGCGATGAGTTCGGCCAGATGAGCCGCACCCTGAACGCCATGCGCGATCAGATTGCCCAGGTGGTGGCCGACGTGCGCCACGGCACCGACGGCATCACGGCGGTGGCACAGGAAATTGCGGCGGGCAACCAGAACCTGAGTGAGCGCACCGAACAAAGCGCCAGCAACCTGGAGCAGACCGCCGCCAGCATGGAGAGCATGTCGGACGCCATCGGGCACTCGGCCGCTTCAGCGCGCACCGCCAGCGAGCTGGCCCGCACCGCCGGCCAGAGTGCACAACAGGGGCGCGAGGTGGTGGGCAGCGTGGTGCATACCATGAGCGAGATCCAGCAAGCGTCGAAAAAAATCAGCGAAATCATCTCCGTCATCGACGGCATCGCGTTTCAGACCAATATCTTGGCGCTCAACGCCGCAGTCGAGGCAGCGCGGGCGGGTGAAGCCGGGCGCGGTTTTGCGGTCGTGGCCTCCGAAGTGCGCTCGCTGGCTGGGCGCAGCGCCGAAGCGGCCAAAGAGATCAAGGTGTTGATCAACAACAGCGTCGATCGGGTCGGGGCGGGCGTGGGTCTGGTGAACCAAGCGGGTGAATCGATCCAGGCCATCGTCGAACAGGTCGAGCGCGTGCGCGATGTGGTGGCCGAAATATCGAGCGCCTCGGGCGAGCAGGCCGAAGGCGTGGCGCAGATCAACGCCGCAGTCAGCCAGCTCGATCAGATGACGCAGCAAAACGCGGCGCTGGTCGAGCAAAGCGCGGCGGCCGCCAGCGCCATGAGCGATCAGGCGCGCCAGCTCTCGGAGGTGGTGCGCCGCTTCCGGCTGGAGTGAAAACTTAGAGCGTATCCATGAAGCTGCGCAGCTTGTCGGAGCGGCTCGGGTGCTTGAGTTTGCGCACCGCCTTGTTTTCGATCTGGCGGATGCGCTCGCGCGTGACGTCGAACTGCTTGCCCACTTCTTCGAGGGTGTGGTCGGTGGACATTTCGATGCCGTAGCGCATGCGCAGCACCTTGGCTTCGCGCGGTGTCAGGGTGTCGAGGATGTCTTTGACCACTTCGCGCAAGCCCGCTTGCATGGCGGCGTCGATCGGGGCGGTGTTGGCGCTGTCTTCGATGAAGTCGCCCAGGTGCGAGTCGTCGTCGTCGCCGATCGGGGTTTCCATGGAGATCGGCTCTTTGGCGATCTTCATGATCTTGCGGATTTTGTCTTCCGGGATCTCCATCTTCTCGGCCAGCATCGAGGCGTCGGGCTCGAAGCCGTGCTCTTGCAGGTGCTGGCGGCTGAGGCGGTTCATCTTGTTGATGGTTTCGATCATGTGCACCGGAATCCGGATGGTGCGCGCCTGGTCGGCGATCGAGCGCGTGATGGCCTGCCGTATCCACCACGTGGCGTAGGTGGAAAACTTGTAGCCGCGCCGGTATTCAAACTTGTCCACCGCCTTCATGAGGCCGATGTTGCCCTCTTGGATGAGGTCGAGGAACTGCAGGCCGCGGTTGGTGTATTTTTTGGCGATGCTGATGACCAGCCGCAAGTTGGCCTCGATCATCTCTTTTTTGGCGTTGCGCGACATGCGCTCGCCGTCGTTCATGCGCTTGTGGATGGCCTTGAGCTGATCGAGCGGCACCACCACGCTGGATTGCAGGTCGATCAGTTGCTGCTGCAGTTCTTGGATGGGCGGAATGTGGCGGCCCATGGTAGCGCTCCACGGCTTGCCGGCGGCGGCCTGCTTTTGCACCCACTGGCGGTTGAGCAGGTTGGGCGGGAAGTCGGCCACGAACTTGTCTTGCGGCATGCGGCACTTGTCGACGATGATGCGGCGCAGCTCGCGCTCTTTTTTGCGCACCGACTCGACTTGCTGGCGCACCGTGTCGCACAGTTTTTCGATCGCCTTGGCGGTGAAGCGGATCGTCATCAGCTTGTCGGTCAGCTGCGCTTGCGCCTGCTGGTAGGCCAGGCTGGCGTAGCCGTGCTGGTCGTAGCTGAGGCGCAACTGATCGAACAGCTCGCGCAGGGCTTCAAAGCGCAGCAAGGCCTCGCGCTTGAGTTCTTCCATTTTGCGCGACACCGCCTTGGAGCCGCCTTTGCCGTCGTCGTCGCTGGCTTCGTCGTAGTCGTCGAAGTCTTCTTCGGCCACGTAGTCGTCGGCGGCGTCGGCGTCGGCAAAGCCATCGACGACGGTGGAGATGACCACCGAGCCGGCGCGAATTTCGTCGGCCATGGTCATGATTTCGTTGATGGTGGCGGGCGACTGCGAAATCGCGGCCATCATCTCGTTCAAGCCGCCTTCGATGCGCTTGGCGATCTCGATCTCGCCTTCGCGCGTGAGCAGCTCGACCGTGCCCATTTCGCGCATGTACATGCGCACCGGGTCGGTGGTGCGGCCAAACTCGCTGTCCACGGTCGAGAGCGCGGCTTCGGCCTCTTCTTCGGCTTCTTCTTCGGTAGCCGAGGTGGGGCCGGCGTTGGAGAGCAGCAGCGTTTCGGCATCGGGCGTTTGCTCATAGACCGCCACGCCCATGTCGTTGAGCAGGGAAACCACCACCTCCAGCGTCTCGGCTTCGGCCAGTTTGTCGGGCAGGTGGTCGTTGATCTCGCCGTGCGTGAGGTAGCCGCGCGTTTTGCCGAGCTTGATCAGGGCTTTGAGGTGGTCGCGCCGGGCCTTGGCTTCTTCTTCGGTGAGCACGGTGTCGTCGAGCCCGAACTCCTTCATCAGGGCGCGCTCTTTGGCCTTGCTGATTTTCATGCGCAAGGGCTTGGCTTTTTCACCCGATTCGGCCAACTCGGGCGTATCAGAGGCCAACTCCGTTGCACCCGATTCGGGCTCGACGCTGAAGTCCTCTTCCAAATCGATCAAGTCAACCTCGTCCCTGAGCGCTGGCGCAGCCGCAATGGCTTGCGAGGCCTGTGCGCTGGGGGCTTTGGGCTTGCGTGCGCGCTTGCTCACCGCTGCAACCGCTTCGGCGGGGGCCGCGGCAGCCTCTGGCACAGCCACCGGGGCGGCCTTGGTCGCCCGGGGCGCTGCCGCCGGCTTGCTCGCACTGCTGCGGGCCGGCTGGTTGCTGGCTGTGGGCGCCGCCGCGGCAATCGGCTCTAGGCTGGCGGCGGTTGCGCTGGGCACGGGGGCACTGGCTGGGCTTTTGGCGGTCGGTTTTTTCGAGCTCACGAACGGCGCTTTCTGCACGGGCCAAAACCCGAGCGATGGGTGGGGCGGCGGCGGCATGGAGCCAGCCGGCGCACACAGGAACGAATAGGGGCGGACAAGGACAACGCGAAAGGCACTCAAGCCCGTTGGGGGAGTGCGGCACAAGTTGGGAGGGCGAACATTTGGGGTGCAGTCCTTGCGAGGGCTGGAGGACCAGTGGCCGGGGGCTTTGAGCCCCTGTTGCCCGTTCATGGGCGTTGGCCGGTTCGGAGGTGCTGCTGTCGCACTTGTGCTAACTGACCATTGTACCTGATTAACGAACGGCCCTACGGCTTGCTGTTTTGCAGGATTTTGCGTTGAGCCGTGACCTCTCGGTAGCGCTGCATTTGCCCGGCGTCGGTTTCGGCATGGGCGATCAATTCGTTTTCGAGCTGCATCAGCCGCTCGATGTGCAGCAGCCGCAGCAATTCGCGCAGTTCGCTGCGCACGCCGGAGGGGTCGGTGGGGTCAACGGCTTCGGCGGGCGTGTTCGTTTGCGCCTCAGCTTGTTCCAGCACCATGCCGCCGCTGTGCAATTCCAGCGCCAGCGCCTCGAAAGCTTGACCGCGCAGCGCTTCGCGCACCGCTGCCCACGGCTGCGGGCCATGCTCGAGCCACTGCCCCTCGAGCCAGGCAAACAGCGCCCCGTGTGGTGCCGGTTGCTGGGCCAGCAGTTGGTGGTCGTCGGCGCTGAGCCAGTCCCAGGCCTGCGAGGCGGCCAGCACGATGCGCGCCACCCGGTCGGCGCGCCCGAGCAGACCGCGCGGCGTGCGGCGATGCGGGCGCTGGGCGCGCAAGGGGGCAAAGCCGGCCCCAATGGCGCTGCCGCGTGCGCCCGCCGACGGCGGCTCGAAGTCGCGCGGCCGTGCATGGGGAGCCAGATCGACCGCCGCTGAAGCCGCAGCAGTGGCCGGGTAGGGCGGGTTGGATGGGCCCCGGGGGTGGGCTGGATCGGCAGTGGTCCGTGCCGGCACACGGCGCGGCGCTCTGGAGGCAGGCGGTGGCTTGGGTTGCCACAGCGCCAGCAGGTCGCGCCCGTCCAGGGCCACCCGATCGGCCAGCTCCAGCAACATCTGGTGTTTGAATGCGCCCTCGGGCAGCGCGTTCCAAAGGGGCTCGGCCTGACTGGCCAGGCGCGCCCGGCCTTCGGGCGTATCGAGCGCGCAACCCTCGGCGGCCACATCGAGCAAAAAGCGGCTCAAGGGCAGGGCCTGCGCGAGCGCTTGCTCGAAGGCCTGCGCGCCGTGGGCTCGAATGTAGCTGTCGGGGTCGTGTTCGGGCGGCAAAAAAAGAAATTTGACGCTGCGCCTGTCGCCCACCCAAGGCAGGGCAGCAGGCAGGGCCTTGCGGGCGGCGCGTCGGCCGGCGCTGTCGCCGTCGAAGGCAAACACCACCGTGTCGCTGAAGCGAAACAGCAGCCGCACCTGCTCCGGCGTGCAGGCGGTGCCCAGCGTGGCCACCGCATAGCCCAAGCCGTGCTGGGCCAGCGCCACCACGTCCATATAGCCTTCGGTAACCAGCACGCAGCCGGCATGGCGGATGGCGCTGCGCGCCTCGAACAGGCCGTAGAGCTCGCGCCCCTTGGAAAACAGGGGCGTCTCGGGCGAGTTCAGGTATTTGGGTTCGCCCGCTCCCAGCACCCGGCCGCCAAAGCCGATGCACTGGCCTTTGACGTTGCGGATCGGGAACATGATGCGGTCCCGGAAGCGGTCGTAGCGCTTGCCGCTGCGCCCCGAGCCGCTGCCCGATTCAGGCGCAGCGGCCGCATCGGCACCCGCTTCATGGGCCGCATGGGCCTCGATCACCAACCCGGCCTCGACCAGCAGCGGGTTTTGATAATCGGCCACTGCGGTGGACAAAAAGCGCCACTGCCCGGGGGCGTAGCCGATCCCATACTGTTTGGCAATTTGGCCACTCAAGCCGCGGCGCTTGAGGTAATCCACCGCTTGCGGCGCCCCCTTGAGCTGCTGCTGGTAGGCTTGCGCGGCCTGCTCCAGCAACTCCGAGAGGCTGCTGCGCTGGCGCCGCAGGGCCGACGCCTGCGCCCTTTGTTCCGGGGTTTCTTCATCTTGCGGCACGCTCAGCCCGGCTTGCTGCGCCAGGTCTTGCACCGCCTCAATGAAGCCGGCGCCGGTGTGCTCCATCAAAAAGCCGAGCGCGCTGCCGCTCTTGCCACAACCGAAACAGTGAAAAAACTGCTTCGTCGGGCTGACCGTGAAGGAGGGCGATTTTTCGTCGTGAAAAGGGCACAGACCAAGAAAGTTGGCGCCGCCCTTTTTGAGCGCCACATGGCGCCCCACGACTTCAACGATATCGACCCGGGCCAGCAGCTCTTGCAAAAAGGCTTGTGGAATGCTCACGGCGAGGGAGCCTCAAACAACGCAAGCACCTCAAGCACGCAAGACGCGGTTTTTACCGGCCCGCTTGGCCGCGTACATGGCTTGGTCGGCGCGCTCCAGCGCCTGCGCCAGCGTTTCGTGCTCGAACAGTTGCGTCACGCCGGCGCTGAAGGTGATCAGCACGCGCTCGCTGCCGCTCAGGAACAACTGGGTTGAAAGCTCGCGCTGCACCCGGCGCACCACCTCGAGCGCTTCGTCGGGTTCGATGTCGGGCAGGATGATCAAAAACTCCTCACCGCCGTAGCGCGCCAGCGAGTCGTGCGGGCGCAGCGCGGCCTTGGCCACGGTGGCCAGATGCTGCAAAGCGGCATCGCCCGTGAGGTGGCCGAGGCGGTCGTTGAGGCGTTTGAAGTCGTCCAGGTCGAGCAAGGCCAGGCACAAGCTGCTGCCCAGGCGCTGCGCGCGCGAGGTTTCGCGCTCCAGCACATCGGTCATGCCCTTGCGGTTCAGGGCGCCGGTGAGCGCGTCGTGGCTGGCCTGTTCGCTCAGTCGTTGCAGTTCGTCGCGCAACTGCGCCACTTGCGCTTCGGCCCGGCTGGCGCGCTGGCGCAGCGCCCCCAGATCGGCACCGGTGCGCTGGCTATCCAGCGCCAGGCTGCGTGCCGACTGAATGGCCTGTTGCAGCACCGGAGTCATTTCGGCCAGGCTGGTGGAGCGCTCGAGCTGGTGCGCAAAGTGCTCGAAGCGCTGCTGGTACTGCTCGCTGCTGGCGGCGGTTTCGCCCAGGCGCTGCATGAACACGGCCAGGGTCTCTTTCATCGCGTTTTGGGCCGCCAGCATTTGCTCTTGCGTCTCGAGCTGGAGCCGGGTCAGGTCTTTGAGGCGCGACTGCGCTTCCTCGAGGCGGCGGATCGACAAGGGCGGCTGGGCCACTGCGATCAGGGCGCTGAGCTGCTTTTGCAGCCACGGCTGCTCCGGGTTGAGGGCGCGCACGTTGTCGAGCACGGCGTGCAGCAGCTTGAGCAGCGTCTCGCGGATGGCGGCCTGTTCCTCGGCCACGAAGGAGAGCCTAAAGGCAAAGTCGGCCATGAGCTTGCGCAGCGCAGGCGGATGCTGGTCGGGCAGGCGCAGATAGCGCATCAAGTCATCGGCCAACTCCACCACTTTGCGGTCGTCGTTGCCCACGGCGGGCAGGGCGTTGCCGACGAGGCGCGCCATTTGTTCGAGCAAGTCGGGCGGGAAGCGCTCCCGTTCCTGGGCCGGGAGCGTGACGGTAGGCGCTGTTGCAGGGGCTTCGGTGGGGGCTTGGCTCCTGATCTGCTGCGTGAGGGCTTTTTCCAGATCTTCCCAACTGTGCAGCGACACCGCCTTGCCAAACTGCGTCTTGAAACGTTGCTGCGCCGGGGTGGCGTCGGGCAGTGCCTGCGCGATCTGGCGCAGGTTTTCGAGCGGAAAGGGCTTGAGCGGCCGGGTGCCGGCCACCTCGTGGTAGTAGGTTTGAAAATTCTCGGGCGTGGGCGGCAGTTTGCGCGCCGTCAGGCGCTTGACCGCTTCGCGCGCGATGTCTTGGGGGGTAGAGGCCGTCATGGCAGGGGAGGGGTTCGCATGTTAGAGCCGCCCATCTTAGCGCCCCCGGCGCTCGGCTGCGTTAGCGCGGCGGCAGCCGGATCGCGCCGTCGAGGCGGATCACTTCGCCGTTGAGCATTTCGTTTTCGATGATGTGCTGCACCAGCCGGGCGTAGTCCAGCGGCCGGCCTAGGCGCGAGGGGAAGGGCACGCTGGCAGCGAGCGCGTCTTGCACCTCTTGTGGCATGCCAAAGAGCATCGGAGTGCCGAAAATACCGGGGGCGATCGTCATGTTGCGGATGCCGTTGCGCGCCAGGTCGCGCGCGATCGGCAGCGTCATGCCCACCACCCCGCCTTTGGAGGCGGCGTAGGCGGCTTGCCCGATCTGGCCGTCGTAGGCGGCGACCGATGCGGTAGAGATCAAGACCCCGCGCTCACCACTGGGCTCGGGCGCGTTGCGGCTCATGGCGGCGGCGGCCAGGCGGATCATGTTGAAGCTGCCCAGCAGGTTGACTTGCAGCGTTTTGGCAAACAGCGCCAATTCGTGCGGCCCGTTTTTGCCCACGGTTTTTTCGGCTGCAGCGATGCCGGCGCAGTTGACCAAGCCCGCCAAGTAGCCCAGCTCGCAGGCGCGCTGCACCACCGCCTGGCCGTCGGCCTCGCTCGATACATCGCAGGGCATGAATTCGGCCCCGATTTCGGCTGCCAGCGCCTGGCCGGCTTCGACCTTCAGGTCGGCCAGCAGCACCCGGCCGCCCAAGCTGCTCAAATGGCGCGCCGTGCCTTCACCCAAGCCCGATGCGCCGCCGGTGACGATGAATACCTTGCCTTCGATCTGCATGAGCGTCGCTCCTAGTTGACGTGTGCGTCAATTATGGGACAAAAAACCCGCCCCCAGCGCGAGCTTGGGGCGGGTTTGTCGGGAGCCTAGGCCGGCCTAGGCCGACCCACTGCATCGATTAACGAAAACCGGTGCGGTCCAGCAGACGCTGCGCCGTCGTCAGGTGCCGCGCCACGTCGCCCAGCGGCAGTTCGTCTTGCTTAAAGGCGCCGGATGCACCGCCCAAGGCGCGCAGGGCCGGGTTGTCGATGGTCACGCCACGGGCGGCCGGGAACTCGTTGTTGGCATCGGCAAAGGTGCGCTGCGCAAACGGCGTAGCCAAGAACTCCATGAACTGCTGCGCCATTTCAGGCTGGCGGGTGTGGCGTGCCACGGCACCGCCGGCCACGTTCATGTGCGTGCCGCTGGTGGCTTGGTTGGGATGCAGCAGGCGCACGCGCTCCATCACGGCACGGTCTTCGGGGCGGGCCGAGCGCATCAGGCGCGCTGCGTAGTAGCTGTTGGTGATGCCGATGGCGCATTCGCCGGAAGCCACGGCGCGAATCTGATCCGTGTCGCCGCCCACCGGTGCACGGCCCAAGTTGGCCACCACGCCGCGCAGCCACGTTTCGGTGCGTGCTTCGCCGTGGCGCTCGATCATCGCAGCAAACAGCGTCAGGTTGTAGGGGTGCGAGCCCGAGCGCGAGCAGATCATGCCGCGCAGGGCCGGGTCGCTCAGTTGCTCATAGGTGGCGATTTGCTCGGGGCGCACACGCGCCGGGTCAAAGGCGATCACGCGCGCCCGGGTCGAAAAGCCGTACCATGTCACGCCTTGCGGGGTGGCGGCGGCGCGCAGGTTGGGCGGGATGGCGGCGTTGAGCGCGGCGGATTGGATCGGGCGGAACATGCCTTGGCTGTCGGCCAGCGCCAGCCGGGCGGCATCGACCAGCAGCACCACGTCAGCCGGAGAGGCCGCGCCTTCGGCACGCAGGCGGGCCATGATGCCGGCGTCGTCGGCCTGCACCTGGTTGATGCGTATGCCGGTGGTGCGCGTGAACTCGGCGAAGATCAGCTCATCCGACTGGTAGTGGCGGGCAGAATACAGGTTGAGCACCCGATCTTGGGCGATGGCCGTGCCGGCAAGGGCTGAGATCGTGAGCGCGCTCAAGGCTAAGGTCAGGGTTTTGCGCAGTGTCATGGTGAGTTTGCGGTGGGTGGGTTGATCGGGCGGATTGCTGTTGCGTGGGAGAGACGCGGCGCTATCTTAGCACAAACGAAAATGATTCCTGTTTGAATTACGGGCGGTTGATGGAAAATTTCACAGATGACGCGACGGGTGCGGACGCGACTCGGTTGGGTGGCCTGAGCCGGCGCGCTGCGGCTGCCGGGATGCTGCTCGCGCTGGCCGGTTGCGGGACCTTGGGCGTGGGCCCGGCGCCCGTGCCTGCGCCACCCACCCCGGCCCCGTTGCGCCCGCCGCGACTGGGCTTGGCGCTCGGAGGTGGCGCGGCACGCGGTTTTGCCCACATTGGCGTGATTCAGGTGTTGGAGCGCGAGGGCATACGGCCGGCGCTGGTGGCCGGCACCTCGGCCGGCAGCCTGGTGGCGGTGCTCTACGCCAGCGGCATGAACGGGCAACAGTTGGAACAGGCCGCACTGGAGATGGAGGAGGTGACCATCACCGACTGGTCGCTGCCGCTGTTCAACCGCGGCCTGCTGCGCGGCGAGGCGCTGGCGCGCATGGTCAACCGCATGGTGCAAAACCGGCCCTTGCAGGAGCTGGCGCTGCCGGTGGGTGTGCTGGCCACCGACCTGGGCAGCGGCGCCGGGGTGCTGTTTAGGCGTGGCGACAGCGGGCTGGCGGTGCGCGCCTCCAGCGCCGTGCCGGGGGTGTTCACGCCGGTATCAATTGCCGGGCGCGACTACGTGGATGGCGGGCTGGTGGCGCCGGTGCCGGTGGAGCAGGCGCGCGCCATGGGCGCCGAGCGGGTTCTGGCGGTGGACATTTCCAGCGCCCTCAGCGAAGGGTATGCCACCGATGCCCTGCGCGTGCTGCTGCGCACCTTCACCATCATGGGCCAGAGCATCAACCGGCTGGCGCTGGCCGGGGCCGATACCGTGGTGCGGCCCGATTTGGCGGGCATGGGCAGCGCCGACTTTGGCGTGCGGCAACAAGCCATTGCCGCCGGGCGCGCCGCCATGGAACACATGCTGCCCCAGCTCAGGCAACACCTGCGCCCCATTGCGGCGGCGTAACCCTGGTTAAACGGACGCAATCAGCGTTTTGTGCCACCCGGGGTCGGGGTGGCCTTGGCGGTCGCCAAGGCCGAATCGCTCATGTTTTGGAAATTGGATTGCGCCACCTCGGTGGCCTGCTTGACGGCACGCTGCACCGTTTCCATGGCGGTGTTGGCCGAGGCCACGGCATTTTTCATCACCACCACAGCCGTTTCAGAGCCAGCCGGCGCGTTGCGCGCCACGTTGTCCACCACGGCCATGAATTTTTGTTGGGCCTCGGCACCTTGGGCTTGCGCCAAGCGCGCCAAGCCCGAGCCGGTACCGGCCGCGATTTCAACCAACTGGCGGCTGTAGGCAGCGGTTTTTTCGGCCAAGGGCTGCATCAGCGCGGCTTGCAAGGCCATCAGCTCCTGGGCGTCCTTGACGCTGAGCAAGGCTTGCGCGTTGTTGGACGATTCGGACAGCGCCGCCCGGGTGGCTTGCAGGTTGAGCTCCAGCAAGCGCTCGACGCCCTCAAAGGCGGTCTGGGTAAGGCCAAAGAGGGTTTCGATCTGGGCTTTGTGGGCAGCAATCATTTGCTCGGCGGTCAACATGGTCAGGCTCCTTGGAAAAAATGGATCGGGTCAAAAAACAAAGGCAGCGTCCGCAGCGGCGGCTAAGCCCGACCGCAGGTCAGGGAGGGCCTTAAACTATCAAGGACGCCAGACAGGTTGCACATGCTGCGCCGCAGCACTTCTACCATTGTAGGCTTTTCGCGAGCCCTTGGGTTAAAGATTGGAGTGCCCTGCTCAGCTTTTGGCGCCCATGCTCAAAGCGCGCTGGCGGCTGTGCGCGCAGGCGCTGGGGTCGGGCGGCAGCCGAGTGGGCCAGCCCAACAGATGCTGTTCGCACAATGCGGTCAAGGCTTGCATGCCCTCGTGGCTGTCGTTGAGGCAGGGGATGTAATGAAACGCCTTGCCGCCGGCTTGAAGGAAAGCGCTGCGGGCTTCGAGGTTGATTTCCTCCAGTGTCTCGATGCAGTCGCAGGAGAAGCCGGGGCAGATCGCGTCCACCCGATCCACACCGCTGCGCGCCAGTTCGATCAGCGTGGGTTCGGTGTAGGGTTGTAGCCACTTGGCGCGGCCGAAACGCGACTGAAAGGTGACCCGGTACTGGTCGGCGCTCAGGCCCAGCGCCTCGGCCAGCAGGCGCGCGGTTTTGTGGCATTCGCAGTGGTAGGGGTCGCCTTTTTCGAGCGTGCGCGCCGGCATGCCGTGAAAGCTCAGCAGCAGCACGTTGGGGCGTCCGTGTGCCTGCCAGTGCCTGCGCACCGAGGCCGCCAACGCGGCTATGTATTCGGGCTGGTCGTGGTAGTTGCGCACCAGCCGCAGCTCAGGCAGGTTGCGCACCGTGCGCCCCCAAGCAAATACGGCGTCGGCCACGCTGGCGGTGGTGGCGGCGCTGTACTGGGGGTAGGCGGACAGCACCAGAATGCGCGTGCAACCGGCGGCCTTGAGCGCATCGAGCCCGCTGGCCACCGACGGCTGGCCGTAGCGCATGGCCCAGCGCACCTGCACGTGGTGCCCGCGCTCACCCAAGTAGCCCTGCAGCAGCTTGGCCTGGCGTTCGGTCCAGACCTTGAGCGGCGAGCCATCGGGCAGCCAGATGCTGGCGTACTTGGCGGCTGACTTGCGCGGCCGCAGCCGCAGCACCACGCCGTGCAAAATCGGCCACCAGAGCAAGCGCGGCAGTTCGACCACCCGCGGGTCGCTCAAAAACTGCGCCAGATAAGGGCGCAGCGCCGCGGCGGTGGGGGCGGTGGGGGTGCCGAGGTTGCACAACAAAAGCCCGGTTTTTGGGCTTTGATCATGGGAATAGGGGGGTTCGGTTTGCATGGGCATATGCTATTCTCATACAAATCGAGCACTTGTTCTTTTGCCAGCCCATGCGGGTCGCTTGCTTGCTACGCACAACCGCTTGCAGTTGAACAAGATGCTACCCAAACTATAAAAATCACATTTTTCGGCATGTCTGTCACCACGCCTGCACCCCGTTTGCACTGGATCGTCACGACCCACTGGGTGATTCGCAGCGTGGGTTTTCCGATCGTGCTGCTATTGCTGGCCATTCACTTGTGGGGGCAAGAGCCGCCGCTTTGGGCTTGGGTCTTGCTCGGTGTTCAGTTTTTGCTGTACCCGCATCTGATTTACCTGCGCGCTCGCCGGGCCGGCAACCCTAGGCAGGCCGAGCTGCAGCATCTGTGGCTTGACAGCTTCTTGTTTGGTGCGTGGGCGGCGTGGCTGGGGTTTCCATTCTTTATTGCTTTTGCCTTGTTTATCAGCAGCGCGGTCAATAATGCCATTTTTCGCGGTGTTTCCGGCATTTTCTGGGCGATCGGTCTGTTTGCTGCAGGGGCTCTGCTCGGCGGCACCTTGGGTGGCTGGCAATTTCAGCCCCAAGAGAGCACCGTGGTGATGCTGATTTTTATGCTGGGTTTGTCGGTTTATTTGCTCAGTATCGGTGTGCTGGCACACCGGCGCACGCTGGCGCTGCGTAAAACCCGGGAGTCGCTGCGGGCGCGCGAGTCTGAATTGCAAGCGCTCAACGGCGCGCTGTCCGAGCGCTTGCATGAAATCGAGCGGCTGCAGGTGGAGCTGCGCGAACAAGCCATTCGCGACCCCCTCACCGGCATGTTCAACCGGCGCTACCTGCAATCAACGCTAGAAAGAGAGTGGGCGCGTTGCCAGCGCGAGAAATTGCCGCTGTGCGTGGCGCTGCTTGACATCGATCATTTCAAGCAAATCAACGACCGATACGGTCATGGCGCGGGCGATCAGGTGCTGATTCGATTGGCGCAGTTGCTAAATGATGCGATTCGCCGCGAAGACCTTGCCTGCCGCTACGGCGGCGAGGAGTTTTTGTTGCTGCTGCCCGGCATGGGGGCCGATGTGGCCTATGAGCGCGCCCAAGTGTTGCGACAGGCTTTTGCGGCGCTGGAGATCTGGGTCAACGGGGCCCGTTTGAGTCTGAGCCTTTCGGTTGGGGTGGCGGTGGCACCCTTGCATGCCAGTGAACCCGATGCGCTCATCCATCAGGCCGATCTGGCGCTCTATGCGGCCAAGGCGCAAGGGCGCAACCGGGTGCTGCTGGCTGAAGTCGGCTGGGCGGGGGGGCCATGAGCCAGCCGCCACTGGCCGGGGTTGCCGCAGCAGCCCCACACAGCCACTTTGAAGACGCGCAGGGCCTGCTGGTGGCCAGTTTGTTCGTGGCCTTGGCCGTGCTCATGTTTCAGCAGGCGCTGCTGCTCACAGGGGGCACCACCGGGTTGGCATTTTTGCTGCATTACGCATTCGCTTGGCCGCTGGGCTGGCTGTTGTTTGTGCTCAATCTGCCGTTTTATGTCTTTGCTTGGTTGACTCTGGGGCCCGTGTTCACCCTCAAAACCTTTGCCGCCGTGGCCTTGCTGGCGCTGTGGGTGCAGTGGCTGCCTTTGTGGCTGGGTTTTGAGCGGCTGCACCCGGTGCTGGCTGCCGTGCTGGCGGGGCTGCTGGCCGGAACCGGTATCTTGATGCTGTTGCGTCACCACGCCAGTTTGGGCGGCATTGGGATTTTGGCGGTCTATCTGCAAAAGCGCCTAGGCTGGCGCGCCGGGGTGGTGCAGATGGGTTTCGATGCGTTGCTCCTGCTGCTCGCCTTCACGCTGCTGCCGCCCAAGCAGGTGCTGTTGTCGCTGCTGGGGGCGCTGGCCCTGAATATGGTCATTGCAGTCAACCACCGAACTGGCCGCTACATGGGGGTTTGAAGGTCCGATGGGGCCGCAGCGGTTCTGGGCTCACACGGCTTAGGGCCGTGCGTCCGATGCCCGATAATGCGTTGCACCAGTGCCCGTTGCAACGGGTCGCCCACCCCATTTTGGATCTTTTAGATTTGGCTTCGAATCTCGATCCCACCCATCCCGCCAGCGCCCTGTCGATGCTGGCCACGCACGCCGACACCGCGGTGGTGGTGACCGATGTGCGCGGGCGCATCGAATGGGTCAACCACGGCTTTGAGTGCATTTCGGGCTATAGCCTGTCCGAAATCCTGGGCCAGAGCCCGGGCCGCTTGTTGCAGTTTGGGCAAACCGACCCCGCCGTGCTGGCGCAACTCAAGCAGGCCTTGCGCGACGAGGCGCCGTTCAAGGGCGAACTGCTCAACCGCCGCAAAGATGGCCGCGGCTACTGGGTGGCGCTGGAAATACAGCCCGTGCGCGATGCCGCGGGCCGTTTGACCGGCTACATTTCACTGCAACAAGACATTACCGAGCGCAAACTGGCCGAGGCGCGCTTGCGCGAACAAAGCGAGCGGCTGCACCTGATTTTGAGCGGCACCGGCGCCGGCACCTGGACTTATCAGGTCGATCAAGACTTGCTGGCCGTGGACGAACAGTATGCCGCCATGCTGGGCGAAGGGCCGAGCAGCTTACAGGGCTCGGCCGAGCACCTGTTGGCGCGCATGCACCCCGACGACCGCCAGCGGGTGCAGCAGGTACAGCAACTGCAACTGACGGCGCAGCAGCCGCTCAATGAAGTCGAGTTTCGCTTGCGCCACGCCCAAGGGCACTGGGTTTGGGTTTTGAGCCGCAGCAGCATTCAGCGCCGCCACTCCGATGGCCGGGCCGCGCTGATTGCTGGCATTTTGCTCGACATCAGCCAGCGCAAAGGCATCGAGCAGCAACTGATGCTCGAGCGCGAAGAACTGGTGGGGGTGATCGAAGGCACCCAAGTCGGAACCTGGCGCTGGAATGTGGAAACGGGGGAGTTGCAGGTCAA
Source organism: Serpentinimonas raichei (assembly GCF_000828895.1). NCBI lineage: Bacteria > Pseudomonadati > Pseudomonadota > Betaproteobacteria > Burkholderiales > Comamonadaceae > Serpentinimonas > Serpentinimonas raichei. The sequence continues at coordinate 1,109,393 of NZ_AP014568.1, read as the reverse complement.
CCGCAACTGGATGGCCATGATCGGCCACGAGGGGCAAGAAAGCGAGCACCTGACGGTGGTCTGGTGGAGCGAACGCGTGGAGCCAGGCGACCTCACGCGCACCATGCAGTTGATCGAAACCCACCTCAACGGCGACAGCCCGTTTTTCGAGTCCGAGTTTCGCCTGCGCCACCGCCTTGGGCATTGGGTCTGGGTGCATTCGCGCGGCAAGGTCATCAGCACCAGCCCAGACGGGCGCCCGATCTGGATGGCTGGCACACACACCGACGTGACGCCGGGCAAGCTGGTCGAGGTCGAGTTGCAACGCGCCAACGAGCGCTTTCGGCTGGCGGCGCGCAGCGCGCAGCTCGGGGTTTGGGAAATCGACGTGGTCAGCGGCGATGTGGTCTGGAACCGGCAGATGCGCGAGCACTTTGCCATCGAGGAGGATCTGCCCTCGAGCGAGCTGCGCCGCCTGTGGCGCCAGCGCGTACACCCGGCCGACTTGTTGCACACGCACGCGCTGCTGGTGGATGTGATGCAGTGGGGTAAGCACTACGAGGCCGAGTTCCGGGTCTGCTGGCCCTCGGGTGAAATTCGTCACCTCAAATCGGTTGGGCTGGTGACCGAGAGCGAGGGCAACGAGCGCGGCCGCATGGTCGGCATCATGCAGGACGTGACCGACTTGCGCCGCAAAGAGGCGCAGCTGCTGGCCAGCCGCGCCTTCTTGGACAACGCGGGGCGCATTGCTGGCGTGGGGGGGTGGATGGTGCACCGCGAGGGCATGCGGCTGGAATGGACGGCGCAGACCTTTCGCATTCACGAACTGCCCGAGGGGCAGCAACCGTCGCTGGAACAAGCGCTGGCGCACTGTCCGCAGCCTGCACGGGCGCAGTTCGAGGCCGGTTTGCAGCAGGCCTTCGAGGCCGCACAGCCGATCGACATGGAGCTCGATCTGCTGACAGCCAGCGGGCAGGCGCGCCGCGTGCATGTGGTGGGCGAGGCGCAGATGCAGGCCGAGCAGGTGGTGCAGGTGATCGGGGCCATCCAAGACATCACCGAACGCGAGGCGCAGCGCCAGGCGCAACGGGCGGCGCTCACCCACGCCAAGGAAATGGCCGAGGCCAACAGCGCCGCCAAGAGCCAGTTTCTGGCCAATATGAGCCATGAAATCCGCACCCCCATGAACGCCATTCTGGGCATGCTGGCTTTGCTCAAAAAAACCGGGCTCAATCCGCGCCAGGCCGATTACGCCCTCAAGGCCGAAGGGGCCAGCCGGGCGCTGTTGGGCTTGATCAACGACATTTTGGACTTCTCCAAAATCGAGGCCGGACGCATGGCGCTCGACCCGCGTCCTTTTGCTTTGGACGAGTTGCTGCAAAACCTCTCGACCCTGCTGTCGGTCAATCTGGGCAGCAAGCCGCTGGAGCTGTTGTTCGATGTCGATCCGCGAATTCCTGACCGGTTGGTGGGCGACGACCTGCGCCTGCACCAAGTGCTGCTCAACCTGATCAGCAACGCCATCAAGTTCACCCCGCAGGGCGAGGTGCGGCTCAAAATCGAGCTGTTGCACCAGACGGCACAGCAAGTCGCGCTCGAGGTCACGGTGCGTGACACCGGCATCGGCATTGCCACCGAGCACCAAGAAAAAATATTCAGCGGCTTTACCCAAGCCGAAGGCTCGACCACGCGCCGCTTTGGCGGCACCGGACTGGGGCTGCCCATCAGCCGCCACTTGCTGCGCCTGATGGGCAGCGATATTCAGCTTTTGAGTGTGCCCGGGCGCGGCAGCATTTTTAGCTTTACGCTGCATTTTCCGCTGCCCACCGAAGCGCCCGAGGCCATGCCTACCACGGGACCCTTGCCCCGCTGGCGCGTGCTGCTGCTGCACAGCTACCAACCCGCGCGCGCTTTGCTGCAGCGCATGCTGACCGATTTGGGTTGCGACTGCTTGGCTTTTGGGGCCGATGCCGAATCCATGCAAGCCTTGCAGTTGCTGCTGCAACCCTTGGATCCAAACGCTCCAGAAGGCGCCCCCCACCCTGCGGGCTTTGATGTGGCAGTGGTCGATGGCTCGTTTTTTGAACCCACCGATCTTGCCCCGATCGAGCGCCTGCGCCAGACCGTGCCGGCCCCGCTATGCCCCAAACTGATTTGGCTCACTGCGCACGGCCGCGACCTGCTGGGGGCAGGGGGGGCCGCAGGCGCACCAGACCATATGGGCCACGCGGTGCAACTGGTCAAACCCGTGACGTCCCCGATGCTGCGCCTGGCACTGGAGCAGGTGCAGCTGCAAGCGGCGCACGCTCCCCTGCCCAGCAGCGTGGCCAGCCCGGACCCTGCGCAGCGCCTGCCGGGCCTGCGCCTGCTGGTGGTCGAAGACAACCGCATCAATCAGCAGATCGCGCTCGAGCTCTTGCAAGGCGAAGGCGCCCTCGTGACGCTGGCCGATCACGGCCGCGCCGCCTTGCGTCAACTCGGTTTCGACGAGCACGACTGCGCGCCCGCCCACCCCGCACCAGTCGATTTTGATGCGGTGCTGATGGATTTGCAGATGCCCGAAATGGATGGCCTGACGGCCAGCCGCCTGCTGCGCGCCGGGCTGGGCCCGCACTGCCCGCCGCTGATCGCCATGACCGCCAACGCCATGGAGAGCGACCGCCAAGCCTGCCTAGAGGCCGGCATGGTGGATCACATCGGCAAGCCGTTTGAGCTCGACCAGTTGGTGGCCCTGCTGCGCCACTGGGTGGGGGGCGAGGCGCTGGCCGTGCCAGAGGCCCGTCTGCGGCCCAAGGGGCTGGCACCTGCAGCAGCACCCAACGCCACCGCCCCGGTGCTGGACCTCGATGCGGCGCTGTCGCGCATGGGGCGCCAGCACGATTTGTATAGCCAGGTGGCGCAAAAAGTGGTTGCGGATTTGCCTCGCTACGCCCACGCGGTGCGCGGCTGGCTGGCCTCAGGGCAGCCGCCCGCGCAAGCAGAGGCGGTGCGCGAGCTCCACACCCTCAAGGGCTTGGCGGCCACGGTCGGGGCGCAAGCGCTGGCGCAGGCTGCGGCGCGTGCCGAAGCGGCCTTTGCCGAGGCCCAGCCCGGTGCTGGCCAGCGCCCGGGCGCGGCCGAGCCCAGCTTGGCGGCCTTGCTCGATGCCCTGGATGGCGCCGCTGCCGCGCTGCAGCAGGCCCTGACACAGCCCGCCTTCGCGGCTGCGCCGCAGCAAACGCCGCTGCAGCCCCCCGTGGCCAACGCGCAACCCGACCCAGCGCTGCACCAAGCCTTGCAGCGGCTGCGCGCTTGCTTGCTCGCGTTCGATATGCAGGCGCTGGATTTGGCCCAGCAATTGGCCCCACCACATGCCGGCGCCTTGGGCGAACGCCTGCCCCTGTTGCTGCAAGCCGTACAGAACCTTGATTTTTCTGCTGCCTTGGCCATATGCGACGCTTACTTGGATGAAAATCCTGCCTAATGGATCTTGCTCAAACCTTGCCACCTGGAACCCCGTTGGGGGATGCACTCGAACGCCGGCCGCGCCTGCTGGTGGTCGATGATCAGCCCGTCAACGTGCAACTGCTCTATCGCGTCTTCGCTTCGGATCACCAGGTGTTTGCCGCCACCGATGGCCTCAAGGCGCTTGAAATCGCGCGCCAGCAGCAGCCCGACCTGATCTTGCTCGACGTGGTCATGCCGGGCTTGGACGGCTTCGAGGTCTGCCAGCGCCTGCAAGCCGACGAGCTTACGCACGACATCCCGGTGATCTTCCTGACCGCCAACTCCGACCCCGATTCCGAAGCCCACGGCCTCGACGTGGGGGCGGTCGATTTCATCGGCAAACCGTTCAACACCAAAGTGGTGCGCGCGCGTGTCAAAACCCACCTCACGCTCAAGCGCCAGGGCGATTTGCTGCGCCGCTGGGTGTTTCTCGACGGTCTGACCGGCATCGCCAACCGGCGCCATTTTGACGAACGGCTGGCGATCGAGTGGGCGCGCAGCCAGCGCAGCGGTGCGCCCCTGAGCGCCCTGCTGATCGACGTCGACCACTTCAAGCGCTTCAACGACACGCACGGCCACCAAAACGGCGACGATTGTGTGCGCCGGGTGGCGGCTGCCTTGGCCAGCGGCCTGCAGCGCCCGACCGACCTCGTAGCCCGTTACGGGGGCGAGGAGTTTGTCTGCCTGCTGACCGATACCGACGAGTACGGCGCCCTGCACCTGGCCGAGCTATTGCGCCAGCGCGTGCACCAAGAAACCCAGCCCGGTGTTACTGGGGCCGCCTGGCCGGCGGTGACGGTCAGCATCGGCGTGGGCTGCGCCCGACTCGACCTGATGCACGGCGCCGACGATTTGCTGCGCGAAGCCGACCACAACCTGTACCGCGCCAAAAAAGCCGGCCGCAACAGCGTGCGGGCGGGCGTGGCTTAGACCTAGGCTGGTTTGTGTGGGGACCTAGTCCACGTACTCCATCTCATGGACGGCGTCGCGCAGGGCCAGCAGCGGGTTGAGATCGGAATCATCTCCGTGGTCTGTGCAGACCTCGCTTTGGCCGGCCTGATCCACCGCCTCGACCCATTGCGCTGCGGGTTTGAGCCGGTGGTGGCGCACCAGTTCGATCAAAAAACGCGCTTGAACGGCCCGATCGGCTTGGCTGGGCCATTGCGCCAGATCGGCGCGCAAACGGCGCCGGCGCACGCGGCGCCACACCAACCCCCACAAACCCGAGCCCAAGGCCACCACGCCCAAGGCGAAAAACGCCCACCAGAAATACACACTGCCCGGCACGTGGGCCAAGGGCGCTTCATAGGGTGCAATGGAAGATCGGTGCGGTGTGGCGTCGGTGAGCATGCTGGGGGTTAGGAGGAGGGCACCCGGTGCGGGCGCAGTGCGGGCAGTGTACAACGCCGGTTTTGCTTATGAGTTAGGCGCTGTTGTCGCCGCAACGGCGTCGAGCCGGTAGCCCAGACCGCGCACGGTCTTGATCAGGGCCAGTGCGTGCCCCTCATCGATCTTGGCGCGCAGGCGCCGGATATAGACCTCGACCACGTTGGTGAGTGGGTCTTCGTAGCTGCCCCAGACGTTGGCCAATATGCGCTCGCGGCTGAACAGGCGCCCGGGCGCGCTCATGAGCAGCTCCAGCAGCGCCAGCTCCTTGGCCGTCAGGTTCAGGGTTCGGCCGGCGCGCCAGCACTGCATCTGGTCGCGGTCGAACAGCAAGTCGGCCACCTGCAGCGTGCGCGCGCTCTGAGCCAGCACCGATGGGCGGCGCAGCAGCGCCTCGATGCGCGCCAGCAGTTCATCGAAGGCAAAGGGCTTGCCCAGATAGTCGTCGGCCCCGCAGCGCAAGCCCGTGACCCGGTCCTCCACCCCGTCCAGCGCGGTGAGCATGAGCACCGGCATTTGCAGGCGCTCGGCGCGCAGCCGCTGGCACAGCTCGATGCCACTCATGCCCGGCAGCATCAGGTCGAGCAGCAGCAGGTCGCAGGGGTGCTGGCGCAGGCGCAGCAGCGCCTCTTCGGCATTGGCCACGCGCTGGGTTTGGTAGCCCTCGGCGGCCAGGCCCCGGCGCAGAAAATCGGCTACCCGGTCGTCGTCTTCCACGATCAGCAAGTACATGGTGGTGGCGGTTGGAAAGGTGGGGTGGCTGGGTTTCAGTGGCTGGGGGAGGTGTCGCGGCGGGATTGCCTAGGTTGGGCAGCAGTTTTGGAGCGTCCTAAACGACTGCAGAGGCAACGGCCAGCGGCAACTCGATGGTGACGCGGCTGCCACCGGCGGCCAAGGCTTCGATGACTATGCTGCCCCGGTGCGCCAGCACGATGGCGCGCGCGATCGACAAGCCCAGCCCCAGACCCTCGGGGCTGCGCTGGCGCGCCGCGTCGCTGCGAAAATAGGGCTCGAACACCTGTTCGGCTTGTTCGGGGTCTATGCCCATGCCGCTGTCGCTGATGCCGATGCGCAGGCACTGCGCCGCCACATCGGGCTCGGCCTCGATCTGCACCTGGCTGCCGGCGGCGCTGTAGCGCACCGCATTATCGAGCACGATCACCAGCGCCTGCTGCAATTTGTCGAGGTCGGCGTCGAGCAGGCAATCGCTGGCAGCAACAGTGGCCGCATCGCGCAGTTCGATGCCCCGATGCGAGGCGATGGCCTGCATTTGGAGCAGCGCCCCGTGCACCACGGCGCGCACGGGCACGGGTGCAAAGGCATAACTTTGCGCGCTGGCAGTCGAGCGGGCCAGCCGCACCAGCTCCTGCACCCGCTGGCCCAGCGCACCCGCCGCCTGGACGATGCGCTCGAGGGCGCTGCGGTAAACGGCCTGTTGCGCCTCGATGTGTGCTTCGGCATCGGGCCCTTGCCCGCGCCCACCGCTGCGCAGTGCGATTTCGGCCTCGCCCCGGATCACCGTGACCGGGGTGCGCAACTCGTGGCTGATTTCGGCAAAAAACTGCTGCCGCCGCGCATCGGCTTTGAGCAGCGCCTCGTGGCTGCGCATCAGGGCCTGGGTGCGCTCGGCCACGGCGGCATCGAGCCCGGCGCGCAGGGCCTCGCTCTGGCGCCGGTTGGCATCGAGTTGCAAGGCCAGCGCGTTCAACTGCTGCCCGATCTGGCCAAATTCGTCGGCATGCGGGCTGAGCCGGCGCTGCCGGTAGTCGCCCTCGGCCAGCGCTTCGGTCGAAAGCAGCAGCTGCCGAAACGGTCGATGCAGCCGACGCACGAAGTAGGCAGCTGCCAGCGAGCCCCACAGCACCGACAGCAGCAACAGCCCGATGCTGGAGCGTTGCAGGGTGGTCAGGGTCTGCTTTTGTTGCGCCATGGCCTGTTCGGTGGCGTGGCGCTGTTGCGCGATGGCGGCGGCCAGCACCTGGCGCATGTCGCGCCCGCCGTGGTGGTCAAACACCGTGGCCGCTTGTAACCACATCAGGGCGTGATCCGAAGCCGGGCTGCGTGCGGGGGCAGCGCTGGCTTGGAGCACGTAGGCTTGCATGGCCGCAAAATTGGCGCGCAGCAGCGGGATGGGTTGCACCCCGGGTTGCGTTTGCAAGCGCTCGAGCTCGCCCAAAGACCGGTCCATCTCGCGCAGCAGCAGAGCGCGCTGCTCCACACTGCCTTGGCCGGTCAGGGCCGTGCCCGCCAGCCAGACCAGCAAACGCTGCTTGTTGGCCGCCAGCGCCTGGTATTCGGTCAGCATCTGCTGTGCGTCGCGGGTCAGGGCCGACTGCACGCTGGCGCTGCGCACCGCCCACACCGAAAAAGCCGCCTGCACCGCGCTGAGCAGTATCAGCACCGCAAAAGCCAGGGTCAGGCGGCTGAGCAACACGGCCGATCAGGAGCCGGTGAAGGGCAGCGAGGAGTGGTGCAGCACGATGCGCAGATTGCCTTGCGGGTCAAGGCGGTAGCCCCAGGTTTTGTCAACCGTGGTGCGGGTGCCGTCGCGGTTGGTGAGCGTCACGTTGCCCATGGTCTTGGCGATGTCGCCGTGGATCAGCATGGCGGCGTTGCGCACTTCCACGTTGGTCCAGCCTTTGAGGGCAAAGCCGCGGTCGTTCGGGAAGGCTGGGTTGTTGCCCACGAAGTAGGCCAGCGCGCCTTCGCGGGTGGTGCGAAAGGTGTGCGGGGCGGTGGTCAGGGTGGGCTTGAACAGCACCGGGCCCATCTGGTAGCCATAAGCGGCATCGAGCACGGCCGAGGCGGTGGCGGTGGCGCGCGCAAGGCCGCCGCTGGCGAAATCGGTGCTGATTTGCACCAATGCCCGGCCCCAAGCCTGCTGTGCTGCGAGCACTTGGGCTTCGGTGATGGTGCGGGCTGGGGTAGCGCGCGCCGCCGTGGCAGCCTGAGCCGCAGGCGTGGCCGCAGTGGCGGCGGCAGCGGCCCCGGCTGCGTGAGAATGGGCGAGCGAGGAAAAGGCCAAGCCGGTGCCCAGAAGGGCGGCGACCAGAAGGTTGCGGTTCAACATGCGAAAGTCCTTTGTATGGAGTGACAACAAGGGGCACGACCCAATCGCCCAGCCCCAAAACCTATTTCACCCCAGCCCGCTTGGCAGGGCATGACAAACGCATGAACGGGCGCTGAAGTTGGGATGAACGGCAGATGAACAGGGGTGCTGCGATTTACAAAAGCCGTGCTCGGTGCCCCAGAGCCGTCAGCAGGGCCACCGCTTGTTGGTCAAAGGAAACAAAGGTTTCTCCGCCTAGCCAACGGCCCTCGTAGGCGATCACGCCATCGGCAAAATCCCCGCCTGCGTCGAGCACCGACAGACATGCCTCAACGGCCGGCCGATTCACCTGCACATTGGCGGCGGCCAATAGTGCGCGGATAGCGGCAGCAGCGTCGGCGGGTTGAAAGCCGTAAACCCTGAGCAGCACCCACACGAACTCGCACAGGCAAGGGAGCGCGACCGCAATCGATTCGGCATCGGCCAAGGTCTGGGCGGCACGGCGCGCTTGCGCGGGATCGTCACACACCACCGCACGCACCAGCACGTTGGTATCGACGGCCACCTTCATTGTTTGCCAGCCCAGCCCTGCGCGGCGGCCTCGTTGATTTCCTCCAGACTGGCAACCTTCGTGGTCCGGTTCGCCAGCAGCCCAACGAAGCCATCGATGGTGGCGGTGCGCCGGGCCGCCTTGAGCATACCGCGGCCATCGGGCAGCAAATCCAGCTCGATCTTGTCCCCGGGACGGATGCCGAGGTGATGCAGCACGTCTTTTCTGAAGGTCACTTGCCCGCGTGCGGTAACGGTCAGTGTGGTCACGGTGTCCTCACATGCGCTGATTGAAGACGTGTATGGTAATGCAAAAACGCCTTACCTCGTAAATTTACGCTTCCCCCAGCATGGTTGTCATTTCCCGGGCGATCATGTGGCGCTCGTGCCAGCTATCAGAGCCGTGCTGCGGGGTGAAGCAGTGCGATTCCCCACAAGGTAATCCAATGGAGTACACTGCACCCATGCTCACTGTTGCTGAACTGCCCGAGTACCTGCGCACGGCCAGCAGGCTGCTGGCGGACGCCGAGCGCCGGGCCATCGTGGACTACCTTGCCGAGCACCCTGCGGCCGGAGACCTGCTCGAAGGCACGGGTGGCGTGCGCAAGCTGCGCTGGGCACGGGCTGGCCGGGGCAAGAGTGGCGGCGTGGGCGTCATCTACTACTTTCACAGCGGAGCAATGCCGCTGTACCTGCTGTCGATGTTCGCAAAGAATGAGCGCGCGAATCTGAGCCAAGCCGAGCGCAACACGCTGGCCGGGCTGGTGCGCGTTTTGGTAAAAATCTGGCTTGAAAGGTAATGTGATGGGCAAGGGATTCGAAAGCATTCGGCAAGGTTTGACCGAGGCCATCGGTCACGCCAAGGGCGAACAGGCTGGGGTGCAGATATGGCACCCGGTCGCAGTTGATGTGGCGGCTGTGCGCGGTCGGATTGGTCTCACTCAGACCCAGTTTGCGGCGCGCTTTGGCGTATCTGTCGCGACGCTGCGCCACTGGGAGCGCGGCGATCGCAGCCCGCACGGCCCTGCATTGGTGCTGCTGAACCTGATTGACCGCGATCCGGCCGGGGTGCTGCGCATGTTGGGCAGCACGATTCCGTACAGGGCAGCAGCAAGCGGCGCGGAGAACACAAACCCGGCGGCTTGACCGACCTGCGATCTGGGTTGCGGCTCGTTTTTGCTAAAAAATCCCATGTAACCGATTGACTTCCATGGGATTTTCTGGTCTGGCGGAGAGAGCGGGATTCGAACCCGCGGTGGGGGTTAGCCCACACACGCTTTCCAGGCGTGCGACTTAAACCGCTCATCCATCTCTCCGGGTAGCCTAGGATTCTACACTGGCAGCCGCAGACGCACAGCAGACGCACAGCCGACGCACGGGCCGCCGGCCCGGCTTTCAGGCCCCCGGCTTGAGCGTGCGCACCATCTGCATCGCCGAGCCAATCAGATTGCTCACTTCGCTCATGTTGGAGGGGACGATCAGGGTGGTGTTGGACTCGGTGGCCACCTTGGCGTAGGCTTCGACGGCTTTTTCGGCCACCTTGAGCTGCACCGCGGCCTCGCCCCCTTCGGTGCGGATGGCGCGCGCGATGCGCTCGATGGCTTGCGCCGAGGCTTCGGCCACGGCCAGGATGGCGGAGGCCTGGCCTTGGGCCAGGTTGATGGCGGCCTGGCGTTCGCCCTCGGAGCGGGCGATGGAGGCTTCGCGCTCGCCGTTGGCGATGTTGATCTGCTCTTGTTTGCGCCCTTCGGAGGCGGCGATGAGGGCGCGTTTTTCGCGTTCGGCGGTGATCTGGGCCTGCATCGAGCGCAGAATTTCGGCCGGCGGGGTGAGGTCCTTGATCTCGTAGCGCAGCACCTTCACGCCCCAGTTCAGCGCCGCCTCATCGACGGCGGTGACCACCTGGGCGTTGATCATGTCGCGCTCTTCGAAGGTTTTGTCGAGCTCCATGCGGCCGATGATGCTGCGCAGCGTGGTTTGCGCCAGTTGCGTGATGCCCATCATGAAGTTGGAGGAGCCGTAGCTGGCGCGCATGGCGTCGGTGACTTGGAAGTACAAAATCCCATCGACCTTGAGCTGGGTGTTGTCTCGGGTGATGCAAATTTGCTCCGGCACATCCATCGGGATTTCCTTCAGGCTGTGCTTGTAGGCCACTCGGTCAACAAAGGGCACCAGAAAGTTCAGCCCCGGCCCGAGCGTGCCGGCGTATTTGCCCAAGCGCTCCTTGACCCAGGCGTTTTGTTGCGGCACCACCTGGATGGAGCGGATGACGAACACGATGGCGACGATGACGATGGCAAGGGCGATGAATTCCATGGAGATTTCCTCTCAAAAAAAATGCGGTTTCAAGCCCCGCCAAGCGCAGCCACGGATGGCGGCACCGGGCTGGATGTGTGTGCTACTCGCTGGCCACAGACGGCGCAGCCGCGCTGGGGCTGACCAGCAAAGTATTGCCCTGCAAAGCGACGATGGTGTGACGCCCGGGCTGGGCGCTGGCCGGGTCGCCTTGCAGTTGCACCGCCCAGTCGGCACCGCGGTAGCGCACCTGCGCCGTGCCGTCTGCGCGCCAGTGCTCGACCGTGAGCGACTGGCCGATGTCGAGGTTGATGTTTGGGTTGTGCCCCGCTTGCGGCTGCGCCGGATGGCGCGCGCGCCAGCGCTGCCAGATCGCCACCGCGCCGCCGCCCACCGCCGCGGCGCTGAGCAATTGGCCGGTGAAGTCCAGCCCCGCGTGCGCGGCCAGCGCACCGGCTGCCAGCCCCACGGCCAGCATGAGCAAAAAGAAGGTGCCGGTCAGGAGTTCCAGCACCACGGCAGCGCCCGCGAGCAGCCACCAGATGGTCCAATCGGCCATTTACGTCCTTGGTTGCAGGGGATGTGTGGCTTGCAGCATAACCCATCACTGGCTTTGGTGCCAATAAATCTGCTGTCGGCAGGCATCAACCGCCCCTCGATCGGCTGAATCGACACAATCCCTCACTACACTAGCGGGCTATGAAATTTCGCTTCCCCATCGTCATCATCGACGAAGACTTCCGCTCCGAAAACACCTCGGGTCTGGGCATTCGTGCGCTGGCGCAAGCCATCGAGAGCGAGGGCTTCGAGGTCGTCGGCGTCACCAGCTACGGCGATCTGTCGCAGTTTGCGCAGCAGCAAAGCCGCGCCAGCGCCTTTATTTTGTCGATCGACGACGAGGAATTCACCCCAGGGCCAGACCTGGACCCGGCGGTGCTCAATCTGCGCCACTTCATCGACGAGGTGCGGCGCAAAAATGCCGACGTGCCGATCTACATCTACGGCGAAACCAAGACCAGCCGGCACCTGCCCAACGCCATTTTGCGCGAGCTGCACGGCTTCATTCACATGTTCGAGGACACGCCCGAGTTCGTGGCGCGCCACCTCATCCGCGAAGCCAAGAGCTACCTAGAGGGCATCCAGCCGCCCTTTTTCAAGGCGCTGCTCGACTACGCCGAAAACGGCTCCTACAGCTGGCACTGCCCCGGCCACTCGGGCGGGGTGGCCTTTCTCAAGTCGCCCGTGGGGCAGATGTTTCACCAGTTCTTTGGCGAAAACATGCTGCGCGCCGACGTCTGCAACTCGGTCGAAGAGCTCGGGCAGTTGCTGGACCACAACGGTGCCATCGGTGAGAGCGAGCGCAACGCGGCGCGCATTTTCAACGCCGACCACTGCTTTTTCGTCACCAACGGCACCAGCACCAGCAACAAAATGGTCTGGCACCACACGGTGGCACCGGGCGACGTGGTGCTGGTGGACCGCAACTGCCACAAGTCGGTGCTGCACAGCATCATCATGACCGGATCGATTCCGGTGTTCCTCAAGCCCACGCGCAACCACTGGGGCATCATCGGCCCGATTCCGCAAAGCGAGTTCGAGCCCGACGCGATCCGCGCCAAAATCGAAGCGCACCCGCTGCTGGCCGGGGTCGATGCGCAGACGGTCAAGCCGCGCATCCTCACGCTGACGCAGTCCACCTACGACGGCGTGCTCTACAACACCGAAGCCATCAAGCAAATGCTCGACGGCTACGTGGACAACCTGCACTTCGACGAAGCCTGGCTGCCGCACGCGTCCTTTCACCCCTTTTACGGCACCTTCCACGCCATGGGGCGCAAGCGCGGGCGGCCGCGGCATTCGGTGGTCTATTCCACGCAGAGCATCCACAAGCTGCTGGCCGGCATCAGCCAAGCCAGCCACGTGCTGGTGCAAGACTCGCAGACCACGCCGCTGGACCGGCACCTGTTCAACGAAGCCTATCTGATGCACACCAGCACCAGCCCGCAGTACAGCATCATCGCCAGTTGCGACGTGGCCGCCGCCATGATGGAGCCACCCGGCGGCACCGCGCTGGTGGAAGAAAGCATTGCCGAAGCGCTGGACTTCCGGCGCGCCATGCGCAAGGTCGATGCCGAGTTTGGCGACGACGACTGGTGGTTCCAAGTCTGGGGCCCCGAGGCGCTGGCCGAGGAGGGCGTGGGCCGCGCCCACGACTGGATTTTGCAGCGCACCACCCCCGACGGCCAGCCGCTGCTGCGCGGTGGCGACGCCTGGCACGGCTTTGGCGACATGGCGCCGGGCTTCAATATGCTGGACCCGATCAAGGCCACCTTGCTCACGCCGGGGCTGAACATGAAAGGCGACTTTGCCACCAGCGGCATTCCGGCCAGCATCGTCACCAAGTACCTAGCCGAGCACGGCGTGGTGGTGGAAAAAACCGGCCTCTACAGCTTTTTCATCATGTTCACCATCGGCATCACCAAGGGCCGCTGGAACACCCTACTCACCGCTCTGCAGCAGTTCAAGGACGATTACGACCGCAACCATCCGCTCTGGCGCACCATGCCCGAGTTCTGCCGCAAGCAGCGCCGCTACGAAAAAATGGGCTTGCGCGACCTGTGCCAAATGGTGCACGAGCTGTACGCCAAGTCCGACATCGCGCGCCTGACCACCGAGATGTACCTGAGCGACCTGACCCCGGCCATGAAGCCCAGCGACGCCTTCGCTCAGATCGCCCGCCGCCGCACCGAGCGGGTGCCGATCGACGCGCTGGAGGGGCGCATCACCACCGCGCTCATCACCCCGTACCCGCCCGGCATCCCGCTGCTGATACCGGGTGAGGTGTTCAACCGCCGCATCGTCGATTACCTCAAGTTTGCGCGCGACTTTGCCTTGCAGTGCCCCGGCTTCGAGACCGACATCCACGGCCTGGTGGTCGAGGAGGGCGCAGACGGGCGCAAGACCTACTTTGCCGACTGCGTCAAGGCGCCCTGACACTGGGTTACAGTAGCCACTGGAGCTGCGGCCATGTGGCCTGAGCAGCTATTTTTCAACGATAAGGAGTAAGCATGTTTCCAGAGTACCGCGACCTGATTTCCGAGCTCAAGGTGAGCGACCACCACTTCAGCCGCCTGTTCGAGAAGCACAACGATCTGGACCACACCATCAAGAATATGGAGGCCGGTATCGCAACCGGCAGCCACGATCAGATCGAGACACTGAAGAAGGAAAAACTGCGCCTCAAGGACGAGTTGTACGTGGTGCTAAAGAAGGCCGACGCCGCCCGGACGGCCTGAGCGCAGCCCCCATCCCCATCGGCGGGGCCCATCCCTAAGCGGAACGGGGCCTGTTTGGGGGTTGGGTTCTGCTTGGACGGATGCCTAAAAAGCCGCCTGCGGGCGGCTTTTTTATGTGCGGGACGCGCTGGGTGCCTAGCGCAGCGCCAGCAGTTCGATCGACACGGGCGGCGCGGCGGGCGCGCGGGCCGTGGCCGCCTCGGCGGGCACCCGCCGCGCGCCGTTGAAGCGCGTGGCCCAAAAGCGCACGTCCATGCGCTCGATGCGAATGCGCGCGCCGCTGCGCGGCGAATGCACGAAGCGGTAATCGCCAATGTAGATGCCCACATGGCTGTAGCGCCGCCCTAGGGTGTTGAAAAAAACCAGATCACCGGGTGCCAGTTCGCTGCGCTCGATCGGGGCGGTGGCGCGGGCCTGCTCGCGCGCAATCCGTGGCAGTTGCAAGCCCATGACTTGGCGAAACGCCGCCTGCACAAAGCCGCTGCAATCAAAGCCTTCTTCGGCGCTGTTGCCACCCAGCCGGTACGGCACCCCCAGAAAACCCAGCGCATGCACCACCAGGCTGGAATGCAAGGGCCGTTGGGGGCGGTCTGCGTTTGCAGCAGGGGCTGCCTCGGCAGGTTCGGCATGGGGTGCGATGGGGAGGGCTGGCGCTGTGGGATAGACGAGGGCGCTGGCCGGGGCCGCCAAACCCTGTTGCTGCAAAAAATCCGCCAGCGCATCGGTGGCGTGAGCGGGTGCGGGCACAATCAGGGCAGCCCACACCGCCACGGCGGCCAGACGATGCACCGCCTTGGCACGGAGGGTATTGCATGCGTTGATTTGGCTCATGGCTTGCAGAATATAAGCAAAGCTTTGTGCTGTCAATGGTTTGTGGTTCAAATTTGAAGTAATCCGCTGACGGAGACCGTTACCATGCTGCTCGACCTTGATGATTGCCAACTGGTGCTGGTGGACTACCAGGCCAAGCTGATGCCGGTGATCGGCCACGCCGACGAGGTGCTGGCGCGTGCCGTGCTGCTGGCGCGCGCCGCCCGCTTGCTGGGTGTTCCGGTCTGGGGCACGGAGCAAAATCCGAACCGCCTAGGGCCCAACGCACCCGAGCTGCGCGCATTGTGCCAGCAAACCTTCAGCAAAATGCATTTCAGCGCCTGCGAGTCGGACCTGCTCGATGCCCTGCGCCCGCCCGAGCGGCCCGCGCCCAAACTGGCGGGCAACGCGCGCAGCCTGCCCAAGCACCTGCAAAAACCCGCCGCCGCGCCCGAGCCCGAGCGCCAAACCGTGCTCATCGCTGGCTGCGAAACCCATGTGTGCCTGTTGCAAAGCGCGCTCGGCCTGCTGGAGCAGGAGTTTGAGGTCTGGGTCGTCACCGACGCCTGCGGTTCGCGGCGCGAGCGCGACCGCGACGCCGCCTTCGACCGCTTGGCCAACAACGGCGTGGAACTGGTGACGAGCGAAATGGTGCTCTTCGAGTGGCTGCAACACTGCGAGCACCCGCAATTTCGCGAGCTGCTGGCGCTCATCAAGTAAGCCCGGTGGTGGCGCGGTGGGTCGGTAAAATCAGCCCCAATACCCCATCCCACCTGGCCCACACCGTGACCCCACACCTGACCCCAATCGAGGGCGGCGACGCCCTCAGCCGTTTTCGCGCCCAACAAATCCTGCCCCGCCTGCAAGCCGTCTCAGGGGCCATAGTCGGCGTGTCGGCGCGCTACCTGCATTGGGTGGCCACGGACGCCCCCTTGACCGCGGCGCAACTGCAAGACTGGCAGGCGCTGCTGCGCTATGGCCCGGCCTGCGAACCCCAGCCCAGCAAGGGCGACAGCGTGTTGGTCGTGGTCACGCCGCGCTTGGGCACCGTGTCTCCTTGGGCCTCCAAGGCCACCGACATTGCGCGCAACTGCGGTTTTGCTGTGCGCCGCGTCGAGCGCTGCACCGAATACCATTTGCAACTGCGCGCCGGCCTGTTTGGCCGCTCCAGCGCCGGCCTGAACCCCGCGCAGTGGCAGCAGGCGGCGGCGCTGCTGCACGACCGCATGACCGAAAGCGCGCTGGCCACCCGCGAGGCGGCGCAGCAGTTGTTCAGCGAACTGGCCCCGGCCCCGCTGGAGCACGTCGATCTGCTTGGCGCGGGCCGCGCCGCGCTGGAACAGGCCAACCGCGCCTGGGGCTTGGCGCTGGCCGAAGACGAAATCGACTACCTGCTGGCGGCCTTCAAGGCGCTGGGGCGCAACCCGAGCGACGTCGAGCTGATGATGTTTGCGCAGGCCAACAGCGAGCACTGCCGCCACAAAATTTTCAACGCCGAATTCGTGATCGACGGCGTGGCGCAGCCGCACAGCCTGTTTGGCATGATCCGCCACACGCACCAAAGCAATCCGCAGCACACCGTGGTGGCCTATTCCGACAACGCCGCCGTGATGCAGGGGCACCAGTTGGAGCGCTTCGTGGCGCGCATGGCGCAGCCCGATGCGGTGCCGGTTTACACCACCGAGACCGCCGAACAGCACATTCTGATGAAGGTGGAAACGCACAACCACCCCACCGCAATCTCGCCCTTTGCCGGGGCCGCCACCGGCGCCGGCGGTGAAATCCGCGACGAGGGCGCCACCGGGCGCGGGGCCAAGCCCAAAGCGGGCCTCACGGGCTTTAGCGTCTCCAAGCTCTGGGGCGGCTGGGCCGACCTGCCCGAGGGCAAGCCTGAGCACATCGCCAGCCCCTTGCAGATCATGATCGAAGGGCCGCTGGGCGGGGCCGCTTTCAACAACGAGTTCGGCCGCCCCAATCTGCTCGGTTACTTTCGCGAATACGAGCAGGTGGTGGGCGGGGTGCGGCGCGGCTACCACAAGCCGATCATGATTGCCGGCGGCATTGGCCAGATCGACGCCGCGCTCACGCACAAGGTGCAGTTTGCGCCCGGCTCGCTGTTGATCCAGCTGGGCGGCCCCGGGATGCGCATCGGCATGGGCGGCGGCGCCGCCAGTTCCCTGGCCAGCGGAACCAACGCCGCCGAGCTCGACTTCGACTCGGTGCAGCGCGGCAACCCGGAACTGGAGCGGCGGGCGCAGGAGGTGATCAACCACTGCACCGCGCTGGGCGCGCACAACCCGATCCTGTTCATTCACGACGTGGGCGCGGGCGGGCTCTCGAACGCCTTCCCCGAACTGGTCAACGACGCCGGGCGCGGCGCCCACTTCGACTTGCGCGCCGTGCCGCTGGAAGAAAGCGGCTTGTCGCCCAAAGAAATCTGGTGCAACGAGAGCCAAGAGCGCTACGTGCTGGCCATCGCCCCCGAGTCGCTGGCGCAGTTCCAGGCCTTTTGCGAACGCGAGCGCTGCCCCTTCGCCGTGGTGGGCGTAGCAACCGAGGCGCGCGAGCTGGTCGTCAGCGATGGTGGGGAGGGGGGCAGCACAGCGCCGCTAGGCGCAAGCGTGAGGGCCAGTCCTTCACCAGTCCAGATGCCCCTGGACGTGCTGCTCGGCAAGCCGCCCAAAATGCGGCGCGAGGTGCACACGCTGCCGCGCCCGCGCACCGAGCTCGACCTGAGCGAGGTGCAACTGCAAGCCAGCGCGATCGGCGTGCTCAGCCACCCCAGCGTGGCCTCCAAGCGCTTTCTCATCACCATCGGCGACCGCAGCGTGGGCGGCCTGACGCACCGCGACCAGATGGTCGGCCCGTGGCAGGTGCCGGTGGCCGATTGCGCCGTCACCCTGGCCGACTTTGCCGGCGTGGCCGGTGAGGCCATGAGCATGGGCGAGCGCAGCCCACTGGCCGCGCTCGACGCCCCGGCGGCGGCGCGCATGGCGGTGGCCGAAGCCATTACCAACCTGCTGGCGGCCCCGATCGAACTCGGGCGCGTCAAGCTCTCGGCCAACTGGATGGCCGCCTGCGGCGAGCCGGGCGAAGACGCCGACCTCTACGCCAGCGTGCGCGCCGTGGGGCTGGAGCTGTGCCCGGCGTTGGGCATAAGCATCCCGGTGGGCAAAGACAGCCTTTCCATGCGCACCCAGTGGCGCGCCGAGGGCCAAACCCTCAAGGTCACCTCGCCCGTGAGCCTGGTGGTGAGCGCCTTTGCCACCTTGGCCGATGTGCGCGGCACCCTGACACCGCAACTGCAAACCCACGAGCCCGACACCGCCTTGCTGCTGATCGACCTTGGCAAGGGACAAATGCGCCTGGGCGGCTCGATTTTGGCGCAGTGCCTGGAGCAAAGCGGCGACCCCGTGCCCGACCTCGACCAGGCGCAAGACCTGATCAGCCTGGTGCAGGCCGTCAACGCCCTGCGCGCCCAAGGCCTGCTGCTGGCCTACCACGATCGCAGCGACGGCGGCTTGCTGGCGGCGGTGGCCGAAATGGCTTTTGCCGGCCAGGTGGGCGTGGCCCTCAACCTCGACGCCCTGCTGGTTGAGGGCGACGGCGTGAGCGACAGCCGCATGGACGCGGGCGATAGCAAAAACTGGGCCTCCCAGGTGGCGGCGCGGCGCGAAGAGCGCAGCCTGCGGGCACTGTTCAACGAAGAACTCGGCGTGCTGCTGCAAGTGCGCAGCGCCGAGCGCACCCAGGTGATGCAGGTGCTGCGCGCGCATGGCTTGGGCGCGCACAGCCACTTCGTGGGCAAGGTGCAAAGCCCGGCCTGGCCCAGCGCCACCGCAGCCACCACCGCAGCCACCACCGCAGCCACCACCGCAGCCACCACCACCGCAGCCACCACCGCCGAAGCAGCGCCCGAGCAGCGCCTGCAAATCTGGCGCGACGCGCGCAAGGTCTTCGACTCCAGCCTGCAAGACTTGCAGCAGGTCTGGGACAGCGTGAGCTGGAAAATCTGCCGCTTGCGCGACAACCCGGTGTGCGCCGACGCCGAACACGCCGCCCTTGGCCAGCCGGGCGATCCCGGCCTACACCTGGCGCTCAGCTTCGACCCGGCCGACGACGTGGCCGCTCCCTACCTGAACCTGGCGCGCCCCAAGGTGGCGATTCTGCGCGAGCAGGGCGTGAACTCACAGCTCGAAATGGCTTACGCCTTCCACCTGGCCGGCTTCGAGGCGCACGACGTACACATGAGCGATTTGCAAAGCGGCCGCGCGCACCTGCAAGATTTCAAAGGCCTGGTGGCCTGCGGCGGCTTCAGCTACGGCGACACGCTGGGCGCGGGCATCGGCTGGGCGCGCTCGATCACCTTCAACCCGGCGCTGGCCGAGCAGTTCCGCGCCTTCTTTGGCCGCCCCGACACCTTCGGGCTGGGCGTGTGCAACGGCTGCCAGATGTTTGCCGAACTGGCCGACCTCATCCCCGGCGCGCAAGACTGGCCGCGCTTCACCAGCAACCAGTCGGAGCGCTTCGAGGCGCGGCTCTCGATGGTCGAGGTGCAAGCCAGCCCGAGCCTGTTCTTCCAGGGCATGGCCGGCAGCCGCTTGCCCATTGCGGTGGCGCACGGCGAGGGCCATGCCAACTTTGCCCAGCGCGGCAGCGCCGAGCAGGCCATTGCAGCGCTGCGCTTTGTGAATCACCACGGCGCCGCCACCGAGGCCTACCCCTACAACCCCAATGGCAGCCCCGGTGGCTTGACTGGCGTCACCACCGCCTGCGGGCGCTTCACCGCGCTCATGCCCCACCCCGAGCGCGTGTTTCGCAACCTGCAACTGAGCTGGACCGACCCACGCCACAGCGGCGCGCTCGAAGGCCCCAGCCCGTGGCTGCGCATCTGGCGCAATGCGCGGCGCTGGGTGGGCTAGACGCACCACAAGCCAACAGCAGTCAGCAACACCCACCGACCATGCGCCGCCTGCTGTACCTCTGCTTGTTGTGCTTGTTGCCGCTGTTGGCTGGGGCTTCGGCGACTGGCACAGCCCCAGCCCCCGGTGCGGCCTCGGCCACCGAGCGTTTTGTGCTCGGGGTGCTGGCCACCCGGCCGCTGCCGCTGGTGGAGCAAGAGCACCAGCCCCTGGCAGACTACCTGGCGCAGCAACTGAATGCCGAGGTGCAGCTGCACGTGCTCGATGACGCAGCCCTGAATCGGGCGTTGGAACGCGGGCAGATCGACTTTTTGCTCACCAGCCCCGGCCACTACATGATCGTGCGCCGCCAGTTCCCCCTGGCGGGCTTGCTGGCCACGCTGATTCGCCAAGACAACGGGCAGCAAACCACGCAACTGGGCGGCGTGATCATCGCCCTCGCCGCACGCACCGATCTGCGCACCCTGGCCGACCTCGAAGGCCAACGCATCGCGGCGCTGCCCCCGCGCACGCTGGCGGGCTACCAAATTCAGGCCTACGAGCTGCTGCAAGCCGGTTTTGATGTGCAGCGCGACTTTGCCTTCACCCACTTCGAGCACCACGACGCGGTGGTGCAGGCGGTGCTGACCGGGCAGGCCGATGCCGGCTTTGTGCGCACCGGCATCCTCGAAGCGCTCAAGCTTGAAGGGCGGCTGCGGGCGCAGCAACTGCACGTCATCCACGCGCAGCAGCACCCGGGTTTTCCCTTTTTGGTTTCGACCCGGCTCTACCCCGAGTGGGCTTTTGCCGCCATGGAGCGGGTCGATCCCCTCGTGGCGCGGCGAGCGGCGGCGGCTTTGATGCTGCTGCCGCCCGGGCACCCGGTCACGCAAGGCACGCAAATCGCCGGCTTTGCACCGCCGCAGGTCTATATTGAAGTCGAAGACGTGACGCGCGCGCTGCGCCTGCCACCCTTTGATGCCGCGCCCGAGTTCACTTGGGCCGATGTGTGGGAGCGCCACAAAAATCCGCTGCTGGCGCTGGCGGTGAGCTTTCTGGCCATCGTCGCGTTGCTGGGCTTTAGCTTGTGGCACCGGCGCGAGCTGCAGCGCCAGCGCGACGCACTGGACCGGTTGATACAGTTGTGGCCGCAACCCATGCTGCTCATCCATCAGCAGCGCTTCGTGCAGTCCAACCGGGCTGCGCTGGCGCTGCTTGGCCTAGAGCACGAGCACGAATTGCTGGGCCGCACGCCGTGGGATATTTCGCCGCCGCAGCAAAGCGATGGCCTTGATTCGCGCCAGCGCGTGCAAGCGGTGCTCGATGCGGTGCAGCACGGCCAAGTGACGCGGCTGGACTGGGACTTGAGCCAGCGCGACGGCGCCCTGGTGGCGGTGGAATTCACGCTGCTGGCGCTGGAGCCGCACGCCGCTCAGCGCAGCAACCAGCGCATTTTGTGTGGCTGGACCGACCTGACATTGCGCAAGCAAACCGAGCGCTTGCTGCAGCAGCACGCCGACAACTTGGCGCGCTCCAACGCCGAATTGGAGCAGTTCGCCTACGTGGCCTCGCACGATCTGCGCCAGCCGCTGCGCATGATCAACAGCTATGTGCAGTTGCTCGAGCGCCGCTTGGCCGATCGGCTCGACGAGGAAACGCGCCAGATGATGGGCTTTGTCACGCAGGCGGCACAGCGCATGGACCAGATGCTGGTCGCGCTGCTCGAATACTCGCGCGTGGGGCGCTTAGGCGAGCCCATGGAAGCGCTCTCCATGCGCGAAGTGCTTGATGAAGCCTTGCGCTTCCTCGCCCCACTCAGCGCCGAGACGCAGGCCCAAATTCGCGTACGGGGGCATTGGCCCGAACTGCTTATCAGCCGCAACGAAATCACGCGCCTTTGGCAAAACCTGGTGGGCAATTCCCTCAAATTTCGCGCACCAGACCGCGCACCGCAAATCGAAATCAGCGCCGCACCCGATGAGCAGGGCTGGCGCTTCGAAGTGGCCGACAACGGCATTGGAATCGACCCAGGGCAGTTCGAGCGCCTGTTTCGCGTCTTTCAACGCCTGCACACCCGCAGCGAATTTGAGGGAACCGGCATCGGGCTGGCGCTGGCGCGCAAAATCGTCGAGCGCCACGGCGGGCGCATCTGGGTCGAGTCGGCTGGACTGGGGCAGGGCAGCCGCTTTGTGTTCTTCCTGCCTACACAAAGCCCTGATTCGGCGCACGCGGAGCCTCAATCATGAAGTCGAAATGGCAAAAATACCTCGCTTGGCCGCTGTTGGCCTGGGCGCTGTGGCAATTCACCAACGCGGCTTGGGCTCTACCGGGCGGCCCCACCTTCGCGCACTTCTTTAATACCCACGCCAACCCGATGCTGATCATCAACCCAGCCAGTGGGAAAATCGTGGATGCCAACCCGGCAGCCGCGCGCTTTTACGGCCATCCAAGGGAGCAGCTGCGTCAGATGACGATACAGCAGATCAACGCCTTTACCCCCGAGCAGGTTGCGGCCGAGCGCGAACTGGCGAGCATTGAGGGGCGCAACTTCTTCATCTTCAGGCACCGCTTGGCCAGCGGCGAGCTGCGCACGGTCGAAGTCTATACGCACCCCTACGCCTTCAACGACCTCACCTTGCTGGTCTCGGTCATCAACGACATCACGCCCGGGCGCCACCAAGCGGTCGATCTTTGGCACTACAAGCAGCGGTTGGAAGAGATGGTGGTCATACAAACCGCCACAATCGAAGCCGCGCGGCGCTGGCAGGTGCTCACCCTGCTGCTGGCCGTGTTGGCGCAGGCCGTGGCCATCGTCTGGCTGCTGCTGGTGTTGCGCCAGCGCAAGGGGCTGGCGGCTGAACGCCAAACGCTGCAGGCGCACAACCAGGATCTTGCCCACCTAGGCCAGGCGCTGTCGCACCACTTCCTAGAGCCCACGCGGCGGCTGCGCAGTTTCGCGCAGCGCCTGCAGAACAAGCCCGCGCTGGCGCTCGACGAAGACAGCCGCCAGGCGCTGCGCTTCATCGACGAGCAATCGAGCCGCCTGTCGAACCTGGTGCGCGATGTGCAGCGCTACCTGCTGCTGGATCAATCCCCCCCAGAGCACGCAGCCGGCGCCGACGCGCTGGCGGCGCTGCGCGCAGCGCTCGAGCCCTTGCAAGATGAGCTGGCCGGCTGCACCCTGCGCCTGCCCGAGCAGACCCTGCAGGTGGCGATGGACAGCCAGCGCCTGCGCGAGGTATTCCAGATTTTGCTCGACAACGCCTTGCGCTACCGCCACCCCGAGCGGTCTTTGCTGATCGAGGTGCGCTTTGAGCGCCAGCCCAACGGCTGGGCGCGCCTGAGCTTAAGCGACAACGGCAGCGGCATTCCCGCCCCGTACCGCCAGCAGGTCTTTGATCTGTTCTCGCGCCTGGTCGGCAGCGAAATACCGGGCAGCGGCATGGGTTTGGCCTTGGCGAGCAAAATGCTGCAATCGGCCAAAGGCCGTGTGCGCATCGAAAACGGATTGGACGGCGGTGCGTGTTTCGTCATTGAGCTTCCATTAAAATTGCAACCATGACAGCTTCGCACCCCATTTCGATTTTATTGGTCGAAGACGAACCGGCCGACGCCTACTTGGTGCGCACCGCCTTCAAAGAGGGCAAGGTGCTGGCCCAATTGCACCACGTGCGCGATGGGGTGGAGGCCTTCGCCTTTTTGCGCCGTGAAGCTGGCTTTGCGGATGCACCCCGGCCCGACCTGATCTTGCTCGACCTCAACATGCCGCGCATGGATGGGCGCCAGTTTTTGGCCTCCATCAAGCAAGACCCAGATTTGGTCAGCATCCCCGTGGTGGTGCTCACCACCTCCGACGCCGAGAGCGACCTCCTCTCCAGCTACGAGCGCAGCGTCGCCGGCTACATCGTCAAGCCCATTGACATCGACGAATTTGTGCGCCTGGTGCGCGGTCTGAACCATTATTGGGTTTCGATCGTCAGCCTGCCCGATCACTAGCAGGCGCCATGTCCAGCCCCCCTGCGCTCCCGCCATCGCCCCTTGTTTTGCTGATCGAAGACGAGCCCAGTGATGCGGTACTGATCAAATACCAGTTGCTGGAGCAAGACGTTCGCGCCTTTGTTTTGCACACGGTGGACTCGTTGGCGGCGGCACAGCGGGTGCTCGATGCCGGCACAGTGGCCCCCGACGTGGTGCTGCTCGATTTGAATCTGCCCGACTCCTTCGGGGTGCAGACCGTGTTGCGCTGCCGCGCACTCACCGACGCACCGATCGTCGTCCTCACCGGCCACGACGACGTGGCAGCTCAGCAAGCCGCGATTCAAAGCGGCGCCGAAGATTTTTTGACCAAAGGGGCCGACGGCAGCACCCTGCGCCGCGCCGTGCGCTACGCCATGCTGCGCCACCAGCGCGAGGCCGATGCGCGGCTGGCGGTCTCGGTCTTTAGCCACGCCCACGAAGGCGTGATCATCACCGACGCGCAGGGCCTCATTTGCGACGTGAACCAGGCTTTTAGCCACATCACTGGCTATTCGCGTGTAGAGGTGCTTGGGCGCAAACCCGGCTTGCTCAGATCCGGCCGCCATGCGCCGGCCTTTTATCAAGAGATGTGGGCCACCCTGCTGGCCAGCGGCCAATGGAGCGGCGAAGTCTGGAACCGGCACAAAAACGGCGAGCTTTTTGTGGAACACCTCACCCTGAGCGCGGTGCGCGACGGGCGCGGCCGCATCCGGCACCTGGTGGGTTTCATGCTCGACATCACGCGCCAGAAAGAGCACCAGAGCCAGCTCGAATACATGGCGCATTACGACCGCCTCACCGGTTTGCCCAACCGGCTGCTGCTGAGCGACCGGCTGCAACAGGCCATGGCACGCAGCCACCGCAACGGCCTGCAGTTGGCAGTGGCCTACTTGGATTTGGACGGTTTCAAGGCCATCAACGATGCGCATGGGCACGATGTGGGCGATGAGGTGCTGCAGGCGGTGGCGCTGCAGATGCGTGCCACGCTGCGCGAAGGCGACACACTGGCGCGCCTGGGCGGGGACGAATTCGTGGCCATTTTTGAGAGCCTGCATCACGCCGACGACAGCCTGCCCTGCATCGAACGCCTGCTCAAAGCGGCCAGCCAGTGCATGCAGGGCGATGTGCGGCGGCTCAAGGTCTCGGCCAGCATCGGGGTGGCGCTGTACCCGCAACCCGATGAAGTCGAGGCCGATCAACTGCTGCGCCAGGCCGACCAGGCCATGTACCAAGCCAAGCTGGCGGGTAAAAATCGCTTTCATTTTTTTGATCTCGAGCGCGACATCGGTTTGCGTGGGCACCATGTGGAAATGCAGCGCATCCGCTTCGCGTTGGCGCAGTCGGAGTTTGTGTTGCACTACCAACCGCGGGTGCAAATGCGCAGCGGTGCCGTGGTCGGGGTCGAGGCCCTGATCCGCTGGCAGCACCCCGAACGCGGCTTGCTGGCCCCAGGGGTTTTTTTGCCGCTGATCGAAAACGATCCCCTAATCTGCGAGCTGGGCTGCTGGGTGATCGACGCCGCGCTCCAGCAAATTGGGCACTGGCAGCGTGCCGGGCTGCACCTGCCGGTGGGGGTCAACGTAGCCCCGTATCATTTGCAACACCCAAATTTTCTGGCACAGCTTGCCGCCTTGCTGGCGCAGCACCCCGAGGTCGATCCGGCGCTGCTGGAGATTGAAATCGTCGAGACCAGCGCCCTGACCGACTTGGATAGTGCCTTGGCCGTGGTCAAAGGCTGCCAAAAGCTCGGGCTGCGCCTGGCGCTGGACGATTTTGGCACGGGCTATTCTTCGCTCACCTACCTCAAGCGCCTGCCGGTGCAAACGCTCAAGATCGACCAGAGCTTTGTGCGCGACATGCTCTGCGACCCCGACGACTTGGCCATTCTGGAAGGCGTGATTGGCCTAGCCAAGGTGTTCCGCCGCGACCTAGTGGCCGAAGGGGTGGAGACGCACGAGCACGGCCGGCTGCTGCTGCAACTGGGCTGTGAGAGCGCACAAGGTTACGGCATTGCCCGGCCCATGCCGGCGGCCGATTTTCCGCCCTGGTTGCAGCGCTGGAGCGCGCCCGCCTTCTGGCAAAACACCACCACGCTGGAGCCCCAGTGCTTGCCCCTGCTCTATGGCATGGTGGAGTGTCGGGCCTGTGTGCTGGCGCTGGAGCATTATTTGCAAGGCTTGAGCAGCCACGAACCCTTGGAAGATGCCCAATCTTGTGGTTTTATGCGCTGGTTGCGCGACCTGACGCCACCGCAGTTGCAGGCCATGGGCATCGAGGTTCAGGGTCCACGCTGGATCGCCATACTGGGGCTGCATGCGCAGTTGCACGCCAGCATAGTCGAGTTGCTGCAGCTTTGCCGAGCGCAGGGCCGCAGCGCCGCACTGGAACGCTTGCCACGCCTATGGGTGCTGCGCGAACAACTGTTGCTGGCGCTGCAAGGTTTTTTACCCCGCGACGCGCTGCACAGCTCTGCTGCGGCATGAGTGCGCACCGGGCAGTGCCCCAGATGCCCTAGAATGACTGGGGGCTCTGTGGCCCTGTGGAGACATTCATGAGCGCTGCACCACACCACGCCAGCGAGGCCGACGAAGAACTGCCCTTGCTGGATTTTACTGAGTGCCACAGTGGCATTCTCAAAAAGCTCGATCTGCTGAGCGAATTGCCCGCCTTGCTGGAACCGGCGGCGCGAGTGCGCCAGATCGCCGAGCAAGCCTATGAGTTTTTTCGTGCCGTGATTTTTGAGCACCACCTCGACGAAGAACGCGAACTGTTCCCAGCCGTGCTCGAGAGCGCGCAAGAGGGGGAGGAACTGCAGCGCGTCAAGGCCATGATCCGGCGCCTGACCGATGAACACCGCGAGCTTGAAACCCTCTGGAAAACGCTCGAAGTGGGCTTGAAGCAACTGGCCAAGGGCCAAGTAGCGGAGCTCGATGGGGCACTGATAAACCGCTTGGTGGTGCAGTACCGCGCTCACGCCGGCTTTGAGGAACAAGAGTTCCTGCCGCTCTCGCAAGCCATTTTGAGCCGCAACCCCAACCACATGGCCGCCCTTGGCCTGTCCTTGCATATGCGGCACCAGCCACAGGCCGAACAAAACTGGTACGTTTGACGGCACACGGCCGGCGCAGCATTGCGCGCAGGCGACACAAATTGGCCTGGGTGCAGCCCACATAATGGGCAGCTTCACCATCCAAGGCCGCAATTGCCCATGAACCCACAAGATTTCCGTTTTTCGCACCGGCTGCGGGTGCGCTGGTCCGAAGTCGATATGCAAAAAATCGTCTTCAACGCGCACTATCTGGCGTATTTCGACTTGGGCGTGTCGGAGTACTGGCGCACCCTCGGCCTGCCCTACGAGGACGCCATGGCGCAGCTCGGTGGCGAGCTCTACCTGAAAAAAACCACGCTCGAATTCAATGCCTCGGCACGCATGGACGACCAGCTCGACGTGGCGCTGGCCTGTAAGCGGCTGGGCAACAGCTCGATGACGCTGCGCGCTGCCGTCTTGCGCGCCGAGCAGCCCTTGGCCGTGGGCGAACTGGTGTATGTGTTTGCCGACCCAGCCACGCAACGCCCACGCCCCTTGCCTGCCGTGTTGCGCGAACTGATCGAAGGCTTTGAGGCCGGCCAAGCCGTGCTGGAGCTGCGCACGGGGGGCTGGGCCGAACTGGGCCCAGACGCGCAGCGCGTGCGCACGGCGGTGTTCGTCGAAGAACAGGGCATTGCGCGCGAGGACGAATGGGACGCCGCCGACGCCGACTGCTTGCACGTGGTGGCCTACAACCGCCTCGGCCAGCCGGTGGCCACGGCGCGGCTGCTGCCCGCCCAAGCCGGGGTGGCCAAGCTCGGGCGCATGGCGGTGCACCGGGTGTTGCGCGGCACCGGCGTGGGTCGCAGCCTAGTGAGCGCGCTCACGCAAGCGGCGCAAGCCCGTGGCGACCACTGCCTGCGCCTGAGTGCGCAGCGCAGCGCCCAAGGTTTTTACCAGCGCCTGGGTTTTGAGACCGTGGGCCAGCCCTACGACGATGTGGGCATTCCCCACATCGATATGCAAAGGCTGCTGTAACCGCTTTGGGTCAGCGGCCCGGGGGGGTGCGTCCACTCCTGCAGTTCGAGCTGGCTGCTGTCCGCCGAAGGGCGCAGCCAGCGTGCAATCAGGCTGCTGCGGGTGCCGTAGCCGTGTTGTGGCATTTCAACAAAGGGGCTGGAGAGCAGTTTTTCTTGTGCCAGTGGCACCCCGGTGGCGGGCAGCTGCTCCTCGGAGGCCGGGCGGCGATCCAGCAGGGCCTGGAGCAACGGGTTCTGCCAGCGTTCACCGCACAGCGGCTCTTGCAGCGCGGCGGCCAGCGACGCCTTCAGGCGCAGCAACTTGGGCCACGGGCTGTCGAGGGCGGCGTTGGACAGGCCATAGATGCCGGGGGGCAGCGCCGCGCCGCACCAGCCCGGCGGCAAGGCCAGCGGCAGCGGGATTGCGCTGGACTGAGGACCCGTCTGGCTCGAACCGGATGCCGCAACGCTGGGCCCATCGCGCTCTGGGCTGCGCGTTCGGTTCGAGAGCCAGCACCAGTGGCCGCTGAGGCAGTCGCCCAGCACCAGGTTGAAGCCGCCATAGGCGCTCGGGTCGGTCTGCTGCAGCAAGGCCGGCACATCGGGCATCGCAGCGGGGCCGGCCAGCCAGCGCGTCACCAGCTCGCCGCGGCTGCGCGCCATGCGCTCGGGCTGGCCGTCGCGCACGTTGGTGAGCAGGGCCACCCGGCCAGCGGCCGAAAAACCCAGCCAAGTGCCGCCCGCCAGCAGATCGCGCCCGGCGTAGACGGTCTGGCCATGCTCCAGCGCCCAAGCGCCCAGTGGCAGGGTGGGGCGCTGCCAGAACTCGTCCCGGTTCGCCGCCAGCAGCAGCGGGCAATCGGTGCGCTGGCCGATGGCGAAGGCGATCAGGCACATTTCAGGCACTTTTCAGGCGCAGTTACACATCGGCCAGCAGCTCATAGGGCAAGGGCAACAGCGCCAAGGCGGCGCCATCGGGTGCGCCCAGGTGCAGCGTTTGGCCGTCGGCGGCGCTGGTCTGCAGGCTGAGCAGGGCGTCGAACCCACCGGCTGGGTGCGCGGCGGCCTGCACCACCACGCCGCAGGGTTGTTCGGCGTCGCTGGGGTGAAACACGGCCTGCCCGGCCTGCGGCGCGGAGCCGGGAGCGGCAGCGCCGCCATGCGCCAAATAGGTGCGCCGCTTCAAGGTGCCACGAAACTGGCTGCGCGCCACCACTTCTTGCCCCGGGTAACAACCTTTTTTGAAGTTGACACCCCCCACCGATTCGTAATTCAGCATCTGCGGCACCAGTTGCTCGACCAGCGGCTGGCTCAGCAAGGCAACGGCGCTGCGCACCTGCAGCCAGTCCCAGTGCGCAAGCGGCAGCGGGGCGGCTTGGGCCTGATCAGCGGCTGAGGCCGCATCGACCGGCGCAGCGGTGGCCGCTTCCTCGCAAAGCACGGCCCGGCCCAAGCCCACTGCAGACGGCAGCCGCACCCAAGTCTGCGCCCCAGCGTCGAGCTTGCTCCAAGGGGGCGTGGGCAGATCTGCCACCAGCGCCGCCCCGACCGCGCCCCAAAGGGTGAAACGCTCCGAGGCATCGCTCAGGCGCACCTTGGCGCGCAGCACGAAGCGCTGCAGGTGTTGCAGGGTTTGCGGCAACAGGTCGCGCGCGCACAGCAGCAGCACCTGCTCCGAGCCGCGCTTGAAACCGATGAACGAGGCCAGCATGCGCCCCTTGGCGTTGCACAGCGCCGCCAGCCGCGCTTCGGCTTGACCCAGCAGGGCAAAATCGTTGCTCAGCTGGTTGTGCAAAAAGCTTGCCGCATCCGGCCCCTCGGCGGCGATCAAACCCCAGCCGGGCAGGGGGGCTATGCCGCTCCAGCCACTGGGGTCGTAATCGGTGCCATGGGCGGGGGGCGCGTCTGCAAGGGCATGGGGCGGCTGGGACATGGGATCGGGGTTCATTGGGCGCTCGTGCCTCACTTATGATCGGGCCCTGATTGTCACAGAGGTGCAAATCCGTGTTCCGAACCCTGAAATGGTTGCTGCTGGCGGCGCTGGCCAGTGCCGTGTTGCTGGCGGCGCTGGCGGCTTGGTGGTTGCAGCGCCCGCTGCCCTTGGACCCGCAAGCGCAGGGCGTGGTCGATGTAGTGATCGAGCCCGGTACCTCGGCGCGCGGGGTGGCGCGCGAGTTGGTGCAAAGCGGGGTGCAAACCTCGCCCGATCTGCTCTTTTTGTGGTTTCGTGCCTCCGGGCAGGCGCACCGCCTGCAGGCCGGCACCTACGAGATCGACGCCCAGACCAGCCCGCGCGAGCTGCTGCGCAAGCTGGTCGAGGGCGAGCAGGCGCTGCGCCGCCTCACCTTGCTCGAAGGCTGGACCTACCACCAGGTGCTGCAAGCGCTGCGCCAGGCCGAGTATTTGCGTTTCGACCTGCCTGCTGGAGACGATCCGGCTGCTCTGATGCGGGCCTTGGGCCTGCCACACGCGCACCCCGAAGGGCGGTTTTTCCCCGACACCTACATCTACCCCAAAAACGGCTATGCCTCGGCGCTGCTGCGCCAAGCCGCGCAGGCCATGGAGCGGCAACTGGCCCAAGCCTGGGCACAGCGCCACCCCAATCTGCCGCTGCGCAACCCCGATGAAGCGCTGATCCTGGCCAGCATCATCGAGCGCGAAACCGGGCTGGCCAGCGACCGCCCGCTGGTCTCGGGCGTGTTCAACAACCGGCTGCGCATCGGCATGCGGCTGCAGGCGGATCCAACCGTGGTCTATGGCTTGGGTCCGGCCTTCGAAGGGCGCTTGCGCCGCATCCACCTCGAGACCGACACGCCTTGGAACACCTACACCCGCGCCGGTTTGCCGCCAACGCCGATCGCCATGCCCGGCATGGCTTCCCTGCTGGCCGCGGTGCAACCGGCCGACACCCAAGCCATGTTCTTTGTGGCCCGGAGCGACGGCTCCAGCGCCTTCAGCCGCACCTACGCCGAGCACAATGTGGCGATTCGGCGCTACATTCTCAACCAATGAAGCCCACTTCAGCCGCGCCGCCCGCAGCAGGATTTTTCATCACCTTCGAAGGCATCGACGGGGCCGGAAAATCCTCCCACATCGAACCCTTGGCCCAAGCCCTGCGCGCCCACGGCCGGGCGGTGACGCTCACGCGCGAGCCCGGCGGCACGCCGCTGGCCGAGCAGTTACGCAGCTTGCTGCTGGCCCAAGCCATGGACGCGCTGACCGAGGCGCTGCTGCTGTTTGCGGCCCGGCGCGAGCACCTGCTCACGGTGATCGAACCGGCGCTGGCCCAAGGCCAGGTGCTGCTGTGCGACCGCTTTACCGACGCCACCTTTGCCTACCAGGGCCATGGGCGCGGCTTCGATTTGCAGGTTTTGCAGACGCTGGAGCAGTGGGTGCAGGCCTGCCCCGGCGCGGGCGTTGGTGCCTCCGCCCCCGGTCTGCGCCAGCCCGACCTCACGCTCTGGTTCGACCTGCCCGCCGCCACCGCCGCCTCCCGCTTGGCCGGGGTGCGCGCACCCGACAAGTTCGAGGCCGAGCCGCAGGCGTTTTTTGAGCGCGTGGCAGCCGGCTATGCGGCGCGCTGCGCCCAGTTTCCGCAGCGCTTCGAGCGCATCGACGCCAGCCTGCCGCTGGAGCAGGTGTGGCAGCAGGTGCGCTCGGTGTGCCAGCGGCGCGGCCTGCTGGGGCCGGCATGAGTCTGGCACCCTGGTTGCAGCGCCAGTTGGCCAGCCTGCGCCAGCAGCGCAGCCACGCCCTGCTGCTGGCCGGCCCGCCCGGCTTGGGCCAGTACGAGCTGGCGCTGGCGCTGGCCCAAGTGTGGCTGTGCGAACGCCCCGGCGTGCAAGGGGCTTGCGGGGTATGCAGCAGTTGCCACGCCATCGGTGTGCGCACGCACCCGGATTTGTTCGTGCTCATGCCCGAGCTGCTGGCGCTCGAACTTGGCTGGCCGCTGGACCCCAAAACCCAAGACAAGATCGACAAAAAGGAAGCCAAGCCGAGCCAGTTCATCCGCGTCGATCCGGTGCGCGCCGCACTGGCCTTCAGCCAGATCACGGCCTCGCGCGCCGCCGCCAAAGTGGTGCTGATCCACCCCGCCAACCGGCTCAACGCCGAATCGGCCAACGCGCTGCTCAAAACGCTGGAAGAGCCGCCGCCGGCGCTGCGCTTCATCCTCAGCACCGAAGCCGCGCATACCTTGCCCGCCACCATCCGCAGCCGCTGCCTGACGCAGCAAATGGCCTGGCCCGGCGAAGCCGAAGCCCTTGCATGGCTGGCGCAAACGGCGGCCCCCGGCACCCCGTTGCCGCAGTTGCAGGCCGCCTGGCGCGCCAGCGGCGGCCGCCCCGAAGCCGCGCGCCAGTGGCTGGCACGCGGGCTCGATGCCACCCTCTGGGCCAGCCTGCCCAAACGGATTGCGGCGGGCGACTTTGCCCCTCTGCGCGAGTGGCCGCTGGCGCTGCAAATGGAGCTGCTGCAACAGCTCTGCCACGATCTCATGGCCGCCGCCGTGGCGGCCGAGCCGCGCTTTTTTGCCGCCGGCGATTTGCCGCCCACCCCGCCCTTGACCGCGCTCAGCGCCTGGCAGCGCGACCTGCAACAAGCGGCGCGCACGCTCGAACACCCCTTCCAAGCCGCTTTGCTGCAAGAAGCCTGGGCGCTGCGGGCGCGCCAGGCGTTGGCAGCGGGGGCGCTGGGGGCGCCGGGGGCCGGGCTGGGCCGGGGTTCGTCAGTCACACGTTCCGATTCCTCACCCCGGCCCAGCCCGGCCCCCGGCGCCCCCAGCGCGCTACACTCGCGCCCATGAGCACGGCCGAAACCCCGGGCGGCAGCCGCCCCACCGTCATCCAATTGTCGATCAAGGAAAAAGCCGCCCTCTACGCGGCCTACATTCCGCTGTTTGCCGAGGGCGGCATTTTCGTGCCCTCGGCGCGCGAGTACCGCTTGGGCCAGGATGTGTACGTCCTGCTGACGTTACCCGACGAAGCCCAGCGCTACCCGGTGGCCGGAAAAGTGGCGTGGATTACGCCTGCCGGGGCCGCCCACGCCCGCAGCCAGGGCATCGGCGTGCGCTTTCCGGCCGATGAAAAATCCAAACAACTCAAGGCCCGCATCGAAGCCATCCTCGGCACCCATCTGGCCTCTGATCGTTCCACACAAACCATTTGAAAACATAGGTTTGCGGATGTATATTGATTCCCATTGTCACCTCGATTTTGACGAGCTGCGCTCCCAACTGCCGGCGCTCCTGAGCGCCATGCGCCAAGCCCAAGTGGGCGGCGCGCTGTGCATCAGCACCACCCTAGAAACCTTTCCGGCCGTGTTGGAGCTGGCGCAGCAGCACCCGCAGCTCTGGGCCACGGTGGGCGTGCACCCCGACAACGAAGGCGTGCGCGAACCCAGCGTGGCCGATCTGCTGGCTGCCGCCCAGCACCCGCGCGTGGTCGGCATCGGCGAAACCGGGCTCGACTACTACCGCCTGGGTGAGCGCAGCGTGGCCGACATGGAATGGCAGCGCGAACGCTTTCGGGTGCACATTCGCGCCGCGCGCAGAGCCGATTTGCCACTGATCATCCACACCCGCGCCGCCGCCGCCGACACGCTGGCCATCCTGCAAGAGGAGGGCGGCTTTGTGCCCGGTGCCGACCCCACGCCCCACCTGCCCGTGGCGCGGGGGGTGTTTCACTGCTTCACCGAAAGCGCCGAGCTGGCGCAGGCCGTGCTGGAGCTGGGTTTTTACATTTCCTTCTCCGGCATCATCACCTTTCGCAACGCCGCCGAGCTGCGCGAAGTGGTGCGCCAGGTGCCGCTGGAGCGCTGCCTGATCGAGACCGACAGCCCCTATCTGGCCCCGGCACCGCACCGCGGCAAGCTCAACACCCCCGCCTACGTGCCGTTCGTGGCGCAGCAACTGGCGGCGGTCAAGGGGCTGACACCCGAGCAGGTGGCGCAAGCCACCACAGCCAATTTTTGGCGCCTGTTCAGCCAAGCCGGTCTGCCCGCCGAGTTGCTGCATGCCGCTTGAGCGCCCCCCAAGCCGCCCACCAGAAACCACCCAATAAAACTCGAAAACACATGAAAAAATACTTTCATTGCATTGTTTTCGTACTGCTTTTTGCATCAGGATCTGGCTTCGTCCAAGCTCAAGCCGGCTCATTCGAGCGCTTTTTCATGGCCATCAGCCGCGACGACGTCGGCCCGATCATCGAGCTGCAATTGCGCGGCTTCGACATCAACGCACCCAACCCCGATCTGGTGCCGCCGCTGCCGCTGGCGATCCAGGTCGACTCGCTGCGCGTGGCGCGGCACTTGATCCAGCAGCCCACGCTCAACCTAGAAGCCAGCAACCCGGCCGGAGAAACCGCGCTCATGCTGGCTGCCATCCGCGGCCACCTCGACCTGGTGCAGGCGCTGATTGCGCGCGGCGCCCAAGTCAACCGCCCCGGTTGGACGCCGCTGCACTACGCCGCCAGCCACGACGGCGCGCAGGCGCTGCCGATTGCGCAGTTGCTGCTCGCGCACCACGCCTTCATCGATGCGCGCTCACCCAACGCCAGCACCCCGCTGATGCTGGCCGCGCACTACGGCCGGCGCGAAGTGGTCGAACTGTTGCTGCGCGAAGGCGCCGAGCCGCTGGCGCGCAACCAGCAGGGGCTCAACGCGATCGACTTTGCCCTGTTGGCGCACCGCCCCGATGTGGCCGAGGCGATTGCCGCCAGCGTGCGCGCGCAGCAGGGCAGCGGCACCTGGTAAGGCGGTAGCGCCCTGTTTGCGCCGGCACCACGGCGCCGCGTAGGCGATACGTGCAATTACTTAATCCGCTGTCACCCGTTTGCGGTTCCAATCGGGGCAGCATCGAAACCCGAGACAATTTCAAGGCCGTCCCATGCTCAACAAAGACCTGCAAGACCTCATTGGCGGCTTGGCCATGCTGGCCATCGGCGCTTTTGCCGCCATCTACGCCTACCAAAACCTCGAAATCGGCGAGTTGAGCCGCATGGGGCCGGGCTTTTTCCCGCTCGTGCTGGGTGCGGCGCTGGCCGTGCTGGGCCTGCTGATCGCGCTGCCGGCGTTTTTCCGCCCCAATGCCGGCCCGCTCGGGATCGACTTCAAGGCGCTGTTTTTCGTCACCCTGTCGCTGCTGCTGTTTGCGTTTTTGCTGCGCCCACTGGGCATTTTGATCACCAGCGTGTTGATGGTGCTGGTCTCGACCCTGCCGCTGTCGCTCGCGACCGTGGGCTGGAAAACCCGCGTCCTGACCGGGCTCGGCGTGGCCGCAGTGACGTGGGTGGTGTTCATTCTGGGGCTGGGCATGAATCTGCCCACTTGGCCGTGGAGCCACTAAAAACACAACGATAAGGAGATTGACACATGGATATCGCATCTGGACTGATGTTGGGCTTGCAGACGGCGCTGCAACCCGAAATCCTGCTTTACTGCTTCATCGGCGTGTTTCTGGGCACCCTGATCGGGGTGCTGCCCGGAATCGGCGCCTTGGCCGCCATTTCGCTGCTGCTGCCCATCACGTTTAACCTAGAGCCCACGGCCGCGATCGTGATGCTGGCCGGCGTCTATTACGGAGCCCAGTACGGCGGCTCGACCGCCGCCATTTTGCTCAACCTGCCCGGCACGCCTTCCTCGGCGGTGACCTGCCTCGACGGCTACCCCATGGCCAAGCAGGGCAGGGCCGGGGTGGCGCTGTTCATGGTCACCATTGCCTCTTTCGTCGGCTCGATGCTGGGCATCGCGGTGCTGGTGGCTTTTGCGCCGGGCATTGCCGAAATCGGTTTGCGTTTCGGGGCTGCCGAATACTTCTCGCTCATGCTGCTGGGGTTGGTGGCCGCTTCCACGCTGTCCGTCGGCTCGCCCATCAAGGGGTTGGCGATGGTCATGTTGGGCCTGTTGCTGGGCACCGTGGGCACCGACATCAATTCCGGCGTGCCGCGCTTCGACTTCGACATCCCCGAGCTGATGGACGCCATCAGCCTGGTGGCCGTGGCCATGGCCATCTTTGGCGTGGCCGAGCTGATCGCCTCCATCAACTTCAAGCGCGACGGCACGGCCAAGTCCATCATCACCCTGCGCTCCATGGTGCCGACGCGGCAAGACTTGAAACAGTCTGCGCTGCCGATGTTGCGCGGCACCGGCATCGGCAGCTTTTTGGGGGCCTTGCCGGGTACCGGCCCGACCATCGCTTCCTTCATGTCGTATGCGGTGGAAAAGCGCGTCGCCAAAGACCCGAGCCGCTTTGGCAAAGGCGCCATCGAGGGCGTGACCGCTCCCGAGGCGTCCAACAACGCCGCCGCGCAGACCGCCTTCGTGCCCACGTTGTCGCTGGGCATACCGGGCGACGCCGTGATGGCGCTGATGCTGGGCGCGCTCATCATCCACGGTATCCAGCCCGGCCCGATGCTCATGACCGAGCAGCCCGAGCTGTTCTGGGGCCTGATCGTAAGCTTTGCGATCGGCAACATCATGCTGGTGATCCTGAATCTGCCGCTGGTGGGGATCTGGGTCTCGATCCTGCGCATCCCGTACCACGTGCTGTACCCGGCGATTCTGGTGTTCATCTGCCTAGGCGTCTATAGTGTGAACAACAACGTGTTCGACATCTACATGACCGCCGGACTGGGTGTGATGGGTTATCTGCTGCTCAAGCTGCGCTTCGAGGCCGCGCCCTTGTTGCTGGGCTTCGTGCTCGGCCCGATGATGGAAGAAAACCTGCGCCGCGCCCTGTTGCTCTCGCGCGGCGACCCGGGCACTTTCATCGAACGCCCGATCAGCGCCGTGGTGCTGGCCCTGTGCGCCGCTTTGCTGCTGTGGACGCTTTACACGGCCCTCAAGCGCGGCATGAAACGGCGCGAGCAGGAGCAGGACCGCATTCCTGAGTGAGGACCGACTGGGCGCACAAGTGGCTTACAGCAAAAGGGTCGCAAGACTGCCGTGGTAAAAGGCCTTGCTGTTCAGGCTTGACCAGAGGCTGAACCGCCACCATCGCCGTCCAGATCTAGTTCCACAATGTGTATTATGTTAAATGACGAACGAACGCATGCCCGCCGCTGCTGATGCCGATGCGCTTGATGCGCCCGACACCTTGGTCGAGCACATCGAGCGCGTGCTCACGACCCTGCCCGAACAAGACCTGACCCTGCACGACATCGTCGAAGCCGTGGGCCCCGACAGCCTGATGCTTTTGACGATCTTTTTGTCGCTGATCTTTCTGGTGCCGGTCTCGATCCCGGGCGTGAGCACCGCCTTTGGGCTGGCGATCGTGCTCATTGGCCTGACGCGCACCTTCCAGCGGAAACCGTGGCTGCCGCAGCGCATCGCTAGGCGCCGTCTGGCGGCGGCACCGCTGCGCGCCGGCCTGCAGCGCGCCACGGTCTGGCTGCACCGCATCGACCGCCTGAGCCGCCCGCACCGCTGGCCGTGGCTGAGCAGCCATGGCCCGGCCACTCTGTGCAACAACTTGGCGCTGGTGTTCGCCGGCCTGCTGCTGATGATGCCCTTTGGGCTCATCCCCTTCAGCAACACCTTGCCGGCGCTGGCGGTGATCTTTCTGTCGGCCGGCATGATGCAGCGCGATGGGCTGGCGCTGCTGCTGGGCTACTTGGCGGTGTGCCTGACGCTGCTCTACTTCGCCCTCTTGCTCACGGCGGGTGGGGCCACGCTGCTGGAGCTGTGGAACTGGATTGGCTGAGCATGGCCGCCACGGCATAATACGCGTTTCTTACAATTTTTTGACAGCACATTCCCATGAAGCTCAAACTCTTTGCGCTCTTGCTGGCGCTCGTTTCCAGTTATGCCGTGGCCCAGTCCCCGGCCGCAAGCGCCTCGCCCCCACCGCCAGCCGCACAGCCCGCGCAAGCCGCCAATTGGCCGGTGTTGCGCGTGGCGGTCGATGCCACCTACAAGCCCTTCACTTACAAAACGTCTGCCGGCCAGCTCACCGGCTTTGACGTGCACATCGCGCAAGCGCTGTGCAACGAAATGCGCCGGCGCTGTGTGTTCGTGGAACAGGTGTGGGACGGCATGATCCCGGGCCTGCTGGCGCGCAAGTACGACGTCATCATCAGCTCGATGTCGATCACCGACGAGCGCCGCCGCGTGGTCGATTTCACCGACAAATACTACAGCACCCCCAGCGGCATCGTGGTGCGCACCGGCACCCCGTTCACTGGGCCCGCTTCGCTGCGCGGCATGCGCATCGGCGTGCTCAAGGGCAGCACCCAAGAGCGCTTCGCCATGAGTCAGCTGCGCCCGGCTGGTGCCATCATCGTGCCCTACGATGCGCAAAACCAAGTCTATCTCGACATTCAGGCCGGGCGCTTGGATGGCACGGTGGCCGATCGGGTCGAGGTCACGGCCGGCTTTTTGAACCGCCCCGAAGGTCGAGCCTTTGGCTTTGTGGGCCCCGAACTGCGCGACCGGCGCTACTTTGGCGACGGCATGGGCATTGCCCTGCGCAAGGGACGCGACGAACTGCGCACCGAACTGAACAACGCCATCCGGGCCATTCGCGCCAATGGCGTGTACGACCGGATTGCACGCCTGTACTTCGATTTCGACATCTACGGCGACTAACCCTGCTGTGGCAGTGGACGGTCACGTTTTATCGGTTTTGTCCGGCGCGCAACTGACGCTCACGGTCTCGCTGGCATCGCTGGGGGTGGCGATTGCGCTGGGTTTGCTCGGGGCGGCGGCCAAACTCTCGCAGCGTCGGCCGCTGGTGGCGCTGGCTGGGGCCTACACCACGTTGGTGCGCGGTGTGCCCGAGCTGATCTTGCTGCTGCTGGTCTATTACGGCGGCACCATCGGGCTCATCACCCTGCTGGAGCGCTTGGGGCTAGAGGCTGAGGTCAACATCAACCCGTTCATGGCCGGCGTGCTCACCATCGGCTTTATCTACGGTGCCTTCATGACCGAGACCTTTCGCGGTGCCATGTTGGCCATCCCCAAGGGCCAGGCCGAGGCCGCCTGGGCCTTTGGCATGAGCCCGTCGCGCACGTTTTTTCGCATCACGCTGCCGCAGATGGTGCGCTACGCCCTGCCCGGCTTCACCAACAACTGGCTGGTGCTGATCAAGGCCACGGCGCTGGTGAGCCTGATCGGGCTGCATGACGTGACTTTCCACGCCATGCAAGCCGGCGCCGCCACGCGCGAGCCCTTTTACTTTTTGCTGCTGGCGGCGGCGGTGTTCTTGGCTTACACCAGCGTTTCGCTGTGGGCACTGCGTGCCCTGAGCCGGCGTTATGCCCTAGGCAGCACCCAGGTGAGCCTGTGAACTGGGACGTGCTGCTGCTGCCCGAAACCCTGGCGCTGTACGCCGAGGGGCTGGTCACCACGCTGTGGCTGCTGGCGGGCTCGCTGCTGTTTGGCGGGGTGCTGGCGCTTTTGCTGGCCCTAGCGCTCACCAGCCGGGTGGCGGCGCTGCGCGGGCTGGCCGGTGCCTACACCTATTGCATCCGGGGCACCCCGCTGCTGATCCAGATTTTTTTGATCTACTACGGCATCGCACAGCTGGAATGGATACAGGCGCGCTGGGACACGGTCTGGCCCTGGACCCTGTTCAAAGACGCTTTTTTCTGCGCCCTGCTGGCGCTGGCGCTCAACAACGCCGCCTACACCGCCGAAATGCTGGCCGGTGCCATGCGCGAAACCAACCCGGGCGAGCTCGAAGCCGCGCAGGCCATGGGCATGAGCCGCTGGCAGATTCAGCGCCGCATCGTGCTGCCCAGCGCCCTGCGCCGCACCCTGCCCGCCTACGGCAACGAGGTGGTGATGATGCTGCACAGCACCAGCCTGGCCAGCACGGTGCCCGCGCTGATCGACCTCACGGCCGCCGCCAGCCGCATCTACGCCGATTTTTTCCTGCCCTTCGAGGCCTTCCTGTTCGCTGCCGCGATTTACCTGTGCATCACCTTCTTGCTGGTGGGGGTGTTCAAGGGCCTGGAATGGCGCTACCTCGGGCATCTGCGGCCGCGCCGCCACTGAAGCCATTTTTACCATTTCCCATGTCGCTCGCCACCCCCACCAAGCTCGAAGTCATCGACTTGCACAAGCGCTACGGTAGCCATGAGGTGCTCAAGGGCGTCTCGCTGTCGGCGCGCGCTGGCGATGTGATCAGCATCATCGGCAGCTCGGGTTCGGGCAAGAGCACGCTGCTGCGCTGCATCAATCTGCTCGAAAAACCGCACCAGGGGCGCATCATCGTGGCCGGTGAGGAACTGCACCTGCGGCCCACGCGCAGCGGCGAACTCGAAGCCGCCAATGCGCAGCAGTTGCAGCGCCTGCGCACCCGGCTGGCGATGGTGTTTCAGAGCTTCAACCTCTGGGCCCACATGACGGTGCTGCAAAACATCATCGAAGCGCCGCTGCACCTGCTCAAAGTGCCCAAAGAGCAAGCGGTGCAAACGGCGCGCCTGTACCTGGAGCGCGTCGGGCTGCACGGGGTGGAAGACCGCTACCCGGCGCACCTGAGCGGCGGCCAGCAGCAGCGGGTGGCGATTGCGCGCGCGCTGGCGGTCGAGCCCGAGGTGATGCTGTTCGACGAACCCACCAGCGCGCTGGACCCGGAGCTGGTGAGCGAGGTGCTGCGCGTGATGCAGCAACTGGCGCTGGAGCACCGCACCATGGTGGTGGTAACGCACGAGATGGGCTTTGCGCGCGAAGTCTCGAACCACCTGATTTTTCTGCACCAGGGGCGCATCGAGGAACAAGGCGCGCCGCGCGAGGTGCTGGCCAGCCCCAAAAGCGAGCGCCTGGCGCAGTTTTTGGCGGGGAGTTTGAAGTAGAAAGCCATACGCCGCTGCAACGCCCGCCCTGTGCAGCGCTTTGGCGCCCATGGGGGCAGCATTTTGATGCAGCGCAACATTCACGTGTTAGGATGCCGCGCAGCACCCTTTGCAGAAAGTTCAAATCATGGCAGTTCAGCAGCAAACCCAACGCATGCGCCACCCAGGCGGCCTAGGGGCTGAGGCATGATCGGGCTGCTGGGCGTTGTGCTCGCGCTCGGGTTGCTGATCTTTTTGGCCTACCGGGGTGTGTCGGTGCTGTTGCTGGCGCCGCTGTGTGCGCTGCTGGCGGCGCTGTTTGCTGGCGCGCCGCTGCTCGGGCTCTACACCCAAGTATTCATGGGTTCGGCGGGCAGCTTCATCATCTCGTTCTTCCCCTTGTTCCTGCTGGGCGCTATCTTTGGCCGTCTGATGGACGACAGCGGCTCGGCCAAGGCGATCGCCCAGGGCTTGGTGGCGCAATTGGGCGGCGGGCAAGCCATCTTGGCGGTGGTATTGGCCTGCGCCATCCTCACCTACGGCGGCGTGTCGCTGTTCGTGGTGGCCTTTGCCATCTACCCGATTGCGGCCAGCCTGTTTAGGGATCAAAACATCCCCAAGCGGCTGATCCCGGCGACCATTGCCTTGGGGGCCTTCACCTTCACCATGACGGCGCTGCCGGGTACGCCAGCCATCCAAAACGCGATTCCCATGCCGTTTTTTGGCACCTCGCCCTTTGCCGCACCCGGCATCGGCATCCTGGCGGCCTTGATCATGTTTGGCGCCGGGCAGTGGTGGCTGATGCGCCGCGCGGCGGCGGCGCGTGCGCTCGGCGAGGGCTACGGTGTGCACCCCGACGCCTTGCCCACGGCCGACAAAGCGATGCGCGAATGTGCCGCCGGTCAGGGCTACGACGTGACCGACTTGGTCTGCGAAAAAGCAGCCACGCCCAGTCGCCCGCTGCCGCCTTTTTGGCTGGCGGTGTTGCCAATCGTGGTGGTGATCGTGGCCAACCTGCTGTTTTCCACCTTCGTCATTCCGTCGTGGGACGTGGCCTTCTTGGCCGAGCCGCAGTTTGGTGCCGTCGGCTTGCCCTCGGTGCTGGGCGTGTGGTCGATCATCCTGGCGCTCACGCTCGCCATTTTGGTGTTGATCGCCACCAACTGGGCGCGGCTGGTGTCGCTGACGCGCTCACTCGACGACGGCGCCAACGCCTCGGTGCTGCCGATCTTCAACACCGCCTCGCTGGTGGGCTTTGGCGCAGTGGTCGCCGCCCTGCCCGCCTTCGAGATCGTGCGCGTGGGGGTGCTGGGCCTGGGCGGCGAGAACCCGCTGGTCTCGCTGGCGATTGCGGTTAACATCTTGGCCGGCATCACCGGCTCGGCCTCGGGCGGCATGAGCATCGCGCTCTCGACCTTGGGCAGCACCTACCTGGAAATGGCCACGGCGGCCGGCATCGCGCCGGAGGTGCTGCACCGCATCACCGCCATTGCCACCGGTGGCCTCGACTCGCTGCCACACAACGGCGCGGTGGTCACGCTGCTGGCGATCTGCGGCCTGACGCACCGCCAGTCCTACGGCGATCTGGCCATGGTTGCGGTGGTGTTCCCGATCGGTGCGCTGGTGGTGGCGATCGTGGCGGCGACTCTGTTTGGGGCCTTCTAAAAATGAGCCGCCCCCTGATCCTCGGCTCCAGCTCGCCCTACCGGCGCGAGCTGCTCGGGCGCTTGCAACTGCCTTTCAGCGTGGTGGTGCCGGACGTCGATGAAAGCGCCCAGCCCGGCGAGCCACCAGCCCAATTGGCGCAGCGGCTGGCGCTGGCCAAGGCGCAGGCGGTGGCGCTGCAGCACCCGCAGGCGCTGGTGATCGGCTCCGATCAAGTGGCTGAGCTCAACGGGCAGGCCTTGGGCAAACCCGGCAGCCACGAACGCGCCCGCGCGCAGTTGCAGGCCATGAGCGACCAAAGCGTGTGCTTTCACACCGCCGTGGCGCTTTGCTGCCTCGACAGCGGCTACAGCGCCAGCGCCTTGGCACAGGTGCGGGTGCAGTTTCGCATGCTTCAAGACGATGAAATCGAACGCTATTTGCTGGCCGAGCAACCCTATGATTGTGCCGGGAGTGCCAAGAGCGAGGGCTTGGGCATCGCCTTGCTGGAGCGCATCGAAAGCGACGACCCCACCGCCCTGATCGGCCTGCCCCTGATCCACACCGCCCGCCTGCTGCGCGGCGCCGGGGTGCTTCTGCCATGACCCGCAGCGCCCTGCTGGGCACCTTGTACCTGGTGCCGACGCCGCTCGATTTCGGGTGCTTGGACGCGGCTGCCGCCACCCCATCCCTAGAGCACAGCCTGCCCTTGCACACCATTCAGACCGCTGCCCGCTTGGCGCACTGGGTGTGCGAAAACGCCAAAAGCACGCGCGCCTTTCTGAAACGGGTCGGGCTCGTGGTGCCGCTGGCGCAGCCGCTGCAGGCCCAGCAGATCGTCGAACTGCCGCGTCAGGTGCACAAAAAGGGCGATCACGACCCCCATGACGGCCACGACGCCACCGCCCTGCTCGCCCCGGCCTTGCAGGGGCACGACATCGGGCTGGTGAGCGAGGCCGGCATGCCCGGCATTGCCGACCCTGGGGCATCGGTGTTGCGTGCCGCGCACCAGTTGGGCCTGACCGTGGCGCCCTTGGTGGGGCCGGTGTCGCTGATGCTGGCGCTGGCCGCCAGCGGGCTCAACGGGCAGCAGTTTGCCTTTGTGGGCTATCTGCCGCAAGAAAGCAGCGCCCGGGCGCAGCGCATCCGCGAGCTCGAAGCCCTGGCCCTGCGCAGCGGTCAGACGCAGATTTTCATCGAAACCCCGTACCGCAACCAGGCGCTGCTGCAAAGCCTGCTGGAGTGCTTACAGCCCCACACGCGCTTGGCCCTAGGCGTCGGCTTGAACCTGCCGCAACAGGCCATCCACAGCGCCCAGGTCAGCGTCTGGAAGCAACAGCGCCCCGCCCTGCCGCTGGAGCTGCCCACGGTTTTTTTGCTGGGACGCTAGGGCGGCTTTCTGGGCGGCTCTGCCTTGCGCCCTCACTCCATCGCGGCGCGCAGCTCGCGCGAGGTCGCCCCCAGGCGCCGGATGCCCATGCGCGCCAGCGCGGTGACGAACAGCAACGCGCCCTCGGGGTCGCTCTGGCGCCACGCCTGAAACTGCTCCCAGCTCAGGGTGTTGAGCAGTGCGCCGGCGCTGCCAGCGTGCGCGAAGGCGGTGCGGGCCATGCCATTCAGGAAGGCCATTTCGCCAAACACCGCCCCGGCACCGATCACCGACAAGCGCACCCCTTGATCCGGCACTTCGGAGGTGGAGAGCGTCACCGTGCCGGCTTGGACCCACAGCAAGGTGCGGTCTAGGTCACCTTGGCGGATGATGACCTCACCGGGGGCGAAGCGCAGGCTGCGCATCAGCGCTTGCAGCGCCGCACACTGGGCCGCCGTCAGTTCAGCGCCCAACTCCCCCAGCATCGACGCCTGCTCCGGTTGCGCTTGCAACTCTGGCGGACGGTTGGCCAAAATCTGCTCCTCGGCCCATTCGAGGGCACGATCGAGGTCGGTGCGGGTGTGCAGCCCGGCCATGCGCTGCGCCGCCAAACCGCGCACACCGCACAGCAGCAGCGCCACGCCTTTCTCATGCAACTCGTGCGCCAAGGCGATCAGGCGCAAGCAGCCGGTTTCATCCCAAGAGGGCACGCGCGAGGCGTCCAGTATCACGCAGCGGTGCCCGTTCAGCTGCGAGTGCACCTGCTCCACCACCTGAGCCGCCACCCCAAAAGAGACGATGCCTTGCAGCTCAAACACCGCCACCGTGGCCATGCGCGGGGCCAGCCAGCTTTCGTCCTGCGGCCCTCGCACATGGCGCGAGCGCAGCTTGCCCTCCAGATGAACGCGCCGGATGGCGTGCGCGCCCGAAGCCCGCAGCAAATCCAACGTAGCCACCAACAGACCGGCCAGCAACGCCAAGGCACCGCTGGAGCCCACGAACACCAGGGCCACCACCCAAGCCTGCACGCGCGAGCTGCGTCCCTCGCGGACGCTGAACAACTCCCACAACGAGGGCGGGATCATGCGCACCCCAGCGATCAGCAGCGCCCCCATCAAAACCGCCATCGGCACCCAGGGCAGCCACAAAAAGCCGCTCACGGCCACGCCGATCAGGCCCAGCGCGTGCCACTGCCCGGCCCTTCGGCTCGGTGTGCCGGTGTAAAAAAGCGCGATGC
Source organism: Serpentinimonas raichei (assembly GCF_000828895.1). Lineage (NCBI taxonomy): Bacteria > Pseudomonadati > Pseudomonadota > Betaproteobacteria > Burkholderiales > Comamonadaceae > Serpentinimonas > Serpentinimonas raichei. Next base: position 1,064,558 of record NZ_AP014568.1, on the reverse strand, counting down.
GCGAGCGCGACAGGCTGGTCGAGGCCGGTATCAGGCCCAGCAGGGCGCAGCCCGCGCCCACCCAGCCCTCGCGCCCCAACACCAAGCCGGGCGGGCTGTGTTGCCCGTGTTCATGCTCCAGCTGCTGATGGTAGACCAGCACCTCGAGCGAGTTCACCACCGCCATCAGCAAGGCCAGCGAAGCCAGTTGAAAACCGACCCGATCCAGCACCAGCCACCACGGCGCGGCCCACCAGTCGGGCACGATGGGCAGCAAAAAAACCGCCTCCTCGGCTGCCATGCTCAATTCCACCCCGGGGGCCCAGAGCAGCCACGGCAAGGCGACCAAGATGACCGCCAGCAACAGCGTAGGAAAACGCGGCCATAGGCGCTGCAACACCAGGCTCAGGGCCACCACGGCGAGCGCGATGGCCGCGTGCCAGCCCAGCAAGGCGCCCCACTGCCCGCCACTGATGTAATGCAGCCCCTTGATCTGCGCCACAATGAGCGACAAACCCACCCCGGCCGCAAAGCCCTGCGTCACGGCAACCGGAATGAAGCGCGCCAGCCGGGCCAAGCCGCTCCAGGCGATCACGGCTTGCAACACAAAACCCAGCGCCGCAAAAACGCCGGTAATGGCCAGCGCCTGTGCCGCGGATATGGAAACCGCGGCGCCGGCCCCGACCACCAGCGACAGCATGCCGCCAAAGAGCAGCGCCACCGCCGTCGAGGGGCCATAAATCACCCCCTTGCTGCGCGCCAACAGGGTGAGCAAGGCCCCCGGCAGTGCCGCCGACCACAGCGCCAGCGCACTGGCCGAACCCAGATAAGCCAGCGGGGCAAAAGCCAGCAGTCCAAGGCCAATCGCGTGGGGAATCGAGACCGACAGCGCCGCCGTTGCCCCGACGATGGGCTGGTTGGTGCGTTGCTGGGGGCGACTGCCTACTCCCGAAGAAAGATCGAATTCTGTAGGTTCTGGTGCTTGGTTCACCAAAACATTATCGCTTGGGAAAATGACAGAAACAGCGCCTGCGCCCTGCGGGCGGCAGCCGATAATAGGCCGCACCCAAGCAGAGGTCTGCTCCAGCACCATGAACCACATACCCGCTCACCCCAGAACCGTGCTGCTGGCTGGCGCCACCGGCCTGATTGGCGGCTTGTTGCTGCAAGGTCTGCTCGCCCACCCCGCCGTCACGCAAGTGCATGCCTTGGTGCGCCGCCCCCTAGACGCAAGGCACGCCAAGTTGCACCTACATGGGGTGGATTTCACCGCGCTGCCTGCCCTGCCCGATGTGGATGAGGTCTATCTGGCGCTGGGAACCACCATCAGGCTGGCGGGTAGCCAAGCGGCCTTTAGAGCCGTTGATCTGCACGCCAATCTGGCCGTGGCAGAAGCGGCCGTGAAGGCCGGGGCGCGCCGCTTAGGCTTGGTCAGTGCTGCGGGCGCCAGCTCGAATTCGGCCGTTTTCTACAACCGGGTCAAGGGCGAGCTCGAGGATGCGCTGATGGCCCTAGAGCTGGATGCGCTGGTGATCGCGCGCCCCTCCTTGCTGCTGGACAGCCGCGCCCATCTGGGGCAGGCCCCGCGGCTGGCCGAGCAGCTGAGCATCCCCATCGGCAGGCTGATCGCGCCCTTGGTACCCGGCGCTTACCGCCCGGTTTATGCCCAATCGGTGGCCACTGCCCTGCTCCGGTACGTGCCCGTGGCCACAGGACTGCTGGTATTGCCTTCAGCCGATCTGGCAAGGTCGGGATGATTCAATTCATCCCCCAGCACGCCCCTAAAACGCAACAAGGGCCGGAAGGCCCTTGTTTTACTGCAATTTTTTGGGGTGGCTGATGGGACTCGAACCCACGACGACAGGAATCACAATCCTGGACTCTACCAGCTGAGCTACAGCCACCGCTAGCTTTTGATTATAGCCGGGTTTGCGAGCGAAAAATACAAAAAGAGGGCTTAGGACGCGGCTGCGGCATCGGCCGCCGGGCGCGGCTGCAAGATCTCGACCTCGAAGCGTGCCCGCAACAGCCGCAGGTAGGCTTGGGTTTCGGCCTGCGCCCACAACTGCGCGAGCTGATTGCGCTCCAGCCCGGCGCGCACCGCATCGGGTGCCTCGCGCTCGAGCACGCGGTTGATTCGGATCACGGCGTAGCCATCGGGGCCCATGTCAACCCCCACCCACGATGGGGCATCGGCGGCCGGCGCGGCCGCGCTCAAGACGGCGCGCAGCACCTCTTGGGGCGCCCCTTGCGGCTCGGTGCGTGACAAGGCCACGGCGGGAGACAGCCGGCCTTGGGCTGCGTCCGGGTTTTGGCGCCAGTCGGCCAAGCGGGCTTGGCCTTCGGTGCGCGACGCCTCCAGCGAGCGGCGCTGCAGCAGCTGCTCGCGCGCTTGGGGCCGCACGGCATCCAGCGGTTGCAGTTGCGCCGGCCGGTGCGCGAGCACCCGCGCCGACACCAGTTGTTGACCGGCACTGACCTCGATGGCTTCGGTGTTGCGCTTGAGCGCGAGCGAATCGCTGGCAAACAGGGCCTCCAGCAGCCGCTCATTGCTCAAGGCGGGCGCCAGGCCGGCGGGCTGGGTGCCGCCGCTGCGCACCACGGCTTGGGCGCGCCGGACCGTCAGGCCCAGCGCCTGCGCGGCAGGCGCCAACGAGTCGGCCTGCTCATAGACGAGGTTGGAGAAGGACTCGGCCGCTTCGGCAAAGCGCAGTTGCGCCTGTTGCTGGCGCAGTTCGGCTGCCAAACGCTCGCGCACCGCCTCGAAGGGCTCGGCTGGCGGCTGGCGCACCTCGACCAACTGGATGATGTGAAAGCCGAAATCCGATTGGACCAAGTCAGAGATGGCGCCGCGTTGCAGCGCAAACACCGCCTGCTCAAACGGGGGCACCATGGCACCACGGGCAAAAAAGCCCAGATCGCCCCCGCGGGCCGCAGAACCGGGGTCTTGTGAGTGCGCCTGCGCCAGTTCGGCGAAACGGGCCGGGTTTTGGCGCAGCTGGGCCAGCAGTTCTTCGGCTCGCGCGCGCACCTGAGCTTGTTGTTCGGGGCTGGCACCCGGCTCCAGCGTGAGCAGGATGTGGCTGGCGCGGCGCTCTTCTTTGGCCGCCAGCTGGACGCGGGTTTTCTCATAGTGGGCGCGCAAGTCGGCCTCGCTGACGGTGATGCGCTGCGCCACCGCCTGCAGGTCGAGCACCAGGTATTCGACATCGACTTGTTCGGCCGACTGGAACAGGTTCGGATTTTGCTCGTAGAAGGCCTTCAGGTCGGCCTCGGAAATGGCGATTCCGGCACGGAACGCATCGGGCCGGAACACGGTGAACTGAATTTCCCGGCGCTGCAAGAAGGGCTGCAAAGCCTGCTCGGCCAGCTTCGGCGGGGCCAAAGCGGTGACGGCCAAGCCCTCGATCAACTGGCGGCGAATCAGGTCGGCGCGCACCGATTCCTCGAACTGCTCGGGGGTCAAACCCTGCCCAGCCAACAATTGGCGGTAGCGCTCCAGATCAAGCGTGCCGTCTGGCAGGCGCAGTTGGGCGATGGTGGGGTCTTGCGCCAGCGTGGCGGCCAGTTGCTGGTCGGTGACGAGGAAACGGCCTTCTTGGGCCGCCAGCAGAATCAGTTGTTCATCGATCATGCGCTCGAGCGTGGCAAAACGGCTGGCTTCGGTGTCGAGCTGGGCGCGCTGCAAGCCCGGCGTTCGCGCCAGCAGTTGATCGATCTGGTTGCGGTGCCGTTCTTCCCACTGGTTGCGGGTGATGTCGGTGCCGCCGACGCGCGCCACGGCGTTGGGGTCGTCGCCCAAAGTGCCATAGCCTTCGACGCCCACCAGCACAAAGGCCGGGATGATCAGCAACATCAGGACCGCCATCAGAAACTTGATGTTGTTGCGGAAAAAATCAAACATGTGGGCGCTGCCTGCAACGTGGGATTGACCGCCGGGCTCTGCGGCGTGGGGCTGTGGTGGTGGTGGGTGCTGACGGGTTCGAACCGCCGACCTACGCCTTGTAAGGGCGCCGCTCTACCAACTGAGCTAAGCACCCCACCGGGAAACCCCTGATGTTAGCCGAACGCACCGAGGTGCGCTGGGCGGCTTTGGTTGCGAATTGTAACGGTGGTTGGGGGCGGAGGTTGTTGGATGGGATGCCTCAGGCGCTTGGGGCGCTGGCGGCACCGTGCAAGCGGGCCGGCAGCGCGCCGCGCAGGGCGTTGCAGACCACGATGGCCTCGGCCCGCTGCAGGTCGGCCCGGGTCAGGCGCGCCTCGCTGGCGGCCCAAGCCGGGTCTGCCAGCAGCACACTGCGCTGAATGCCGGGCAGCGCGCCGCAGGATACGGGCGGGGTGAGCCAGCGCCCGCCCAGACGCAAGAAGACGTTGCTGCGCCCGCCCTCGACCAGCTCGTCGGCGCTGTTGAAAAACAGGCTGTCGAAGGCGCCTGCGCGCTCGGCGGCGCGGATGCCGGCGTCGTAATGGCTGCGCCGCGTGGTCTTGTGCGCAGCCAGCGGGTCGTGCAGCGGCAGCGGCTCGGGTTGCAGCAACAGCGTGACGACGCCGGGCGGCAGCGCCGCCAAGGGGGCGTGCACCAGGCTGAGCCGGCCATTGTGCGACAGCGCCAGCCGCACCCTGGCCGGGCAATTGGTGGGCAGTTCGCTTGCACGTTGGTGCAAAAGCGCCCGCGCCGCGTCGGGGTCGAAAGCAAAACCCAGCGTGCGCGCGCTCGCCGCCAGCCGCGCCAGGTGCAGCCCGAGGTGCTGCAAACCGTGGCCGGGCAGGTGCAGCAGGGTCTCGAACAAATCAAAACCCGGGTCGAGGTCGGTCAGGAAGCGGGCCTTGAGGCGGCACTCGGCCAGTTCGTCGGCGGCCACGCTGTCGTGCACGATACCGGCGCCAATCCCTAGGCGCAGCGGCCGCTTGCCCTGCTGCGGCGCCCCGAGCGTGAGCGTGCGGATGGCCACCGAGAGACAGAAATCGCCCACGCGCTGGCCCGCTGGTGCGGCATCGAGCCAGCCGATGGCGCCGCAATAGGGCCCGCGCGGCGTGTTTTCGAGGGCGCGGATGAGCTGCATGGTGCGGTGCTTGGGTGCCCCCGTGACCGAACCACAGGGAAAGGTGGCGCGCAGCAGCTCGGGCCAGTCCACCTCGGGCCGCAGCCGGGCCTGCACGGTGGAAGTCATCTGGTGCACGGTGGCGTAGGATTCGATTTCGAACAGGGCCGGCACCTGCACGCTGCCGGTGCGCGCGATGCGCCCGATGTCGTTGCGCAGCAGGTCCACTATCATCACGTTTTCGGCCCGGCTCTTGCGGTCTGCCTGCAGGCTGCCGGCCTGGTCGATGTCGTCGCCGTCCCCGCTGTCGGCCGGCTGGCTGCGTGCGGCGGTGCCTTTCATGGGCCGTGCGCTCAGCAGCCCGTCTTGCTGGCGCAAGAACAGCTCGGGCGAGCAAGACAGCAGCCAGCCCTCGTCTGGCAGCCGCAGCAGCGCCCCAAAGGGCACCGGCTGGCGCGCGCGCAAGGCCGAGTACAGCGCCACCGGCTCGCCCCAGGCGTGGCCTTGCAGGCGGTAGCTGAAGTTGACCTGGTAGGTTTCGCCGGCGCTTATGGCGGCGTGGATGCGCTCGACTGCGGCATGAAAATCCGCCGCGCTGATGTCTTCCTCGAGCGCGAGCGTGCCCGCACCCGCGCCCGCCCCCGGCAGGGTTTGCAACCAGGCGTCCACCTCGGTGCGCACCATCTGCTGCACATGGCTGAACATCAGCAGGCGCAGCGCCGCCCCGGGGTCGGCCACCGATGGGCGCCCGAGCACCAGCGCTTCGCCCCATTCGTAGTCGGCCAGCAGCAGCGCGTGCAGGCCGGCGCGCTGATCGGCTTGCACCGCATCCCAGAGGGCGGGCAGCCCGGCTGCATCGGTGCAGGTGTGCTGGCGCACGAACCCGGTGTAGAGCCGGCTGCTGGGCTGCGCGGCGCTGGCGTCGCAGTCGTCGAGCAGGGCAAAAACCATGTTACAGCGCCGCAGCGATGGCCCGTCCCAGATCCGCCGTGCCAGCGTGGCCGCCGAGGTCGGGCGTGCGCGGGGCGGCGCTGCCTGCGGCCAGCACGGCTTCTATGGCTTGCAGCACCGCATCGTGCGCGGCGCGGTGGCCCAAAAAGTCGAGCATCATGGCCCCGCACCAGATCTGGCCGATCGGGTTGGCGATGCCGCGCCCGGCGATGTCGGGGGCCGAGCCGTGCACCGGCTCGAACAAAGAGGGGAAGCGCCGCTCGGGGTCGAGGTTGGCGCTGGGTGCGATGCCGATGGTGCCGGTGCAGGCCGGCCCGAGGTCGCTCAAAATGTCGCCAAACAGGTTGCTGGCCACCACCACGTCGAAATGGTCGGGCCGCTGCACGAAGTGGGCGCACAGAATGTCGATGTGGAACTGGTCTACCCGCACCTCGGGGTAGTGGCGCGCCATGGCGGCGACGCGCTCGTCCCAGTAGGGCATGGTGATGGCGATGCCGTTGCTCTTGGTCGCGCTGGTGAGGTGTTGCTTGGGGCGGCTTTGCGCCAGCTCGAAGGCAAAGCGCAGCACCCGATCGACGCCGTGGCGGCTCATCACGGTTTCTTGCAGCACGATTTCGCGCTCGCTGCCCTCGAACATGCGCCCGCCGACGCTGGAGTACTCGCCCTCGGTGTTTTCGCGCACGATCCACATATCGATCTCGCCCGGCTGGCGCGCTGAGCCGTCGCGGCGCACCACCGGCGCGGTGATGCCGGGCATCAGGCGCGCCGGGCGCAGGTTCACGTATTGGTCAAACTCGCGCCTAAAGCGCAGCAGCGAGCCCCAGAGCGAAATGTGGTCGGGGATTTTCTCGGGCCAGCCGACGGCACCAAAATAGATCGCATCGTGGCCGCCGATCTGCGCTTTCCAGTCGTCGGGCAGCATCTGGCCGTGGCGCTCGTAGTAGGGCCAGCAGGCGAAATCGAAGTGGTCGAACTGCAAACCGATGCCAAAGCGGCTCGCGGCCGCTTCCAGCACGCGCAGCCCCTCGGGCATGACTTCCTGGCCGATGCCGTCGCCAGCGATGACGGCGATGCGATGCGTTTTCATGGCGGGGCAGATCCTTGGGTGAGGTTAGAAGGACTTGGGTGTTTTTGGCGGTATTTTGGGCGCATTTTGGCGCGCTTCGACACCGCACTGGCGCTGCGGCGCTGAACTCACATGACTTCGATGTGCTGATGAATCCGGGCCAACACCGCATCAAAGTCCGGCTGCCCCCGATAGTACAGCGCAGCGGTCTTGCGGTACTCTTTAGCGAATAGCTGGCGCTGGGCAGGGTTCCCGAGGACAAACGCCTGATTCTGGGCAATGACCTGTTCGTCTCCGGTACGAAACCGCTGCGCTTTGCGCTCCCGGTAGGCGGACTCGCGCATGAAGCCCTGCACCTCTTGCAGCCCCAACAGGCAGTACACATCGTAGTAGTGGCGCAGGAAGTTCGCTGGGAAGGCCTGCGCCTGACCCAAGCGGCGGTACTTGGTGGAGATGGTTTGCAGTTTTTCCACGAAGGTGTGCGTCGGTGCGTAGCAAGGCACGGCCGTTGCCCGGTTGTCGATCACCCTCACCCCACGGGCCATGGCCGCATCCAGTGCCCAAGATGAGATCCTGACCAAACGATTCGGTGCTGTGTCATCGAACCCCAACTCCAGCAAGATGCCATCCTTGACTCCTGCAAGCGCCGCAGTGCGAGACGTGTAGAACAGGCGTATGCCCGCGCTGCGCATCTTGTCGTCGTCAAACTGCGTGTCGCGCGCCACTCGGTCAATGCCCGCAATGGAGATGCGCGCGGCCAAGGCTTCGTAGTACGCGCGCCGCGACTCGATATGCGCCGGCTTGTCTTGGTTGCGACCGGTCTTCACGTCTATGCCATGGGGCGGCTCGATGCGGATATCGATGTCTTCCGAAAATCGATGGATGACGCCAAACCCTTTAGACAGCGACGTGCCGCCTTTCAACTCGAACTGCAAGCCCTGCGCCTGCAGACCCCAGAGAGCGTGCATGATCCAGTAGTCTTTCTCGACCAGCATGGGATCGAGCCCCTGGTCATCGGCTACGACCAAGAGCAATTGATCGAAGTCCGGTCGATCGTGCAGAAAGTCAGCCACCCGTCCACTCCCGCACGCGTTTGCGCGTGGCCAGGCTGCCAAAACGATCAATGGCACGCTGCAGATCGGCAGAGTCAAACACAGACAGCTTGCTGCGCGCCTGGCGCAACACCGCATCCCGATCTTCTGCCAATTCATCCAGATTGTTCAACAGGTCGACGTAAAGGAACTCGGGCGTGAGCTTCTTGGGGAAGCGCGGTTTCACCCGGAAATCGAATTGCCGGTTGCCCAGCTTGAAAACACCATGGCGCTTGTGGTTATAGACCAGCGTGCGGTTGTAAAGCTGGGTCGTGCCCAAGCCCAAGGCGTTGTAGGCCGAGGGTGAAAAGACCAGGAAGTCCTTGTCTTTTAGGAACACTCCAACCACCTGCTCATCGGCAGGCGGCAGCGCACCCAAGCTGGACTGCTTTGGCACATGGTACAAACCTTGGGCGAGTTTTTTCAGCTTTCCGGCTGCCACCAACTCACGCAGATGCCGATCCACGGCGGTGGACAGGCGCGAGAGGTCTTCACGCCGGTAAACGCGCCCGGCCTCGAGAACATTGGCAAGCTGCGCGGCAGCACCCCGCAACCCGGTGGACGATGATGAGAGGGCAGCAAACATGACTGATAATTCATTGACGTTTCATGCATTCTAGCGCTGAAAGCAGCCCATTTCCAAACCCTATGCACACTTGTCATGCTGGGCTGGCAAGCAGCGCCACCCTAGAGGGGATTGGGGCGTTTGGGCGCGCATGGGCGCGCATCAGGCTTTGGCTTGGGGGCTGCGCACCACCAGGCTGACGCCGAGTGCGGTCAGGGCCACGCCGGCCACGGTCAGGGCGGTGATGGGTTCGTCGAACAGCAGCCAGGCCAGCACGGCGGTGCACGGCGGCACCAGGTACATCAGGCTGACCACCGAGGCGGCGGCGCCGCGCTGGATCAGCAGATACAGCAGCGAACTGGCCCCGAGCGTGAGCGCCAGCACCGACCAGGCCAGCGCCCCGGCCAGTTCGGCGTTCCAGTTCATGCCGCCCGGCTCCAGCAGCGCCAGCGGCAGCGTGACCGCCAGCGCCGCCAGCAACTGCACCGTGTTGGCGCTGCGCACGTCGCAGGGCTGCACGTAGCGCTTTTGGTACAGGGTACCGGCGGTGATGCTCAGCAGCGCCACCACAGCCAGCGAGACGTTGAACCAGGTGGCCCCGATCTGGCCCGTGGTGGCCCCCACGGCAGCGCCCCCTTCAGCAGGAACGAACTGGTGCCACAGCACCAGCACCAGCCCGGCCAGCCCCAACAGCAAGCCGAGCCACTGGCGCCGCGACACCGCCAAACCCGCCGCACCTTGGGACGAGGCCACGGCCGAGAGCCAAATGGCGGTCAGCAGCGGTTGCAGCCCCACCAGCAGCGCCACCAGGCCCGCGCCCATGCCGGCCTTCACCGCCGCCCAGACCCCGCCCAGGTAGCCGGCGTGCATCAGCAGCCCCAGCACCGCCAAGTGCCCCCACTGCGCGCCGCTGCGCGGCCACGCCACCCGGGCCCACCAGACCCAGAGCAGAAACAGCGCGATCGACAAGGCATAGCGCCAGGCCAGAAAGGTGAACGGCGGGGCGTGCGGCATGCCGTAGCGCGCCACGATGAAGCCGGTGCTCCAGATCAGCACAAACACCCACGGCATGGCGCGCAGCCAAGCGTCGTGGTGGGCGTGGGTGGGCATGCGGGAAGCCGGGGGGTGGCCTTAGCGCGATTTGGCGCGGATTTCGGGCAGCGCTTTTTGCAGGTAATAGACCATCGACCAGACCGTGAGGACGGCCGAAATCCAGATCAGCACCGTGCCCCAGAGCCGGGTGTCGATCAGGCCCAGCAGCGTGGCGTCGTAGAGCAAAAAGGCAATCGCCACCATCTGCACCGCGGTTTTGAGCTTGCCCACCACGTGCACCGCCACACTGCGCACCGCGCCGATGGTCGCCATCCACTCGCGCAGCGCCGAAATGGCGATCTCGCGCCCGATGATGATCAGCGCCACGAACACATCGGCGCGTTCGAGCTGCACCAGCACCAGCAGGCAGGCGCAGACCAAGAACTTGTCGGCCACCGGGTCTAGGAAAGCACCAAAGGCCGAGGTCTGGTTGAGGCGGCGCGCCAGCCAGCCGTCGGCCCAGTCGGTGAGCGCAAACAGCACGAACAGCACCGTGCCCACCAGGTTTTGCGTGCTTTGTTCCAGCCCGGGCCAGTAAAACACCGCCACGATGAGCGGAATGGAGACGATGCGCGCCCAAGTGAGCGAAGTTGGCAGGTTAAAAAACATGGGCCTGATTATGCGAGGGTTTGCCCGGATGTGGTTGCGGCGCAGCAGGCTGTCAGCGCAAGGCGCGGTAGATTTGTTGCGCCAGCTCGGTCGAAATGCCCTCCACGCTGGCCAGATCGGCCACGCTGGCCGCCACCACCCCGCGCAAACCACCAAAGCGTTGCAGCAGGCGGGCGCGCCGCTTGGGGCCGACGCCCGGAATGTCTTCGAGCTGGCTGCTGCCGGTGCGGGTGCGCGCGCGCTGGGCGCGCATGCCGGTGAGGGCGAAGCGGTGCGCCTCGTCGCGGATCTGCGCCACCAGCATCAGCGCGGCCGAATCGGCCCCGAGACTGATTTTGTCGCGGCCGTCGGCAAACACCAGCTCCTCTAGGCCCACTTTGCGCCCAATGCCCTTTTCCACCCCGACGAGGCGGCCCACCTCGGCCCCGAGCTGCTCGAACACCTGGCGCGCCACGCCCACCTGGCCCGCGCCACCGTCGATCAGCACCAGATCGGGCCAGCGCGCGCGGCCTGGTTCGGGGCTGGGGCTGGGGCCGGGTTCGGCCACGCCTAGGTCTTGGGCTGGCCCCAGCTTGCCGTAGCGGCGCAGCAGCACCTGGCGCATGGCGGCGTAGTCGTCGCCGGGTGTGATGCCCTCGATGCGGTAGCGCCGGTACTGGGCGCTCTGCATTTTGTGGCCCTCGAACACCACGCACGAGGCCATGGTCGCCTCGCCGGCGCTGTGCGACACGTCGAAGCACTCGATGCGCAGCCGCTCCAGCCCCTCTTCGGGCAGGTCCAGCGCCTGCGCCAGCGCGCGCGTGCGCGCCTGCTGCGAACCCTCTTCCGACAACAGACGCGCCAGTTGCAAGTCGGCGTTTTGCTGCGCCATTTCCAGCCAAGCACGCCGCTGCTCGCGCGGCTGCCAGACCGCATGGATCTTGTGCGAGCTGGCCTGAATCAACAAATCGATCAGGTGCGCGCTCACCGGCGCCCCCAGCACCAGCAGCGGCGGCGGGCTGTGGACGCTGTAGTGCTGCGCGATGAAGGCCTCCAGCACCCGCGTCTCCAAGCTCATGGGCGGGTCGTGCGCTGCGCCGTCCTCCTCCTCGCCGCCATCTTCGACGCTGGCCAGCAGCGCGCCGTCGGCCACTTGGGCCGGGAAAAATGGCCGGTCGCCTAGGTGGCGGCCACCGCGCACCATCGCCAAATTCACGCAGGCGCGCCCGCCCTGCACTTGAACCGCCAGAATGTCGGCCTCTTGGTCGCGCACGTTCTCCATCGCCTGCTGCTGCAGCACTTGCGCGAGGCTGCCGATCTGGTTGCGCACCTCAGCCGCCTGCTCAAAAGCCAGTTGCTCGGCAAAATCGAGCATGCGCCGCTCCAGCGCGGCTTGCAGGTCTTGGGTCTGGCCGCGCAAAAAGGCGCTGGCGTCTTGCACATCGCGTGCGTAATCGGCCGTGCTCACCAGCCCCACGCAGGGGCCGCTGCAGCGCTTGATCTGGTACAGCAGACAGGGGCGGCTGCGGTGCTGGAACACCGTGTCTTCGCAGGTGCGCAGCCTAAACACCTTTTGCAGCAACTCGATGCTTTGCTTGACCGCCCAGCCGTTGGGGTAGGGGCCAAAGTACTGGCTGCGCGCATCCACCGCGCCGCGGTAGTACGACAGGCGCGGGAAGGCTTGCGGCTGGGCGGGTCCGGCAGCCGGTGTGCCCGAGCGTGCCGCGCTGCTGCCCAGGCGCAGGTAGGGGTAGCTTTTGTCGTCGCGAAACAAGATGTTGTAGCGCGGCTGGCTGGATTTGATGAGGTTGTTTTCCAGCAGCAGCGCCTCGGCCTCGGAGCGCACCACGGTGCTCTCTAGGCGCTCGATCTGGCCCACCATGTGGCCGATGCGGGTGCCGTCGTGGCGGCGGCTGAAGTAGCTGCCCACGCGCTTTTTCAGGTGCCGCGCCTTGCCCACGTAGAGCAACTGCCCGGCGGCATCGAAAAACCGATACACCCCCGGCAGCCCCGGCAAGGCGGCCACGGCGTGCAGCAGCGCGTCGGGGAAGGGGGCGGCTGGGGCGGGTGCGGGATCGGCTTCGCTCATGATTCGGGATTGTGGCGAAGGTTTGGGCCAAGGTGGTCATGGTGGGGCTCTGTGCTCAAGAAAAAAGAGCATTTCCAAGGCATTGAGCACTCGTCTGGCGCCCTTCATCCTGATAAATTGCAGGTTTTACGACTAAAACCGACTTGATGCCATCCGAACATGAAGCCACACAAACCGACAGAGACAGCCAAAAAAACCGAGGTTTCCCTCGTCCGCTCCTCGGCGGCCGAGTACCTGACCTTTGTCGCCGCCAGCGGCCAAGGTGGCGTGGAGGCGTTGTATGCCGATGAAAACATCTGGCTGACCCAGAAGATGATGGGCCTGCTGTACGACGTGAACGTGCGCACGGTCAATGAGCATCTGAAAAAAATCTTTTCCGACAGCGAGTTGCAGGAAGATTCAGTTATCCGGAAATTCCGGATAACTGCCTCCGACAGCAAGCACTACGACACCCTGCACTACAAGCTGCCCGCCATCATCGCCGTGGGCTACAAGGTCAATTCCGAGCGGGCGGTGCAGTTCCGCAAGTGGGCCACAGGCGTCATCGAGCAGTTCACCATCAAGGCCTACGTGATGGACGACGAGCGCATCAAGGCGGGGGGGTCCATCCTCACCGATAGTTATTTCGAAGAGCAGTTGCAGCGCATCCGCGAAATTCGCATTTCGGAGCGCAAGTTTTACCAGAAGATCACCGACATCTACGCCACGGCAATAGATTACGACGTAACGGCTCAGGCCACCCAGCGTTTTTTCGCCACGGTGCAAAACAAGCTGCACTGGGCCATCCATGGTCAGACGGCGGCCGAAGTCATTTATCACCGCGCCGATGCCGACCAGCCCCACATGGGGCTGAGCTCATGGAAAGACGCGCCTGCGGGCAAGATTCAGAAATTCGATGTGGTAGTGGCCAAAAACTACCTGACCGAGCACGAGATGGCGCAACTCTCCCGCTTGGTCAACGCCTATCTGGATGTGGCCGAGGACATGGTGCAGCGCAAAATCCCCATGACCATGCAGGACTGGGAAACCCGCCTGAACCGCTTCATCGAGGCCACCGACCGCGAGGTGTTGCAGGACGCGGGCAAGGTCACGGCGGAAATCGCCAAGGCGCACGCGCTGAGCGAGTTCGAAAAATACCGCATCGTGCAGGACCGGCTGTTTGAGAGCGATTTCGACCGGCTGCTGCAACAGAGTGCGCCCGGCAGCCAATGAGCCCTGCTGAACCTTTATCTATAGCCGCACCAGAGCCCCCCGCACCCCCCCTGCTCTGGGACATTTTTTGCCACGTGATCGACAACTGGGGCGATTTGGGCGTGTGCTGGCGGCTGGCGCACCAGTTGGCGCAGCGCGGCCAGCGCGTGCGGCTGTGGGTTGACGATGCCTCAGCCTTGGCTTGGATGGCCCCCGGTGCGCTGCAAAGCCAAGGCGAGCTGGCGGGCCTGCGCGTGTACCCGTGGCCGCGCCAGCAGCCCGATGCGCCAGCGCCCGCCATCGAACCGGGCGATGTACTGATCGAAGCCTTTGGCTGCCACATCGAGCCGCACTGGGTGCAGGCACTGCAACCCGAAGGCCGCGCCGGACAAGTCTGGCTCAACCTCGAATACCTGAGCGCCGAGCCCTGGGTCGAGCGCTGCCACGGCCTGCCCTCCCCGGTACTGAGCGGGCCGCTGGCCGGGCGCTGCAAGTGGTTTTACTACCCCGGCTTCACGCCGGGGAGCGGCGGGCTGCTGCGCGAAATGGCCAGCAGCGCCACCCCCGCGCCGCTGCCCGGCGCCAAGTCCTGCGAGCCCTCCGAGCCGGCCGCCAGTGATTTAAAGATGCTCTTGTTTTGCTACCATGCCACCGCCCTGCCCGCCCTGCAGGTCGACCCGGCGCTGGCGCAGGCGCATTGGCTGGTCGCGGCAGGTCGCACCCAAGCCACTTGGCAGGCTGTATGGTCAGGCCAGCCCCCCCCAAAAACCACCCTGCTGCCCCTGCTGGCACAAACCGAATTCGACGCCCTGCTGCGCACCTGCCACCTCAACTTGGTGCGTGGCGAAGACTCGCTGGTGAGCGCGCTCTGGGCTGGCCAGCCGCTGCTGTGGCAGCTCTACCCGCAGCAAGATGGCGCGCAGCACGCCAAGCTCGAAGCCTTTCTGCACTGGCTAGCCGCTCCGCCCTGCTTGCGCCAGTGGCACCGGGCTTGGAACGGGGCACCATCCGAAGCCGCCCTGCCCCCTTTGACGGCGCAGCGCCTGCAAGCCTGGCGGCAGTGCATCCAGGCCGCGCGCCAGCGCTTGTTGCAGCAAGCCGATCTGGTGAGCCAACTGCTGGGCTTCGTCGGCGAAAAAAGGTAGAATCTGCGGTTTGCTTTTGGGCTTGGCGGCTAGGTTGGCGTTCGCGTCTTGCTGCCTTGTGATCAGGCACTCCCCCAACTTTGCCTGAATCGCACTCCAAATCCGCACCCTGAATCCGCATTTGCGCACCCCACCATGAAAATCGCCCAAGAAATCCGCGCCGGCAACGTCATCATGCACGGCAAAGACCCGATGATCGTCCTCAAAACCGAATACGCCCGCGGCGGCCGCGGTGCCGCCACGGTGCGCATGAAGCTCAAAGCGCTGCTGAGCAATATGGGCACCGAAGTGGTGTTCAAGGCCGACGACAAGATCGACAACGTCATCCTCGACAAAAAAGACTGCACCTACTCCTACTTTGCCGACCCCATGTACGTCTGCATGGACGCCGACTACAACCAGTACGAAGTCGAAGCCGGCAACATGGGCGATGCGCTCAACTACCTGGCCGACGGCATGGCGGTTGAAGTGGTGTTCTACGACGGCAAGGCCATTTCGGTCGAAGTGCCCACCAGCGTCGAGCGCGAAATCACCTGGACCGAACCGGCCGTCAAGGGCGACACCTCGGGCAAGGTCTTGAAGCCAGCCAAAATCGCCACCGGCTTCGAGGTTTCGGTGCCGCTGTTCGTCGAGCAAGGCGACCGCATCGAGATCGACACCCGCACGGGCGAATACCGCCGCCGCGTCTGATCGGCCAAGCTGCGGCTGGTCCAGCCATCCCGATGGGCAACCCCCAAGACCTGCGCGTCAACCGCTTGGCGCATGCCTGGGCCGAGCTGCAGGCCCAAGCCGCCGACGGCGTGGAACTGGAGCCCGTCGCGCACCGGCTGGCTTTTGCCGATCCGGAGTTTTTGCTGCGCCGCGAGTCGCGCGGCATCCGCATGCAGCTCGAACTGCTCAAGCCCGAGTTGCAGATGCAGGAGCTGGGCATCGAGCACACGGTGGTGGTGTTTGGCAGCGCGCGCTTTCGCTCGCCCGCAGAGGCGGCCGAATTGCTGGCCCAGGCACAGGCCAGCGGCGATGCGCAGGCGCTGGCGCAAGCCCGGGTGCTGCAACGCAACGCCCACTACTACGAACAAGCGCGCCGCTTTGCCCGCCTAGTGGCCGAATACAGCCTGCACTGCCCGGCGCCAGACCGGCTCTACATCGCCACCGGCGGGGGCCCCGGCATCATGGAGGCGGCTAACCGCGGTGCGCACGAGGCGGGGGCGCTCAACCTCGGGCTCAATATCACGCTGCCGCACGAGCAGCAATCCAACCCCTACGTCAGCCCCGAACTGAACTTCAAGTTCCACTATTTTGCGCTGCGCAAAATGCATTTTTTGATGCGCGCCAAGGCGCTGGTGGCGTTTCCGGGCGGTTTTGGCACCCTAGACGAGCTGTTTGAAGTGCTCACCCTGGTGCAATGCCACAAGGCCAAACCGCTGCCGATCTTCCTCTTTGGCAGCGACTACTGGCAGCGCCTGATCCGGCTCGAGGTGCTGGTCGAAGAAGGGGCGATCAGCGCCGCCGATCTGGATTTGTTTCAGACCGTGGACACGCCCGAAGCCGTCTGGGACGGCATCCGGCGCTTTTACAACCTGCCCGACAGCGGCTGCGCGGCGCCAGACTGAGGGGTCGGTTTAGGGGTCGGCTGAGGGGTCAAGTGCGGCTGCCCGGCTTACTGGCTTGCGCCGGGTCGTCGCCAATCAGGCGCACCTGGCTGGCATCCGGCACCAAGTTGGATTCGCGCACCGCGGCGCGCGCCAGCAGGTGCGAGGCCACCGGCAGCGTGGCCAGCAAAAAGCCCAAAATGAGCAGGATGCGCCAGCTCCAGGCCCAGTCGAGCGCAAACAGCATGGCCCCGATGCAGACCATTGCCAGCGCAAAGGTGCCGGCCTTGGTGGCGGCGTGCTGGCGCGACAACGCATCGGGCAGCGCCACCACGCCCCAGGCAGCAATCAGCAGCAGCACCCCGCCGGCGAGCAGAAAAACCGAAACCAGCGCGTCGAGCATCATTGATCGGCCCCTTGTTGATCCGCCCCTTTGTCCACCACCCGGGCCCAGCCCACGGTGGCCACGAAACCGACCAGCGCCAGCCCGATCGCCACATCCAGAAACACGGTGCGCGCGGTATAGATCGAGGCCGCCACGCACAAGCCCACGGCGGCCGCCAGCATGATGTCGAGTGCCACCACCCGGTCGGCGTGGGTGGGGCCTTGGATGATGCGCCAAGTGGCCAGGCCGCAGGATGCCAGCGCGAGCAAGACCAGCAAAGTGGTGGCCAACCAGAGCATCATGCGCGCACCCCAAACAGCGGCACCAGGCCAGACTCAAAATCGTCGCGGATGCCTTGCACGATGGCGTCGGTGTCAGAGGCGTCGAGCACGTGCATCAAAATTATGCGGTTTTCCATGTCGATATCCAGCGTGGTGGTGCCGGGCGTGAGGGTGATCATGCAGCCCAGCAGCGAAGCGCCCATGGGGCTCATGGGAGCGAAGTGGACGCGCAAAAAGGCCGCTGGCGGTGGCGTGCGCTGGCCGAAACTGGCGCGCAAAATCACCTGCACGGTCTGGATGCCCGAGAGCACCACGGCCTTGAGGAAACGCGCCAGCAGCACGACGGCGGCAATGGGTTTGAACCGCATCATGGTCAGGGGGCCCCCAGGGTTTTGGCGGCCGCTTGGGCGTATTCGATCAGCGGCTGCGGATACAAGGAAATAACCAGCATCAGCACAGCCAAACCCAAGCTGGCAATCCAAGCTGGCCCAAGTTGGGTGACTTTCGGTGGGCGCCACGCCGGATTCGGGTGCGGCTTCCAAAAAGCCTCCATCCAGATCTTGGCCATTGAGTAAAGCGTCAACATGCCGACCAACAGCGCAAAGAAAGTCCAAGCAATCTGACCTTGGGCAATGGTTTCTTGCACCACCATCACCTTGGCCCAAAAACCGGTAAAGGGCGGAATCCCAACCAGCGACATGGCCATGATGAAGAACAGCACAGCCAGCAAGGGCTGGGTTTTGTACAAACCACCGATGCGGCGCAGATCGTAGTCGCCGCTCAAGCGCCAGATGATGGCAGCGATCAAGAACAGATTGGCTTTGACGATGCTGTGGTGCAAAATGTAGAACAATGCTGCTGCATGGCCCGCTTGGCTGGCAAGCGCCACGGCCAGCAAAATGTAGCCTATCTGGCTCACGCTGTGAAAAGCCAGAATGCGCCGCATGTCCCAGTGGTAAGCGGCACCAATCACGCCAAACACCATCGAGCCCACGGCGATCCAGCCCAGCACCACGTAGATGAAATCGGGTGCGCCCACAAAAATGTCGCCCAAGGTGCGCAGCACCGCATAGACGCCCACCTTGGTCAAGACGGCAGCAAACAGCGCCAGCACCGGGGCCGGCAAGGTATGGTAGGAGGCCGGCAACCAAGCAAAGACCGGGAAAGCCGCCGATTTGATGAGAAAAGACAGCAGCAAACCCACTGCCAGCAAGGTCATCATGCCCGTTGACAGGTAGGGGATGGCTTGGGCCACCGCCGTATAGTTTAGATGCCCGGTCGCGGCATAAACCATGGCGACGGCGATCAGGAAAAACAGGGTGCCAAAAATGTTTAGCACGTAGTACTTGAAAGTGGCGTCGAGCTGGTCAACTCGGCCCCCCAGTGCAAACAGGCCCATGGCCGCCACCAGCATGACCTCGAACCAGACGTACAGGTTGAACAAGTCGGCCGTGGCGAAAGCCCCACCCGCACCGCACAGCACCCCATGCAGGAGCGGCAACACCATGGGGTGGCGCGAACCGGTGTCGGCGTCGCTGAGCATAAAGATCAGGCAAACCGTGCCCATGAAGGCCGCCATCAAGACCATGGCGGCACTGAGCCGGTCGATGGCAAACTCGATGCCGTAGGGCGCTCCCCAGTCGCCAAACACGGTCTGCGCTGCCTGGTCTTGATGCGCCACCGCCACCAAGGCGAGCGCGCAAACCAGAAAAGCCAGAGCACCCAGCAAGCTAATTGCGGCTTGCAGGCGCGGGTTTTTGTACGCCAGCGCCGTGGCCACCATGGTGACCATGGGCACCAGCACCGGCGTCGCAGCAAGCCAAGTCATGCCACCCCCTCCAGCTTGGTCGCGCTGGCGGCAGGGGTTGCAGCAGGCTGTGCAGGCTCGTGCTCGGCCCCGTTGTAGGGCGGCTTGATGGGATCGGTCGGGATGGGTTCAGACATGCGCAGGGCCAGTGTGTCGTCGGTGTCGGCACGCTGAATCAGGCGCAGCGCCACAACGACAGAAAAACAGATCAGGGCAAAGCCGATCACGATCGCGGTCAGAGCCAACGCTTGGCTCAACGGGTTGGCGGCGTCGCGCAGCACGGTTTCGCCCAAGGGGATCACGGCCGGTTGCACACTGCCCAAACGACCGGAGGCAAACAAAACCAAAATGGCTGCGCTACCCAATATGCCCAAGCCAAACACGCAGCGAAACACATCACGCGACAGCGCCAAATAAATACCTGCGGTGACGGTGATCCAGATGGTGAGGGCCAGCAACCAGATCATGCGCGCAGCTCCTGGGCCGCATCGGCCGCTGTGTCGTCGTGGGCGTCGGGCTCGTCCATGCCGAGCAGCTCGATGGCGTAACCGGCCAAACCGCCCCAGACCGCCAGATAGACGCCGAGGTCGAAAATGATCACGGTCGAAACCTTGAGCTCGGTAAAACCGAGTGGGATATGGCCCCACAGGTGCGTTAGGTAGGGCAAGCCCAGCAGCAGCGCCGGAATGCCCGAGAGCACGCCGATGCCAATGCCGATCACGGTCAGGCGCATCGCACTGCCGTAGGGCAGGCGCGCAGTGGCCGCCACACGCCCGTGCGCCACCGCCCACAGCACCGATGCGGTCACGGCCAGCAAGCCGCCGATGAAGCCGCCGCCGGGCTCGTTGTGCCCGCGCAGCAGCACCCAGAGCGAGGCCAGCAGGATCGTCACATACAAGGGGCCGGCAATCGACTCCAGAATCACCACGCGCCGGTTCATGCGGCACCTCCGGCTTTGGTTTTGTCTAGTGCGCGTTGGCGCTTAGCGTGCCCACGCACCGCCTGCAGCAGCGCGATGGCGGCCAAGAACGAGAGCGTGACCACCACGATTTCACCTAGGGTGTCGAGGGCGCGGAAATCGACCAGCACCACGTTCACCACGTTGCGCCCATGCGCTTCGGGCACGCTCACCTGGCCAAAGAATTGGTGCAGTTGCGGATTGAACTCCACCCCCGAAACCACCAGCAGCCACACCGCGATCACGCCGCCAAACACCAGCGCCACCGGCAGCGCCCCGCGCATCGAGTGCGTCTGCTCCAGCCCTTGGCCACGGCCGCGCTGGCGCAGCTTGAGCAGCACCGAAGCCACCACGATCACAAACACCGACTCGACCGCGAACTGGGTGTAAGCCACATCCGGCGCGCCCGCGTAGAGGTAGAACACGCCGCTGCCAAAACCCACCAGCCCAGTGGACAGCAACAGCACCAGCCGATCGCGCTGAAACAGCGCCAGCAGTGCCCCAGATGCAATCAGCACACAGGCGCCGATGAAGCCGGCTGAAGGCATGACCCAAGCCGGCCACAACCACTGGCTCCAGCCCGCCACCAAGGCAGCCCCCATGAAAACACCCACAAAGGACACCAACACCAAGCTGTACTGGCTCAGATCGCCGCCCTGCAACCAGCGGGTGGAATGCGCCGCCAACACCGGAATGCCGTTGATGAAGCGCTCGTACTGCGCCAGCGAACCGGAGCGATCGAACTTGGCCAAGATGCGGTCGAAGCGCCGGTGCAGCGGGTCCCAGTAAATGAACACCAACGCCCCGATGGCCAAGGTGGTGGCCAGCGAGAGCAAAGCCGCCGGGCCGAATTCGAGCGCAAAATGCACCGCCATCGCCTCGGCGCGCGGTGTCATGGCGTGCGCGGCCAGGCTCATCAGCCCGTCGGCCAAGAAGGGAAAGACCCCGAGCACGATGCCGATGCCCGCCAGCACCAGCGGCGGCCCGTACAGCGCCAGACCACCCTCGTGGGCGTCGGGCGGGGTCAGGTTGTGGCCCGGGTGGCGCCAGAACACCCGCACCGCCGCCACCGCCGCCACCGCCACCGCCACCGCGGCGAAAATGGTGTTGGCAAACTTGACCAATTCCGATATGGCGCCCAGCGCCCCGGCCTGCCCCACCACGTCTTTGACCACGTAGCCAAAGGAGAGCGGAATGCCGGCCATCGACAAACCGGCCAGCAAGGCCGCAGCCGCCGTCCAGGGCATGGCGTGGCGCAGGTTGCCTAGGCGGTCGATGATGCGGGTGCCGGTGCCGTGGTCCACGTTGCCAGCGACGAAAAACAGCGGCGCCTTGTAGAGCGCGTGCGCCAGCAGCAGCGCACTGACCGCCACCGTGGCCCCGTGTCCGGTCTTGCCCACCAGCATCACCAGCGTGCCCAGCGTAGCCACGGTGGACCAGGCCAGGATGCGTTTCAAATCGCGCTCGCGCAGCGCCAGCAGCATGCCCCAGGCGGCGGTGAGCGAACCGACGAGTTGCAGCGTCCACTGCCACATCATCCAGTCGCCAAAACCCGGGTCGAGCCGCGCCAGCAGGTACACACCGAGCTTGACCATGGTGGCCGAGTGCAGGTAGGCCGACACCGGCGTCGGGGCCGACATGGCGTTGGGCAGCCAGAAGTGAAATGGAAACTGCGCGCTCTTGGTGAAGGCACCCAACAAAATCAGCACCAGCGCGGTCGTCAGGGCCGGGGTGATCTCGGTGTTGGGCAGCGCGGTGATGATCTCTTGGATCGAGTAGGTGCCCATGATCTGGCCGAGCAAAATCGCCCCGGCCAGCAGCGCCAGACCGCCGCCGCCCGTCACCACCAGCGCCTGCTGCGCCGATTTGCGGCTCTTGGGGTCTTCGTGATTGAAGCCCACCAGCAGGAACGAGAGCAGGCTGGTCGCCTCCCAGAATAGGAACAGCACGATCAGGTTGTCGGCCATGACGGTGCCGATCATGGCGAACATGAACAGCGTCAGCAGGATGAAGAGCCGGTTTTGCTGCGGGTGCCCGGCCAGGTAGCCGCCGGCATAGATGAACACCGCGGTGCCGATGCCGGTGATCAGCAGCAGCATCAGCAGCGTCAGGCCGTCGATGTGGAAGTCGAGCTCCACCCCCAGCGCCGGAATCCAGGGCAGGGTGATGTCCAGCGGCAGCGGCTGCGTGACTGCAATCCACAGCACACAGGCGAAAGCCAGCAGCGGGATCAGCACGTAGGCCGCGCGTGCGCCCAGGCTCATGGCAGAGGCCGAGGGGTCGTGAGAGGAAAGTTGCGCCATGGGGGCTGAGTGTAATAATTTTTTGTCTCAGATTTCCTGACGGTTGCCCCACATCCGCCATGAATATCAGGCAATGCCGTTGCTATCCGGTCATTGCCAACTCAATCTGTCCTAGCCGCGCCTGTCCGGGGTCGGGTCATTTGCGCGGCAAAGGTGCGTTGATCGGCGTCAAGAGTTGTCCCCGCTGGTGGCAAGCGACCAGGTTATCCGCCGCCAGCAGCGCCATCCCTAGGCGGGTGCCCCGGGTGGCGCTGGCGATGTGCGGTGTCAGCACCACGTTGCTGAGCGCCAGCAGCTCGGGCCGCACCTGCGGCTCGCCCTCGAACACATCCAGCCCAGCGGCGGCGAGCTGGCCGCTTTGCAGCGCCTGCGCCAGCGCCAGCTCATCGACGATGCCGCCACGCGCGAGGTTGACCAGGGTGGCGCTGGGTTTCATCTGAGCCAGCTCGGCCGCGCCGATGGCGTGGTGGTTGGCCGGGGTGTAGGGCAGCACCAGCAGCAGGTGGTCGGCCTGGCGCAGCAGCTCGGCTTTGCTGACGCAGCGGGCGGCGCAGGCGCGCTCGGTGGCGGCGTCGAGCGGGCTGCGGTTGTGGTAGATCACCTGCATGGAAAAACCGTGCGCGGCGCGGCGCGCAATGGCTTGCCCGATGCGCCCCATGCCCAAAATACCCAGCGTGCTGTGGTGCACCTCGGCCCCCAGCAGCATGTCGGCGGCCCATTTGTTCCAGCGCCCGGCACGCAGGTAGCGTTCGCCCTCGGTGATGCGCCGCGCCGTGGCCAGCAGCAGCGCGAGGCCGAAGTCGGCGGTGCTCTCGGTCAGCACGTCGGGGGTGTTGCTGGCTTGCACGCCGTGGCGCGTCAGCGCCCCGAGGTCGAGGTTGTTGTAGCCGACCGCCATGTTGGCGACCACGCGCAATTGCGGGCAAGCGGCCAGCACGCTGGCGTCGATGCGATCGCCCTGGGTGGCCAGCACGCCCCACTGGCCTTGCAGGCGCTCGATCAGCTCGGCGGGGCTCCAAACCGCATCCTGCGGGTTGTCGCGCAGCTCGAAGTGCTCGCCTAGGCGCTGCAACACCTCGGGGAACAGGCGGCGCGTGATCAGCACGCCAGGCCGGAGCGCGTTCATTCGAGCCAGGTGCTGAATTCGGACACCGGCACGCGCGGGGTGCGGAAGGTGTTGATGATGTCGGCCGGGTCGGCGTAGCCGAGCGCCACGCCGCACACCAGCATCTCGTTCTCGCCCGCTCCCACATGCGGCAGCACGATGCTGGCGTAGCCGTTCCAAGCCGCTTGTGCGCAGGCGTCGAGCCCGTGCGCACGCGCCGCCAGCGTGAGGTTTTGCAGGAACATGCCGGTGTCGAGCAAGGAGCCGCCGCCCATCGCCTTGTCGATGGTGACGAACAGGCCCACGGGCGCATCAAAGAAGCGGTAGTTGCGCTGCCACTGGGCGTGCATGCGGTCTTTGTCGGCCTTGCCGATGCCCAGCAGGCTGTACAGGCTGAGGCCGTTTTCGCGCCGCCGTTCGATGTAAGGGCTGATCCACTGCTTGGGGTAGTAATCATAGACCTCGCGGTACTGCTCGGCCAGCGCCGGGTTGGCGCGCACGGCGTCGTGGGCGGCGCAGACTTTTTGCACCAGCGCGTCGCGGCTGGCCCCTTGCAACACATAGACCTTCCACGGCTGGGTGTTGGTGCCCGAGGGGGCGCGGCTGGCCAGCGCCAGCAGGCGCTCGAGCAGCGGGCGCGGCACCGGCGTGGGCAAAAAGGCGCGCACCGACTGGCGGCCCTCGATCGCTGCCTCGACGCTGGCGGGGTCGTTCACGATGGGGCGCACGGTGGCGGTGGTGGATGCGGGCATTTGGGTCATGCGGTGGGCTCTCCGTTGGGCTGCTGGGTTGAATTGACGGGTGCGTCAATTATGGCGGTTCCTTGGGCCGCCCTCAAAAGCAACCCCTCATAGCAGCCCGGTCAGCACCGCCTGCAAATCGGCCGGCAGCGGCACCGGCCGGCGCGTGACCCGGTCCACATAAACGTGCACGAAGTGCCCCGCCGCTGCGCACCGATCCGCCCCGCGCGCAAACAGGCCGACCTGGTAGCGCACGCTGGAGCGCCCCAGGTGCGCCACACGAAGGCCAGCTTCGACCGGCTCGGGAAAGGCCAGCGGGGCAAAGTAGTTGCACTGGGTTTCGATCACCAGCCCGATCACGGCCCCGGCGTGGATGTCGAGCACCCCGCGCTCGATCAGGTAGCCGTTGACGGCCGTGTCGAACCAACTGTAATAAACCACGTTGTTGGCATGGCCATAGACATCGTTGTCCATCCAGCGCGTCTGGATCGGCACGAAGTGCCGGAATTCGGAGCGCGCCAAGGGGCTGGGCCGGGCTGGGGTGGCGGCGTCAGCCATGGTAGCCGCCCTCTTGCGCCATGCTCTCAAAGCGCGTCAGCACATTCAGGAAGGTGAGCTTGACGGTGCCGGTGGGGCCGTTGCGCTGTTTGCCGATGATGATTTCGGCCACGCCCGGCTCCTTGCAGGCGTCCTTGGTGTAGTACTCGTCGCGGTAGATGAACATGATGATGTCGGCGTCTTGCTCGATGGCGCCGGACTCGCGCAAGTCGCTCATCATGGGGCGCTTGTCGGTGCGCGTCTCGACCGAGCGGTTAAGCTGCGAGAGCGCAATCACCGGGCATTGCAGCTCTTTGGCCAGCATTTTGAGGCCGCGCGAGATTTCGCCCAGCTCGGTGGCGCGGTTTTCGTCGCTCGAGGAGCTGCCGCTCATGAGTTGCAAGTAATCCACCACGATCAGCCCCAGTTTGCCACACTGGCGCGCCAGCCGGCGTGCGTTGGCGCGCAGTTCGGAGGGCGTCAGACCCGCGCTCTCATCGATGTGCAAGGACACCTGGCGCAGCTTCTCGATCGCTTCGGTCAGGCGCGGCCACTCCTCGTCGGTGAGCTTGCCGGTGCGCAGCCGCCCCTGGTGGATGCGCCCGATCGAGCCCACGATGCGCACCGCCAACTGCGCCGCCCCCATCTCCATCGAAAACACCGCCACCGGCAGCCCCTCGTGCAGCGCCACGTGTTCGGCGATGTTGATGGCCAAGGCGGTTTTACCCATCGAGGGCCGCGCCGCCAGCACCACCAGATCGCCCGCCTGCAAGCCCGAGGTCATGCGGTCGAGGTCGATGAAACCGGTCGGCACGCCGGTGATGTCGTTCGGGTTGTCGGCCATCTCCTGCACCCGGTCCAGCAGGTTGACCACCAGCGTATCGAGTGATTGGAAACCCTGCTTGAGGCGCGAACCCTCTTCCCCGATATGAAAGATCTTTTGCTCGGCCTCATCCAGAATGGTGGCCACCGGCCGCCCTCTGGGGTTGAAGGCGCTGCCGGCGATTTCGTCGCTGGCGCCGATGAGTTTGCGCAAAATCGCGCGCTCGCGCACGATCTCGGCGTAGCGGCGGATGTTGCCGGCACTGGGCACGTACTGCGCCAGCGAGTTGAGATAGGCCAAGCCCCCCACCTCATCGGCGCGCCCTTGGCTGCTCAGGTGCTCGAACACCGTGATCACATCGGCCGGCTTGCCGGCGTTGACCAAGGTGGAGATGGCCGCATAGATGAGCTGGTGCTCGCGCCGGTAGCAGTCGGATTCACTGACTAGGCCGGACACCCGGTCCCAGGCGCCGTTGTCCAGCAACAAGCTCCCGAGCACGCTGGACTCGGCCTCGATCGAGTGCGGCGGCACGCGAAGTTGCGCCACTTGGTGGTCCGGGAAAGCCCCCGGCGGCAGATCATCAAGAGCAAACACGGCTGACATGGATTTCCTTTCAGGCCGGCGATCTTAACCATTGCGCCGCTTGGATGCGCTCTGGATGTGCCGCCTCGGTGGGCCCGCGGCCATGCGCCCGCATGGCGTCGCTTGCGTCGCCCGCGTGCAACCCGTCGAAGCACTATCGATTCCAGTCGGTCTTGCTGGCGGCGAGCAATGCACCCCAGTCATCGGGAGGATGGCCAGACTTGAGCATTTTCTGGAACACCACGTAAGGCAGCGAAGATGATAATCCGGGCCTTGGAGTCAAAGCGGAAGAACAAACGAAAGCGGCGGCCGATCTTGGCTCGTCGCCAGTGGCGAAACGCAGGCCCTATGGTGTTGCCTTGCCGGTACTCGTCTCGGCTCGGATCGCTTGGGACGGCCTCCAAGATCAAAGTCGCCAAAGCGTCAAACAGTTTGACGTTGGCGTTGGACTCGAAACCCTCTGGGTCTTGCGCCTTGGCACGCGATGCGGCTGCATCCAGTTTCTGTAGCTGCTCGATCAGGCAATCGTGAAAGAGCAGATTCCATCCATGGCGCTCAATCACAGCGCCACGTCGCCTTGGATGTCTTCGTTCAGATCGACCTGCTTGCCTAGCCTGGCGAGCATGGAGCGCGCCAGCTCGTCGGGCATCGCTGTGATGTGCCGCCCGGACTGAATGTCTTTTTCCAGCAAGGCGAGAAAGCTGCCGATGGCCGGGTCTTGGTGGGGTTCGTCGGTCACGCGGGTGACGATGACGCGGCCACCCTTCAAATCAAAGGCCACCTTGCCACCCGCATCCACGCCCAGCGCCTGGCGGATGGGCTTGGGCAGGGTGATCTGCCCCTTCGATGTGAGGGTGGCGACTTCGTGAATGGCGGGCATGGCGGCCTCCTGTGAATCTGAACTGGCTGTGATGGTAAGGAATAATCCTTACTCTGTCAAGGTGCATCCAGACCCCTTAAGTCAAGCCCGTATCCACCTCGCGCCGCGCCAGCGCTAGGTAGGCTTTGCTCTGCATTTCGTTCAGGCGCGAGACGGTGCGCGGGAACTCGTGCGCCAGCGGGCCTTCGGTGTAGAGCTGCTCGGGCGGCACGGCGGCCGAGACGATGAGCTTGACGCGCCGGTCGTACAACACATCGACCAGCCAGGTGAAGCGGCGCGCCTGCGCGGCCATGTTCACCGGCAGGTGCGGCACGTGGCTCAGCAGCACGGTGTGGAACTGGTTGGCCAGTTCGAGGTAGTCGTTTTGCGAGCGCGGGCCGCCGCATAGGGTGCGAAAATCAAACCACACCACGCCACCGGCGCGGCGGATGGCGCGGATTTCGCGGGCCTCGATCTGCAGCAGCGGGGCTTCGTCGCGCGCTTCGGCCAGGCGCTCGAAGGCGGCCTCCATCTGCGCCTCGGCCTCGGGCCCGAGCGGGCACAGGTAGAGCGGCAACTGCTCTAGGGTGAGTTGCCGGTAGTCAATGCCGTGATCGACGTTGAGCACGTCCATGCTTTGCTTGAGCCCCTCGATGGCGGGCAGGATGCGGTCGCGGTGCAGGCCGTCGGGGTAGAGGCCGTCGGGGTGGAAGTTGCTGGTGGTGACGATGCCAATGCCGTATTTGCGCATGGCGTCGAGCACGCGGTGCAGGATCATGGCGTCGGTCACGTCGGCCACATGAAACTCGTCGAAACACACCAGCCGGTAGCGCACGGCCATGCGCCGACCCATTTCATCGAGCGGATTCACGGTGCCTTGCAGCTCGGCCAACTGGCGGTGCACCTCGCGCATGAATTCGTGAAAGTGCAGCCGCGTCTTGCGCCGCAAGGGCACCGCGTTGTAGAAGCAGTCCATCAAAAAGCTCTTGCCGCGCCCCACGCCGCCGTACAGATACACCCCGCGCGGGATCGGCAGCCGGTTGATGAACTTTTTGAGGGCGTTGGAGCGGCGCTGCTTGAAGTGCGTCCACTCGGCGGCGCAGCGCTCCAGCGCTTCGACGGCGCGCAGTTGCGCCGGGTCGCTCTGGTAGCCGCGTGCGCGCAGCTCGGCTTCGTAGAGGGCGCGCACCGGCCCGTAGCCCAGCTCGGGCAAAGGGGGCGAATCGGGCATGGCGGGAATAGAGGGCCGCTGCGCCGGGCTTAGAAGTTGAGCGCGCGCTTATCGACCGCCAGCGCCGCTTCTTTGGTGGCTTCGCTCAGGCTGGGGTGGGCGTGGCAGATGCGCGCGATGTCTTCGGCGCTGGCCTTGAATTCCATTGCCAGCACGGCCTCGGCGATCAGCTCGCTGGCCATGGGCCCGACGATGTGCACGCCCAGGATTTGATCGGTGGCGGCGTCGGCCAGCATTTTGACCATGCCGGTGGTGTCGCCCAGCGCGCGCGCCCGGCCGTTGGCCAAGAAAGGGAAGGTGCCCACGCGGTAGGCCACGCCCTCGGCTTTGAGCTGCTGCTCGGTGCGCCCGACCCAGGCGATTTCGGGGCTGGTGTAGATCACCCAAGGGATGGTGTCGAAATTCACGTGCCCGTGCTGGCCGGCAATGCGCTCGGCCACCGCCACGCCCTCTTCCTCGGCCTTGTGCGCCAGCATGGGGCCGCGCACCACGTCGCCCACGGCCCACACGCCGGGCAGGTTGCTGCGGCAGTCGGCATCGACCACGATGGCGCCGCGCTCATCGAGCTGCAGCCCGACCGCCTGCGCGTTCAGCCCGGTGGTATTGGGCACCCGGCCAATCGAGACGATGAGCTTGTCGGCTTCCAGCGTCTGCGGCTCGCCTTTGGCGTTGCTGTAGGCAATCGAGACGCCTTTTTTGAGCGCCTTGATCTCGCCCACTTGCACCCCGAGCTCGATTTTCAGGCCCTGCTTGTCGAAAGCTTTTTTGGCTTCGCGCGCAATCTGCTCATCGACCGCACCCAGGAACACCGGCAGCCCTTCGAGCACGGTGACATCGGCCCCGAGGCGGCGCCAAACCGAGCCGAGTTCGAGCCCGATCACGCCCGAGCCGATCACTGCCAAGCGCTTGGGCACTGCGCCCAGACGCAAGCCGCCGTCGTTGGAGAGCACGTTGACTTCATCGAAAGGCACCCCAGGCAGGGCGCGCGCGCTGGAGCCCGTGGCCACGATCACTTGCTTGGCGGCCAAGGTCTGTGGGTCAGCGCCCACTCCTGCCGCCACCGCGATCTCGTAGCCGCCCTCAAAGGCGCGCACGAAACTGCCACGGCCGTGGAAAAACGCCACCTTGTTCTTTTTGAACAGGTACAAAATGCCGTCGTTGTTTTGCTTGACCACCGTGTTTTTGCGGCCCAGCATCTGGCCCACGTCGATCTTGACCGCGCCGGTGCTGATGCCGTGCTCGCCAAAGTGCAGCCGCGCGTGCTCGAAATGCTCGGACGATTGCAGCAGCGCCTTGGAGGGGATGCAGCCGATGTTGGTGCAGGTGCCGCCCGGGGCCGGGCCGCCCTCGGCGTTGCGCCATTCGTCGATGCAGGCCACCTTGAAGCCGAGCTGGGCGGCGCGGATGGCCGCCACATAGCCGCCGGGGCCGGCACCGATGACGATCACGTCAAATGTTTGCTGTGTCATGGTAGGGCGCTTTGGTCTCAGAGGTTGAACAGCAGGCGCGACGGGTCTTCGAGCGCCTCTTTCATCGCCACCAGGCTCAACACGGCTTCGCGGCCGTCGATGATGCGGTGGTCGTAGCTCAGCGCGAGGTAGTTGATCGGGCGGATCACGATCTGGCCGTTTTCCACCACGGCGCGGTCTTTGGTGGCGTGCACGCCCAGAATGGCCGACTGCGGTGGGTTGATGATCGGGGTCGAGAGCATGGAGCCGAAGGTGCCACCGTTGGAGATGGAGAAGGTGCCGCCGCTCATTTCCTCGATGCCGAGCTTGCCGGCCTGGGCTTTTTGGCCAAATTCGGCGATCTTTTTCTCGATCTCGGCAAAGCCGAGCTGGTCGGCGTTGCGGATGATGGGCACCACCAGCCCGCGCGGCGAGCCGACTGCGATGCCGATGTCGAAATAGCCGTGATAGACGATGTCATTGCCATCGACCGAGGCGTTGACGACCGGGAATTTTTTCAGCGCATGCACCGCCGCCTTGACGAAGAAGCTCATGAAACCGAGCTTGACGCCGTGCTCTTTCTCGAAACGCTCCTGGAAGCGCTTGCGCATTTCCATCACCGGCGCCATATTGACCTCGTTGAAGGTGGTCAGGATGGCGTTGCTGGCTTGCGATTGCAGCAGCCGCTCGGCCACACGGGCGCGCAGCCGGCTCATGGGCACGCGCTGCTCGGGGCGCTGGCCCAGATCAAGGCTGGGCGCGGCCACCTGCGGCAGGGCCTGGGTGGGCACGCCGGTGGGGATGGTTGCGGCCGGGACGGCTGCCTTGGGTGCGGCGGCAGCAGCGGCCACGGCCGCCAGCACATCGCCCTTGAGCACGCGGCCGTCTTTGCCGCTGCCGCTCACGCTGGCGGCGGTCAGCTGGTGCTCGGCCAGCAGCTTGGCGGCGGCGGGCATGGCCACTTGGGCCTTGGAGGCACTGGTGGCTGCAGGGGCCGCTGCGGCTGCGACGCTGGCCAGGCTGGTGGCGGTGATGGGGGCCACGGCAGTGCCCACTTTGCCATCGGTGTCGATGCGCGCGATGAGCTGCTCGGCCAGCACCGTGGCGCCATCGGCGACGACGATCTCGGCCAACACCCCGGAAACCGGTGCCGGGACTTCGAGCACCACCTTGTCGGTCTCGACTTCGATCAGGATCTGGTCGGCGGTCACCGCCTCGCCCACCTTCTTCTTCCACTGCAACAGGGTGGCTTCGGCCACGGATTCCGACAACTGCGGGACTTTGACTTCTACGAGTGCCATGATGATTGCTATCCTTGAATGCGTAAGGGCTGGACCTGAATTGCGTAATTTCAGGGTTTATTTGCTTAGGATGAAACCTTTGAGCTTGCCAAAAGCGGCTTCGATCAGGGTTTTTTGCTGATCTTGGTGCAGGTGCGCATAACCCACCGCCGGCGAGGCGGAAGCGGCGCGGCCGGCATAGCCCAGGCGCTGGCCTTCGAGCATGTTGTCGTGGATGTTGTGCTGCACGAAGAACCAAGCCCCTTGGTTTTGCGGTTCATCTTGGCACCAAACGATCTCGGTTGCGTTCGGATAGCGCTTGAGTTCGGTTGCAAACGCCTTGTGCGGGAAGGGGTAGAGCTGCTCGACGCGGATGATGGCCACGTCGTGCGCGCCCTTTTCTTCGCGCTTTTTTACTAGGTCGTAATAGACCTTGCCCGAGCAGGCCACCACGCGCTTGACGGCGCTGGCATGCTTGTGCACCTCGGTGCTGTGCTCCGGAATCACGGTCTGGAAGCCGCCCTTGGTGAACTCGCTCAGGGGCGAGGTGGCGTCTTTGTTGCGCAGCAGGCTCTTGGGGGTGAAGATCACCAGCGGCTTGCGCAGCGGGCGCACCATTTGGCGCCGCAGCACGTGGAAAATCTGGCTCGCCGTGGTGGGCTGCACCAGTTGCATATTGGTGTCGGCCGCCAGTTGCAAAAAGCGCTCCACGCGCGCCGAGCTGTGCTCGGGCCCCTGGCCTTCGTAGCCGTGCGGCAGCATCAGGGTGATGCCGTTGACGCGACCCCACTTCACTTCGCCCGAGGCAATGAACTGGTCGATCACCACTTGGGCGCCGTTGACGAAATCGCCAAACTGCGCCTCCCAGATCACCAGCGTGTTGGGGTCGTTGGAGGCGTAGCCGTACTCGAAGCCCAGCACCGCCTCTTCGGACAAGATGGAGTCGATGACCACGAACGGAGCCTGGTTGTCGGCCACGTTTTGGAGCGGAATGTAGGTGCCCACATCCCACTTTTCGCGGTTCTGGTCGTGGATCACGGCATGGCGGTGCGTGAAGGTGCCGCGGCCGCAGTCTTCGCCCGACAGGCGCACGGCGTAGCCGCTGGCCACCAGCGACGCAAAAGCCATGTGCTCGCCCATGCCCCAATCGACGTTGAGCTCGCCGCGCCCCATGTCGGCGCGGTCGGCATAGACTTTTTTCACCAGCTGGTGTGGCGTCACGCTGGCGGGCAGGGTGGTGATGCGCTCGGCCAAGCGCTTCCACTCGGACAGCGGAATGGCGGTGTCGGCTGCATCGCTCCACTTTTTGCCCAAGAAGGGGGCCCAATCCACCGCGAACTTGCTCTTGAAGTTGGTCAGCACCGGGTCCACCGTGTGCCGGCCTTCGTCGAGCGCGGCCCGATAGGCTTTGAACATGTCGTCGCCCAGCGTCTCGCCCAGCCCTTGCGTCGCAAGCTTGTCGGCGTAGAGCTTGCGCGTGCCGGGGTGCTGCGCAATCTTTTTGTACATCAGCGGCTGCGTGAGCGACGGGGTGTCTTGCTCGTTGTGGCCAAGCTTGCGAAAGCAAACGATGTCGATCACCACATCCTTGGAGAAGGTCATGCGGTATTCGATCGCTAGTTGCGCCGCCAGCGCCACCGCTTCCGGGTCGTCGCCGTTGACGTGCAGCACCGGCGCTTCGATCATTTTGACGATGTCGGTGCAGTACAGGGTCGAGCGGGCGTCGCGCGGGTCGGAGGTGGTAAAGCCGATCTGGTTGTTGATGACGATGTGCACCGTGCCGCCGGTGGAGTAGCCGCGCGTTTGCGCCAGCGCCAGCGTCTCTTGCACCACGCCCTGGCCGGCGATGGCGGCGTCGCCATGCACCAGGATGGGCAACACTTGCTGGCCCTTGGTGTCGCCGCGGCGGTCCATGCGCGCGCGCACCGAACCCTCCACCACTGGGTTGACGATTTCTAGGTGCGAGGGATTGAAAGCCAGGCTCAGGTGCACCGGGCCGCCGGGGGTGGAGACGTCGGAGCTGAAGCCCTGGTGGTACTTCACGTCGCCCGCGGGCAGGTCTTCGGGGGCGGTGTGGTCGAATTCGGCAAACAAATCCTTGGGCATTTTGCCCAGGGTGTTGACCAGCACATTCAGGCGGCCGCGGTGCGCCATGCCGATCACGATCTCTTGTACGCCCTTGGCGCCGGCCTGCTGGATCACCCGGTCGATGGCCACGATGAAGCTCTCGCCGCCTTCGAGCGAGAAGCGCTTTTGGCCCACGTATTTGGTGTGCAGAAAGCGCTCAAGGCCTTCGGCGGCGGTGAGCCGATCTAGGATGTGTTTTTTCTCGGCCACGCTGAAATTGGGCTTGCTGCGGATGCCTTCGAGCCGCTCTTGCCACCAGCGCTTTTGCGTCTGGTCGGTGAGGTACATGAACTCGGCCCCGATGGAGCCGCAGTAGGTTTCGCGCAGCGCGTTGAGCAGCTCGCGCAGCGGCATGGTCTCGCGCCGGAAAAAGGTGTTGTTGGTGCTAAAAACCGTTTCCTGGTCGGCGTCGGTGAAGCCGTAAAAGGCCGGGTCGAGGTCGGGGATGGCTTCGCGCTCGGCGCGCTTGAGCGGATCGAGGTCGGCCCAGCGCTGCCCGACGTTGCGGTAGGCGGCGATGAGCTGCTGCGAAAACACCTGCTTGCGCGCCAGCTCGGGGTTGGCCGCCGAGGCCACCACCACCTGCGTCACACCCTGCTTGGCACGCTCGGCAAAGGCGTTGATGACCGGCAGGTGCGGCACGTCGCGTGCATCGGTGCCATCAAGGGCGGGGACGTGCTGGAGGGCGTCGAAGTAGCCGCGCCACGAGTCGGGCACCGAGGTCGGGTCGGCGAGGTAGTTTTCGTACATCTCCTCGACATAGGGCGCGTTGCCGCCGAACAGGTACGAATTGCCTTGGTAGGCTTGGTAGACGCCAGAGGTCTGATTCATGAGATCGCTCGCCTTCGGTTTCCCTGCAGGAAACACAAGTGGGTTGAAAACCTTCCGCGACACGGCTGCACCGGTTGGCGGATGCGACACAGGCCAAATTTGACCTGTGCAGCCTACTATTGTGCCACCGTTAGCGGGCTTTAGGGAAAAATTTGTGCTTGTCTCCTGGATCTTGGGGTGCTGCCGGACACCGTCCCTCAGGGGGCTTGGTGTCACCCTGAATGAGCGCAATAACAGCCAGTCAACCTAATTTTGGGGTGCAGTGTCGGACGATTGCTTGACAGGAAGCTGACCGCTGGTGCCCACGTTGACACTGCCCACCCCCACGGAAACCCCTACTCCGACGCCCACCCGCCCGTCGCTGCCCACACCCACCCCCACCGAGGCGCCGCGCCCCAGGGGCACCGACACCCCGAGGTTGACGCTGGCGCAAGCCGTCAACAGCAGCGCGCTCACAAGCAAGGTCAAGGCCCGCAGCGCAGCGGGAAAGCGCGAAACCGTAAAGCCGTTCATGTAAATCCCGTGGAATGCGAAATGGGCATAGTTTGGCAGCCGCAGCGGTTTTTGACTAGGCCGGGTTTTACCTCAAGCCAGCGCCGCAATCACCTCCGGCGGCGCCTGCACCAGCTCGATCAGCACGCCTTCGCCGGAAAATGGGAACTCGGCACTGGCCTTGGGGTGCATAAAGCAGATGTCGAAGCCGGCCGCGCCTTTGCGTATGCCACCGGGGGCAAAACGCACGCCCTGCGCCGTGAGCCACTCGACGGCGCGCGGCAAATCGTCCACCCACAGCCCGATGTGGTTCAGCGGCGTGCTGTGCACCGCCGGTTTGGCCTGCGCGTCGATGGGCTGCATCAGATCGACTTCCACCGCGTGCGCCCCGTGGCCGATGGTGCAGATGTCTTCCTCTACGTTCTCGCGCTCGCTGCGAAAGTGGCCCGTAACCGGCAGGCCCAGCAGTTGCACCCACAGGGTGTGCAGGCGCTGCTTGTCGGGCGCGCCGATGGCGATCTGCTGCACGCCCAGCACCTTGAAGGGGCGGCCCTCGGTGGGCAGCGAAGCGTGGGGGCTCGGTTCCGGCGCCGGGCCGCCCCAAGCCGGAACAGCCCCCTCGGGGGGCAGCGTAGCGTGGGGGCTCAGTTCCGGCGCCGGGCCGCCCCAAGCCGGAACAGCCCCCTCGGGGGGCAGCGAGCCGCGCAGCGGTGAAGCGTGGGGGCTCGACTCCGGCGCCGGGCCGCCCCAAGCCGGATCAGCCCCCTCGGGGGGCAGCGAACCGCGCAGCGGTGTAGCGTGGGGGCTCATTTCTCGAACTCCACGATCGGCTGATCCACCACCAGGCTCTCGCCCTTGGCCGCCAGCACCTTGGCCACCACGCCGTCGGCGGCGGCAAACAGTACGTTTTCCATTTTCATGGCCTCGATCACTGCCACCCGCTCGCCCGCCTGCACCTTCTGGCCCGGCTGCACCGCCACGTCCACCAGCAGCCCCGGCATGGGCGAGAGCACGAAGCGGCTCATGTCGGGCGGCTGCTTGAAGGGCATGAGCCGGTGCAGCTCGGCCATGCGCGGCGACACCACCATCGCCTGCAAGCGCGTGCCGTTGTGCTGCAGCACCAGCGCCAGCGGGTTGTTCGGGGCGCCGCGCTCGATCTGCGCCGTGAAGGGCTGGCGGTTGCACTGGCCACTGACGACGATGTCGTTCAGGCGCGAGGGCGAGTGGATCTGGTAGTGCTGCGGCCCCACATGCACCGAGGCGTAGCCGGTTTCGCCCACGCACTCGTCCACGTGCACTGGGGTGTAGCGGTGCGCGCCATCGGCCGCCAGGCTGATGACCACGTAATCTTGCCCCACCTTTACGCCATAGCCGGGCAACTGGCCCGAAATCCCGGTCGCGCGCTCGCGGCTCTTGCGGCGCACGAAGGCGGCCAGCGCCACCAGAAAATCCGGGTCCGGGTGCGGCACGTCTTCGGCGCGAAAGCCGTGCGCGTAATGCTGCGCGATGAAGCCGGTGTTGAACTGCCCCGAGACGAAATCCGGGTGCGCCAGCAAGGCCGACTGAAACGGGATGTTGCTGCTGATGCCGCGTATCACGAAGCCGTTGAGCGCCTCGCGCATGCGCGCAATCGCGTCGGCGCGGTCGCGGCCGTGCACGATCAGCTTGGCGATCATCGAGTCGTAGTGCATGGGGATTTCGCCGCCCTCGAACACCCCGGTATCGACGCGCACGCCGCCAAAGGCCGCTGGCTCTTGCCCGGCTGTGGGCTCGGAGCCAGCGGTTTGTGCGGGCCCCGCCGCAAACAGCGTCTGCTCGGGCGGGGTGAAGCGCACCAGCCGCCCGGTCGAGGGCAAGAAGTTGCGAAACGGGTCTTCGGCGTTGATGCGGCACTCGATCGCCCAGCCCTGGCGCTGCACCTGCGCTTGCGTCAGGGGCAGCGGCTCGCCGGCGGCGACGCGGATCATCAGCTCCACCAGATCGAGCCCGGTGATGCACTCCGTCACCGGGTGCTCCACCTGCAAGCGGGTGTTCATTTCGAGGAAATAAAAATCCTGCTCCTTGCCCACCACGAACTCCACCGTGCCCGCGCTCTGGTACTGCACCGCCTGCGCCAGCGCCACCGCCTGCTCGCCCATGGCGCGGCGCGTGGCCTCGCTGATGAAGGGCGAAGGCGCCTCCTCGATCACTTTCTGGTGCCGGCGCTGGATCGAACATTCGCGCTCGCCGAGGTAGATCACGTGGCCGTGCGCGTCGCCCAGCACCTGGATTTCGATGTGGCGCGGCTCTTGCACGAATTTTTCGATGAAGACGCGGTCGTCGCCAAAGCTGTTGCGCGCCTCGTTCTGGCAGGCCACAAAGCCTTCTTGCGCCTCCTGGTCGGAGTAGGCCACGCGCAGCCCCTTGCCGCCGCCGCCGGCGCTGGCCTTGATCATGACCGGATAGCCAATGCCGCGCGCGATCTGCACCGCCTGCGCCGCGCTCTCGATGACGTCGTTGTAACCGGGGATGGTGCTCACGCCGGCCGCCTGCGCCAGCTTTTTGGAGGCGATCTTGTCGCCCATGGCGGCGATGCTGTGCGCCTTGGGGCCGATGAAAACGATGCCCTCGGCCTCGCAGCGGCGCGCAAAGTTTTCGTTTTCGCTCAAAAAGCCATAGCCGGGGTGTATCGCCTGCGCCCCCGTGGCCTTGGCCGCGGCGATGAGCTTGTCGGCCACCAGATACGACTCGCGGCTCGGCGCCGGGCCCAGCAGCACGGCCTCGTCGGCCAGCTTGACGTGGCGCGCCTCGCGGTCGGCCTCGGAATACACCGCCACCGTGGCGATGCCCATTTTGCGCGCAGTCGCAATGACGCGGCAGGCGATCTCGCCTCGATTGGCGATCAGGATTTTTTTAAACACGGTTGACACCTCTTGCGTACAAATTGTTATCTTGATAACATTGGCTTATGCTAAGCACTCCAAGCCACCACCCCAAGCAGGTGCTGCTGCGCCTGCCCGATGAACTCGCCGCCCGGCTGGCGCAGGCGGTTGCGCCACGGCAGCGCAACCAGTTTTTGGTCGATCTGGTGCGCCAGGCGCTGGACCGTGAGGAGGCGCAACTGCTGGCGGCCTGCGAATACATGAATCGCATCGAAGCCACGCACCCCGTTTTGGCGCGTGAGGGCGAGGAATGGGTGCGCAGTGGGCTCACGCCAGCGGTCGAACTGGCAGACCCCGACTTTGATCGGGCCAGCTTCGAGCGCGAGTTTGGCGCCGCCCAGGCCGAACTCGACACCCCAGCGGTCCAGCCCGAAGGCCGCCGGTGACGAGCGACGACGCGCTCGAACGCGGCGCGGTGTGCTGGGTCGAGCTCGATCCGGTGCGCGGCAGCGAAATCGCCAAAACCCGGCCCTGCGTGCTGCTCTCGGCCAGCGTCATCAACCGCAGCCGCCGCACCGTCGCCGTCGTACCCCTGACTTCCACCCCCGAGGCGCCGCGCTTTCCCCTGCTGGTTGCCGTGCCCTCGGCGGGCAGCAGCTCCAAGGCGCGCATCGAACACATCCGCTGTGTGGACAAAACCCGCCTGCAGCGCCGCATCGGGCGCTTGAGCCCCAACGATCTGGACGCCATCGGGCGCGCGCTGCTGCGCGTGCTGGGAATGGGCTAGCTCAAAAAACATCGCCGCCGCGCCTCAGAGCGGAATATTGCCGTGCTTGCGCCACGGGTTTTCGATTTTTTTGTCTTTGAGCATGACCAGCGAGCGGCACAGGCGCTGGCGCGTTTCGTGCGGCAAGATCACGTCGTCGATGTAGCCGCGCTCGGCCGCCACGAAGGGGTTGGCGAAGCGGCGTTTGTATTCGGCCTCGCGCTCGGCCAGCTTGGCGGGGTCTTTCTTCTCTTCGCGAAAGATGATCTCCACCGCGCCCTTGGCGCCCATGACGGCGATCTCGGCGTTGGGCCAGGCCAGGTTCACGTCGCCGCGCAGGTGCTTGGAGGCCATCACGTCGTAGGCGCCGCCGTAGGCCTTGCGCGTGATCACGGTGATCTTGGGCACCGTGGCCTCGGCGTAGGCGTAGAGCAGCTTGGCCCCGTGCTTGATGATGCCGCCGTATTCTTGGCTGGTGCCGGGCATGAAGCCGGGCACATCGACGAAGGTGATGACTGGGATGTTGAAGGCGTCGCAAAAGCGCACGAAGCGCGCCGCCTTGATGCTGCTCTTGATGTCCAGGCAGCCCGCCAGCACCAGCGGCTGGTTGGCCACGATGCCCACCGTCTGGCCATCGAGGCGGGCAAAGCCCACCAGAATGTTTTTGGCGTAGTCGGGCTGCAGCTCGAAAAAGTCGCCGTCATCCACCGTTTTGACGATCAGCTCCTTCATGTCGTAGGCTTTGTTCGGGTTGTCGGGCACCAGCGTGTCGAGGCTGCGCTCGACGCGCCCGATCGGGTCGCCGCTGGGGCGCCGGGGCGCTTTTTCGCGGTTGTTGAGCGGCAGGTAGTTGTAGAGGCGGCGCAGCAGCAGCAGCGCCTGCACGTCGTCGTTGCAAGCCAGATCGGCCACCCCGCTGCGCGAGGTGTGGGTCACGGCGCCGCCCAATTCTTCGGCCGTCACTTCCTCGTGCGTCACGGTTTTCACCACCTCGGGGCCGGTGACGAACATATAGCTCGAATCCTTGACCATCACAATGAAGTCGGTCATGGCCGGGGAATAGACCGCGCCACCCGCGCAAGGCCCCATGATCAGGCTGATCTGCGGAATCACGCCGCTGGCCAGCACGTTGCGCTGAAACACCTCGGCGTAGCCTCCCAATGAGGCCACACCCTCTTGTATGCGCGCCCCGCCCGAATCGTTGAGGCCGATCACCGGCGCCCCCACCTTCATGGCTTGGTCCATCACCTTGCAGATTTTCTCGGCGTGCGCCTCGCTCAAGGCCCCGCCAAAAACGGTGAAATCCTGGCTGAAAACGAACACCAAGCGGCCATTGATCATGCCGTAGCCGGTGACCACGCCGTCGCCCGGTACGCGCTGTTCGGCCATGCCAAAGTCGGTGCAGCGGTGTTCGACGAACAGGTCCCACTCTTCGAAAGTGCCTTCGTCGAGCAGGATCTCGAGGCGTTCGCGCGCCGTCAACTTGCCTTTGGCGTGTTGCGCGTCGATGCGCTTTTGCCCCCCACCCAGCCGGGCGGCGGCGCGCTTTTGTTCCAATTGATCGAGGATGTCTTGCATAGGTCTCTCAGTTGCTAAGGTTGCCCAGATGCGCCGCCAACAGCCGACGCGCCGCCACCGAGGCGGCCAAGCTGCCGTCGGCCACGGCGCGGGTGGTGGGTTCGAGGATGCGCTGCACCGCGGGATTGTGGCGCAAGGCCTGTTGCAAGCCGGCCTGCACCCGCTCCCACATCCAGGCCAGCGCTTGCTGCTGGCGCCGCGCCGCCAAGCGCCCGTCGGCGCTTTGCAGGCGCCGAAATTCGCTCACGGCGGCCCAGAACGCCTCCAGCCCTTGGGCGCGCAGGGCGCTCAGCTCCAGCACCTGCGGGTGCCAGTGCGGGGCTTCCTGCGCCCCCGCGCGCTCATTCCAGCCCAGCAGCCGCAGCGCAGCCGAGATTTGCGCCCGGGCACGGGTTGCGGCGGCGGGGTCGAGGTCGGCTTTGTTGATCAGCACCAGGTCGGCGCGCTCCATCACGCCGCGCTTGATGGCTTGCAGCTCGTCGCCGGCATTGGGCAGTTGCAGCAGGCAAAACAGGTCGGTCATATTGGCCACGGCGATCTCGCTCTGGCCCACGCCCACGGTTTCGACGATCACCACGTCAAAGCCCGCCGCTTCGCACAGCAAAATGGTCTCGCGCGTTTTCTCGGCCACCCCACCCAAGCTGCCGCTGCTGGGGCTGGGGCGGATGTAGGCGCGCTCGTGGTTGCTCAGGCGCTCCATGCGGGTCTTGTCGCCCAGGATCGAGCCGCCAGAGACGCTGCTCGACGGGTCCACCGCCAGCACCGCCACGCGCTGCCCTAGGCCAATCAGGTGCAGCCCCAGCGCCTCGATGAAGGTGCTCTTGCCCACGCCCGGCACGCCGCTGATGCCCAGCCTGAACGCCTTGCCCGTGTGCGGCAGCAGGGCCGTGAGCAACTCATCGGCCTGGGCGCGGTGATCGGGGCGGGTCGATTCCAGCAAGGTGATGGCCTTGGCCAGGGCGCGGCGCTGGGCCATGGCGGTTCCGTGCAAGAGGGCGTCAATCATGCGCTGACCCAGTTCTCCAGTTTCAAGCCCTCGATGCGCTCGAACTCGCGCGTGTTGTGGGTGACCAGCGTGGCGTTTTCGGCCAGCGCTTGGGCGGCAATCAGCAAATCCATATGCCCTATGGGCTGACCACTCTGGCGCAGGGCATGAAAATGCCTTGCGTAGTGCCACATGGCGCTGTGCGTCCAAGGCAACACGGTCATTTCCAGCAGCAGTTGCTCCAGCCGGGCGCGGTTGCGGGCCTGCTGTGTGCTTTTTTCTACACCATAGGCCAGCTCGGCCACCACCAGCGCGGGCAAGGCCACCCGCTGTCGGCCGGCCGCCGCCAGCCGCTCCTGCACACCGGGCACACCGCGCTGCAAGTAGATCACCATGTTGGTGTCGAGCAGGTACAAGGCGTCCATCAATCCAGGCTCTCGATGTCATCGACAGCGGGCTGGCGGTCGCGCTCGATCTCGTCAGGCATGCCCTCGAACCCCGCTAGGAGCGACTGCACCCGCGCCGCCCACACGGCGTCGTCCTCGTGCTTGGGGCGAAGGATCACGGCAGAGCCCACTTTCTCGATCGTCACCTCGTCGGTGTCAAAGCGGAACGCCTTGGGCAGACGCACCGCTTGGCTGCGCCCCGTGGTGAAAACCTTGGCGGTGTGTGCGGGCGTGTTCATGGCGGCTCCTTCTGGGTATCTATCGATGATAGCTACCATTTTAGCTTCCTGCAAGCCCAGCTTCACCCCAGCGCCTTCTTGATCTGCTCCAGCACATCTTTGGCGCTGGCCGGGATTGGGGTGCCGGGGCCGTAGATGCCTTTGACGCCGGCCTGGTAGAGAAATTCGTAATCCTGGCGCGGGATCACGCCGCCGACGAAGACGATGATGTCATCCGCCCCCTGGCGCTTCAATGCTTCGATGATGGCCGGCACCAGCGTCTTGTGGCCGGCCGCCAGCGTGCTGATGCCCACCGCGTGCACATCGTTTTCGATCGCCTGGCGGGCGCATTCTTCGGGGGTCTGGAACAGCGGCCCGATATCGACGTCGAAGCCGAGGTCGGCAAAGGCCGTGGCCACCACCTTGGCGCCGCGGTCGTGCCCGTCTTGGCCGAGCTTGGCGATCAGCACGCGCGGCTGGCGCCCCTGCGCCTGGGCAAAGTCGGCGATTTCCTGCTGCAAGGCGGCCCAGCCCTGGGCACTGTCGTAAGCGGCGGCATACACCCCGGTCACCTTTTGTGTGTCGGCGCGATGGCGCCCAAAAACCTGCTCCAGCGCGTCCGACACCTCGCCCACCGTGGCGCGCAGGCGCATGGCGCGAATCGAGAGCGCCAGCAAATTGCCCTGCCCGGATTGTGCCGCCGCCGTGAGGTCGGCCAGCGCGGCCTGCACCGCTGCGCTGTCGCGGTTGGCGCGCAGCGAGCGCAAGCGCGCCACCTGCTGCTCGCGCACCTTGTGGTTGTCCACCTCCAGCGTGTCGATCGCGTCTTCTTGCGCCAGCTTGTATTTGTTCACGCCCACGATCACATCGCGCCCGCTGTCGATGCGCGCCTGCTTTTCGGCTGCGCTGGCTTCGATCTTGAGCTTGGCCCAGCCCGAATCGACGGCGCGCGTCATGCCCCCCAGGGCATCGACTTCCTCGATCAGGGCCCAGGCCTGGTCCGCCATGTCCTGCGTCAGGCGCTCCATCAGGTAGCTGCCGGCCCACGGGTCCACCACATTGGTGATGTGGGTTTCTTCCTGGATGATGAGCTGGGTGTTGCGCGCAATGCGCGAGGAAAACTCGGTCGGCAGCGCAATCGCTTCGTCGAACGAGTTGGTGTGCAAACTCTGCGTGCCGCCAAACACCGCCGCCATGGCCTCGATTGTGGTGCGCACCACGTTGTTGTAGGGGTCTTGCTCGGTCAGGCTCCAGCCGCTGGTCTGGCTGTGCGTGCGCAGCATCAGGCTCTTGTCTTTCTTGGCCCCAAAGCCCTTCATGATGCGGCACCAGAGCAGGCGCGCGGCGCGCATTTTGGCGATTTCGAGATAAAAATTCATCCCCACCGCCCAAAAAAAGCTCAGGCGGCCCGCAAACTCGTCCACATCCATGCCCTTGGCCAGGGCGGTTTTCACGTACTCGCGGCCATCGGCCAAGGTGAAGGCCAATTCCAGCGCCTGGTTGGCACCGGCCTCTTGCAAGTGGTAGCCGCTGATGCTGATCGAGTTGAACTTGGGCATCTGCTGCGCCGTGTACTCGATGATGTCGCCGATGATGCGCATCGAGGGCTCGGGCGGGTAGATGTAGGTGTTGCGCACCATGAATTCTTTGAGGATGTCGTTCTGGATGGTGCCGCTCAAGGCCGCCTGCGCCACCCCCTGCTCCTCGGCCGCCACCACGTAGCCGGCCAGCACCGGCAGCACGGCACCGTTCATGGTCATGCTCACGCTCACGCGCCCGAGGTCGATGCCGTCGAAAAGGATTTTCATGTCCTCCACGCTGTCGATCGCCACCCCGGCCTTGCCGACGTCGCCAAACACGCGCGGATGGTCGGAGTCGTAGCCGCGGTGCGTGGCCAGATCGAAAGCCACCGAGACGCCCTGCCCGCCCGCCGCCAGCGCCTGGCGGTAAAAGGCGTTGGATTCTTCGGCGGTCGAAAAACCGGCGTACTGGCGGATGGTCCAGGGCCGCACCGCGTACATGGTCGCCTGCGGGCCGCGGATGAAGGGCTCGAAGCCGGGCAGCGTGTCGGTGTGGGGCAGGCCCTGCAAATCGGCCGCGGTGTAGAGCGGCTTGATCACGATGCCCTCGGGCGTGCGCCAATTGAGCGACTCGGGCGCCGCGCCTTTGAGCGACTGGGTGGCCGCCGCGCGCCAGTCGGCCAGCGTGGCGGTTTTGAATTCGGGTTGCATCTGCGTACCAGACGCGGAACTGGGCTCGGGACTCGACATGGGAACCTCTCTCAACGCCCAGGAGGGCGTGCAACATGTGGCCGGATTTTACCGCATTCGTAATTATTGATTCAAAATTTTGCGTGCGGGGCTACAATTTACCCATGCCACCTACCACCCCCTTGAGCCCGCGCGCCCTCTACCAGGAGGTTGCCGAGCGCCTGCGCCAACGCATTTTCAAGCGCGAGCTGGTGCCGGGCAGTTGGATCGACGAACTCAAAA
Source organism: Serpentinimonas raichei (assembly GCF_000828895.1). Classification (NCBI taxonomy): domain Bacteria; kingdom Pseudomonadati; phylum Pseudomonadota; class Betaproteobacteria; order Burkholderiales; family Comamonadaceae; genus Serpentinimonas; species Serpentinimonas raichei. The sequence continues at coordinate 1,021,032 of NZ_AP014568.1, read as the reverse complement.
TCGCCGCCGAACTCGGCATCAGCCGCACCCCCCTGCGCGAAGCGCTCAAGGTGCTGGCGGCAGAGGGGCTGGTGACCATGAAGCTGCGCCGTGGCGCCTACGTGACCGAAGTCTCGGAGCAAGACTTGCGCGAAGTCTATGAGCTGCTGGCGCTGCTGGAGTCCGACGCCGCTGCCGCCGCCTGCCGCCACGCCAGCCCCGAGCAGATGCAGCAGTTGCAACACCTGCACCAGCAGCTCGAAGCAGCGGCCCAGGGAGCGGCCGAACCCGAATCCGCCACCCCGGCCAGCACCGGCCCAGCTGCCAACCCCAGCGCCGTTCCCACCACCGAGGCCAGCTCCGATGCCCGCCCAGAGCGCTTTCTGGCCGCCAACGAAGCCTTCCACCTGCAATTGCTGCAACTGGCGGGCAACCGCTGGCGCATGCAGGTGGTGGCCGACTTGCGCAAGGTCATGAAGCTCAACCGCCACGGTTCGCTGCTGCGCCAGGGGCGCTTGCAGCAATCGCTGCACGAGCACCGCGCGCTCATGGCAGCGTTGCTGGCGCGCGACGCCGAGCAAGCGCGGCAACGCATGGCAGACCACTTTGCCCGTGGCCTTCGTGCAGCCATTTGATTTCTATAATAAAATCGGTTCGTTATCCAAACAAAGACAGCGATGTCTACGCAGCGAACTCTATCTTGAACGCCTCTGCCCCCAGCCAACTCGAGCTTGAATACCAAGCCATCTTACAAAATGCCTGGGTCGGCATCCTGCTCACACGCCGGCGCGTGGTGGAGCATTGCAACCCGCGCGCGGCCGAGCTTTTTGGCTGGCCGCAGGGTGAACTGATCGGCCAACCGGCCTCGGTGCTGTATTTTTCCGAATCCGATTACGCCGACATGGGGCAGCAGGCCTCGCATCTGCTGGGCGCTGGGCAATTGTTCGAGCAAGAGCGCCTGATGCGCAAGCGCGATGGCAGCGCCGTGCATTGCCACCTGCGCGCCAAACCCATCAACCCAGCCAACAGCGCCGACGGCACGATCTGGATCCTTGAGGACATCGGGGAGCGCAAGCGCTCTGAATCGCAGTTGCGCCGCCTGCTGCTGCAGCAACAAGCCATACTGGAAAACGCCAGCGTCGGCATTTTGTTTACCTGCGACGGCCTGATCCAGCACTGCAACCCGCGCTTCGAGGACCTGCTGGGCTATGCCCCGGGTGAATTGCTCGGCAACAGCGCCGAGGTTTTTTTCAGCTCCCCCGACGACTACCAGCATTTCGGGCTGGCCATCGGATCCCGCTTGGCCGCCGGCGAGCGCATCGACATCGAATGGCGCAACCGCCGCCGCGATGGCTCCTTGGTGTGGTTTCGGCACCTGGCGCGCGCGCTGCCGCAGGCCGGTGAAGAAAAAATCACGATCTGGATCAGCGACGACATCAGCCAGCGCAAGGCGGTGGAGCACGAGTTGGCCAACGCCCACGCCGAACTGGAGCGGCGCGCCCACTTTTTGGCCTACCACGACGCCCTCACCGGGCTGCCCAACCGCTTGCTGCTGCAAGACCGGCTGCAACTGGCGCTGGCGCATGCCGAGCGTGAACACCAGCACCTCGCCCTGCTCTGCCTCGACCTAGACAATTTCAAGCACATCAACGACACCCTCGGCCACGCCACGGGCGATGTGCTGCTGCAGCAAGTCACCCAGCGCTTGCTCGGCTGCCTGCGCGACACCGACACCCTGAGCCGCCAAGGGGGCGACGAGTTCATCGTCCTTTTGACCCACCTAGGCGATCAGCACGCCACCTTGGCAGTGCTGGGCAAAATCACGGCCTGCATGCAAGCCCCCTTTGTGCTCGACCCGCACGAATTGGTGCTGAGTTTTTCGATCGGGGTGGCGCTCTTTCCCAACGACGGGCGCGACTTCGACACCCTGCTGCGCAAGGCCGATATGGCCATGTACCGGGCCAAAGAGTCGGGCCGCAACAGCCACCACTTCTTCAACGAAGACATGGGCCAGCAGGCGGGCGAGCACTTGCGGTTGCGCAGCGGCCTGCGCCGGGCGCTCGAACAAGGCGAATTGCAACTGCACTACCAGCCCCAGTTCGATCTGCGCAGCGGCGCCTTGGTCGGGGCCGAGGCGCTGCTGCGCTGGCAGCACCCTGAGCAAGGGCTGATCGCGCCAGCGCGCTTCATCCCGGTGGCCGAAGAAAGCGGGCTGATCGTTCCCATCGGCGCGTGGGTGATCGAAGAAGTCTGCCGCCAGGGCCGCACCTGGCTCGACGCCGGCCACCCGCCGCTGCTGCTGGCCGTCAATTTGTCGGCGGTGCAGTTCAAGCGCGGCGACCTCGAGGACACGCTGCGCCGGGCGCTGCAACACAGCGGCTTGCCCGCGCACCAGCTGGAGCTGGAACTCACCGAATCGCTGCTGCTGCACAACACCCATGCCATGCTCGACCTGGTGCGCCGGCTCAAACGCATGGGGGTCAAGCTGGCGATCGACGATTTTGGCACCGGCTACTCGAGCCTCTCGTACCTGAAGCGCTTCGAGGTGGATAAACTCAAGATCGATCAGACTTTTGTGCGCGACCTGCTCACCGACCCAGACGACGCCGCCATCGTGCGTGCCATCATTCAAATGGCCGCCAGTCTGGGGCTGCGCACGGTCGCCGAAGGGGTGGAAACGGCGGCGGTGGCCGAGCGCATTGCCGCTTTGGGCTGCGACGAAGCCCAAGGCTATCACTACGCGCGCCCCATGCCAGCGGCTGCGTTCACCGATTTCTTGCAGCGCACTGCTAAAATCAGGCCCAATTCGTCCTGAGATCCTGCGGCCTCACGGCTTGCGGCATTCTCTTTACCATTGCGGTACCCTTCTCTGCCCGTAGCTCAGCTGGATAGAGCAACGGCCTTCTAAGCCGTAGGTCACAGGTTCGACCCCTGTCGGGCAGGCCATAAAATTAACAGGTTAGCGCATTTTTCCAATGTCGCTGATCGGCAATTTTGGGGCAATTATTAGCCCCTTCTGCGATCCGCCCTGATGATGGAGCTGAACAACCACCTCATCCACACCCAAATGAGCCAAATGCAAGCCGCCCAGCTCTTCGGCGTAACTCAGCCGCGCATCCCCGACCTGATGCGCGGCAAGATCAACTTGTTCGGCCTAGATGCGCTGGTGAATAGGGCAGCGGCAGCGGGATTTCATATCGAGATGCGGGGACGCGCAGCAGCCTGATCAGGCCAAGCCAGCACGTAGGGAACCGGTTGAATTTCCTATGCCCTTCGACGGGCGGCGATGAAGGAGCGCAGCATCAGCACGAGCAGCCCCCCAGACAGTGCCAGCATGCCGATGTTGACCCACAGCGCGAGCGGGCTCATCTGCGCGGCGCGGATCAGCAGCACCGCTGCCGGTGCGAGTGCCCCGAGCAACGCCACCACCGTGGCCACGTGCATCAGGTGCTTGCGGGCGCCTGCGAAGGCCAGCGAGAGACCACCCAACACTGCAAGCGCAGCGCCTAGGTAGGCTGGCAGCAGGGCGGTGCGGTTCGAGGAGATCCCGAAGGCAACCACCCCAAGGGCGATCAGCAGGACGGCGAATACCAGTGTGGTCTTAGGCATCAGGAAGGGCTCGTGCGTAGAGAAGAAGTTGCCAGTGTACCTGCATCGCTCTATCGCCGCATCGGTGTGGCCGCATCGGACATTTGCCCCGCCAGCCGCGCCGCTTGCGCGTCCAGCGCAGCGTTTTATGCCCACAGCGCGGCGAGGCCTTCGGCGCTCGTAGGCCTCGGCGTCGCTTTTGCGATCGAAGGTCGCCGACACATCGGCGTGCCCCCCGGCGGCGCACCCGCACCCACCATGTATCATCGCGTTTTTCCACTGCCCTTTTTTCTGTACATGCCCGAAGCGGCCTTCTAAGCCGTAGGTCACAGGTTCGACCCCCTGTCGGGCAGGCCATCTTTGCGGATTTCATTTTTCACATGACCGTCACCATCAAGGACGCAGCAGGCATCGAAGGCATGCGCCGCGCCGGGCGCCTAGCCAGCGAAGTGCTGGACTATCTGGGCCCGTTCGTGCAGGCCGGCGTCAGCACCAACGAGCTCGACCGGCTGGCGCACGACTACATCGTCGGGGTGCAGCAGGCCATTCCGGCCCCGCTCAACTACGCGCCCGGCGGTTATGCGCCCTACCCCAAGAGCATCTGCACCTCGGTCAACCAGGTGATCTGCCACGGCATCCCCAACGACAAGCCGCTCAAGCGCGGCGATATCGTCAACATCGACGTCACCGTGATCAAAGACGGCTGGCACGGCGACACCAGCCGCATGTTCGTGGTCGGCGCCACAGCCCCGGCGGCGCTGCGCCTGTGCACCATCACCTACGAAGCGATGTACAAAGGCATCGAGCGCGTGCGCCCGGGGGCGCGCTTGGGCGACATCGGGCACGCCATCCAGCAGCACGCCGAGGCCGCCGGCTATTCGGTGGTGCGCGAGTTCTGCGGCCACGGCATCGGGCAGCAGTTTCACGAGGAGCCGCAGGTGCTGCACTATGGCCGCCCCGGCACCGGCATGGCGCTGCAAGCCGGCATGACCTTCACCATCGAGCCCATGATCAACCAAGGGCGGCGCGAGATCCGCGAAATGGGCGACGGCTGGACCATCGCCACCAAAGATCGCTCGCTCTCGGCGCAATGGGAGCACACCGTGCTGTGCACCGAAAGCGGTTTCGAAATTCTGACGCTCTCGGCCGGTTCGCCGCCACCGCCAAGCGCCAACGCAGGCCGGCAGGCCTGATCCCGGGCCGAGCGGCTGGCGCCCACAAGCTGCTGCAGCCCCTTTTTTGCATGCACACCCCCTCCATGCAGGCCATACCCGCCCCAGCAGCCCCGCTTTCCGCTCTGCGCCAGCGCTACCAAGACGACCGGGCAGCCCTATTGGCGAGCATCGGCCACTGGGAAGGCACGGCGCGCGGCATCCACGCCCCCCTGCGGCGGCTGGCGCGTTTGGCCGACGAGGTGTTGCGCCAGCTCTGGCGCCAGGCCGCGCTGCCGCCGGGCTGCACGCTGGTGGCGGTGGGGGGCTACGGACGGGTCGAGCTGTTTCCGCATTCCGATATCGACGTGCTGCTGCTGCTGCCCGAGGCGCTGGATCTGGAGGCCCAACCGGCCGTCAAGGTGGCGCTGGAGGGCTTTATCGGCGCCTGCTGGGACGTGGGGCTCACCATTGGCTCGAGCGTGCGCACGCAGGCGCAGTGCCTGCACGAGGCCGCGGCCGACGTCACGGTGCAGACCGCCTTGCTGGAAAGCCGCTGGCTGGCCGGGGCCCGCAAGCCCTTCGAGTCGCTGGTCTGCGCGCTGCTCGACGCACTCGATGCGCGCGCCTTCATGCAGGCCAAGCTGCTGGAGCAGCGCCAGCGCCATCAGAAATACGAAAACACGCCCTACGCGCTGGAGCCCAACTGCAAGGAGTCGCCCGGGGGCTTGCGCGACCTGCACACCATCCTTTGGCTGGCCAAGGCCGCCGGTTTGGGCCACTCGTGGGACGAACTGGTGCAACGCGGCTTGGCCACGGCGCTGGAGGGGCGCCAGCTCAAGGCCAACGAGGCGCTGCTGAGCCTGATTCGGGCCCGGCTGCACGTGCTGGCCGGGCGGCGCGAAGACCGGCTGGTGTTCGATTTGCAATCGGCGCTGGCGCAGGCCTTTGGCTACCGCGCCCAGCTCGAGGGCGATGAGGCACAAAGCCCCAAAGCCCTGCACGCCCGTGGCGCACGCCGCGCCAGCGAAGCCCTGATGCGGCGCTACTACTGGGCCGCCAAGGCCGTGACGCAGCTCAACGAGGTGCTGTTGCTCAACATCCAAGAGCGCATCGACACCGACCAGCGCGGCAACGCGCCGCCCCTGCGCGCCCTCACCGAGCATTTTTTCGACAAAGACGGCATGCTCGAAATCGCCAGCGACGACCTGTACTGGCAGCACCCGCAAGCCATACTGGAAACCTTCTTGCTGCACCAGACCGCGCCCGGCATCACCGGGCTGTCGGCGCGCACCCTGCGTGCGCTCTACAACGCGCGCGGGCTGATGAACGCCGCCTTCCGACGCGACCCGCGCAACCGCGCCACCTTCATGCGCATTTTGCAGCAGCCCAGCGGCATCACGCACGCCTTCAGGCTCATGAACCAGACCTCGGTGCTGGGGCGCTACCTGTGGGCCTTTCGCAGCACCGTCGGGCAGATGCAGCACGACTTGTTCCACGTCTACACGGTCGATCAGCACATTCTGATGGTGCTGCGCAATATGCGCCGGTTTTTCATCCCCGAGCATGCGCACGAATACCCCTTTTGCGCGCGCCTGGCCGCAGGCTGGGACAAACCGTGGCTGCTTTATGTGGCGGCGCTGTTTCATGACATCGGCAAGGGCCGGGGGGGCGACCACTCCGAGGTCGGTGCGCGCGAGGTGGCCAGCTTTGCGCGCCAGCACGGCATCGAGCGCGCCGACGCCGATCTGATCCACTTCTTGGTGACCGAGCACCTGAGCATGAGCCGGGTGGCGCAAAAAGAGGACTTGTCCGACCCCGACGTGATCGCCGCCTTTGCGCGCCGGGTCGGCAACGAACGCCGCCTGACCGGCCTGTACCTGCTCACGGTGGCCGACATCCGCGGCACCAGCCCCAAGGTCTGGAACGCCTGGAAGGGCAAGCTGCTCGAAGACCTGTACCACGCCACCGTGCGCGTGCTCGGTGGCGCCGCCCCCGACCCGGCGGCCGAGATCGAAGCCCGCAAACGCGAGGCGCTGGCCCGGCTGGCGCTGCACGCGCTGCCGCAGCAGGCGCACCAGCGCCTGTGGCAGCAGCTCGACGTGGGCTACTTCATGCGCCACTCGGCCGACGAAATCGCCTGGCACACGCGCCAGATCAGCAAAGCGCTGCATGAGCGCGAATCGGCCCCGGGGGCTGCGTTTCTGCGCGAGGCACCGCCCAGCCCCTTGGTGCGCGCCCGCCAATCGCCCGTGGGGGAAGGGTTGCAGGTCTTGATCCACACCGCCGACCACGCCGAATTGTTCGTGCGCGCCTGCGCGTATTTTGATCGCGGTGGTTTTAGCATCCAAGACGCCAAAATCCACACCACCCTCGATGGTTTTGCGCTCGATACCTTTCAGGTGTTGCCGGCCAGCATGCCGGAGCAGCATCGCGAGTGGATCGCGCAGGTGGAGAACGACCTGCCGCTGACGCTGCAACAAGGCGGCCCTTTGCCCGCGCCCAGCAAGGGACGCTTGTCGCGCCGCGTGAAAAGCTTTCCGATTCTGCCGCGCGTGGGCCTGCAACCCGACGAAAAGGGCCAGCGCTGGCTGCTCACCGTGTCGGCCAGCGACCGCATCGGGCTGCTGTACGCCATGGCGCGCGTGCTGGCGCAGCACCAGGTGGATGTGCAACTGGCCAAGATCAGCACGCTGGGCGAGCGCGTCGAGGACACCTTTCTGATTCGCGGCCCACACCTGCATCTGGTGCGGGCGCAGGCGCAGCTAAACCACGACCTGCTGCATGCTCTCGAGTCAGACTAGAGCGGATGCCCCCCACGCTTGGCGCTTGCGCGCCTGCGCTGCCCCCCGAGGGGGCTCTCGCCAGCTTGGGGCGGCCCGGCGCTGGCTCGGTGGCCCCCACGCTTGGCGCTGCGCGCCTGCGCTGCCCCCCGAGGGGGCTCTCGCCAGCTTGGGGCGGCCCGGCGCTGGCTCGGTGGCCCAGCTTTAATCCGCCTCCGCTTTAAGCAGCGCGCGCAGTCCCGCTTCGTCTAGCACCGGCAGCCCGAGTTCGCGCGCCCGCTCCAGCTTGGAGCCGGCCTCGCTGCCCGCCACCACGTAGGCCGTTTTCTTGCTCACCGAGCCGCTCACCTTGCCGCCGGCGGCCTCGATCAGCGCCTGCGCCGCCTCGCGCGAGAGCGTGGGCAGGGTGCCGGTGAGCACCAGCGTTTTGCCGGCTAGGGGTAGCGCAGGCGCGCCCTCGCCTTCGCCTTCGCCTTCGCTCCAGTGCACGCCGCCTTGGCGCAGTTGCGCCAGCAGCTCGAGGTGCGCGGGTTGGCGAAAAAAATCGTGCACGCTTTGCGCCACCACCGGCCCCACATCGGGCACTTGCAGCAACTCTTCCTCGCTGGCCTGCTGCAAGCGCTGCAAGCTGCCAAAGTGCTGCGCCAGGTCTTTGGCGGTGCGCTCGCCTACGTGGCGCATGCCCAGCGCATACAGCAAGCGGGCCAAGGTGGTGCGCTTGGAGGCCTCGATGGCCTGCATCAAATTGAGCGCCGATTTGTCGGCCATGCGCTCGAGCCCGGCCAGCTCGTGCGCGTTTAGGCGGTACAGATCGGGCAGGCTGCGCACCTTGCCCGAATCCACCAGTTGCTCGATCAGCCTGTCGCCCAAGCCTTCGATGTTCAGCGCGCGCCGGCTGACGGCGTGCCACAGCGCCTGCTTGCGCTGGGCCGGGCAACTCAAGCCGGCGCCGCAGCGCTGCTCAGGCGAGTCGGGCTCGCGCAGCAAGGCGGAGCCGCACACCGGGCAGGCCAGCGGCATCTGCCACGCCGGGCCGCGCGCGGCGCCGCTCGAACCCAAATCTGGCACCACCCCCACCACTTCGGGAATCACGTCGCCGGCGCGGCGCACGACCACAGTGTCGCCCACGCGCACGTCTTTGCGCAGCACCTCCTCGGCATTGTGCAAGGTGGCGTTGGTGACGGTCACGCCGCCCACGAACACCGGCGCCAGCCGGGCCACTGGCGTGAGCTTGCCGGTGCGCCCCACCTGCACCTCGATCGCCAGCACCTGCGTGCTCTGCTCTTGCGCCGGGTATTTGTGCGCCAAGGCCCAGCGCGGCTCGCGCGTCACAAAGCCCAGCCGCTGCTGCCACTCAAGGCGATCGAGCTTGTAGACCACGCCGTCGATGTCAAACGGCAGGCTGTCGCGCAAGGCCCCGATGCGTTGGTGGTACTGCACCAGTTCGAGCGCCCCATAGCAGCGCTGCACCAGATCGCAAACCGGCACCCCCCAGTCGCGCAGGGCCAGCAAGCCCTCGTGCTGGCTGGCAAAAGGGGGCGCCATGGGCACGCCGTCCGCCGTTGCAGCGCTGGGCGCAGCGGCATCGGCAAGCATGCGAATTTCACCCCAACCGTAGGCAAAAAAACTCAGGCGCCGCTCGGCCGTGATGGCGGGATCGAGCTGGCGCACCGCCCCGGCCGCCGCATTGCGCGGGTTGACAAAGGTTTTTTCGCCCTTGGCTCCGGCGGCGATGCGCTGGCGCTGGCGCTCGTTAAGCGCCTCAAAGTCGTCGCGGCGCATGAACACCTCGCCGCGCACCTCCAGCAGCGCCGGGGCTGGGCGCACGCGCTCATCGAGCCGCAAGGGAATCGCGCCGATGGTGCGCACGCTGTGCGTCACGTCCTCGCCCGTAGCGCCATCGCCGCGGGTGGCGGCCTGCACCAACAGGCCCGCCGCGTAGCGCAGGTTGATGGCCAGCCCGTCAAACTTGGGCTCGGCCAGGTAGGCCAGCTCGGGGTCGGTGGGCGACAGGCCGAGTTCTTTGCGCAGGCGCGCATCAAAAGCCAAGGCCCCGCTGGGCTGGGTATCGGTTTCGGTGCGGATGCTGAGCATCGGCACCCGGTGCGCAACCGGCGCAAAACCCTCACGCAGCGGCGCCCCCACGCGCTGGCTGGGCGAATCGGGCGCCACCCATTCGGGGTGCAAGGCCTCGAGTTGCAACAGCTCTTGCCACCAGGCGTCGTACTGGGCATCGGGCACCTCGGGCGCATCCAGCACATGGTAGAGGTGCGCGTGCCGCTGCAACAAAGCGCGCAGGGTTTGCAGGCGCGCGCGGGGCGCATCGATTGGATCGGGCGTATCGGACATGGGCTGGATTGTCCCACCACAGACCACCCCAACAGCAAGCCAGATACCCCCTAGCGATTGCTTGCCACACTCGGAAATGTCACCGAATTTTCACAATCCCCAGCCATGATACGCGGGTCAGTCCCTTGCAAGCCGTCGGCGGGCTGAATGCGGCTCAATCGATTTTTTCATTTTGGAGATTCACATGCAAAGCAAACGTGCCTTTTTGGCGCTGTCCACGGCAGCTCTGTTGGGCGGCGTCACAGCCCTGACACCCGCTTGGGCCCAAACCGCCACGGTGCGGGTCGATGGCTCCAGCACCGTGTTCCCGATCTCCGAGGCCGTAGCCGAAGAGTTTCAACAAGCCAACCGCAACGTGCGCGTCACGGTCGGCGTGTCGGGCACCGGCGGCGGCTTCGCCCGCTTTTGCCGTGGCGAAATCGACGTGACCGGCGCTTCGCGCCCGGCCCGCGCCGCCGAAATCGAGGCCTGCCGCGCCGCCGGCATCCGCTTCATCGAACTGCCCGTGGCCTTTGACGCCCTCACCGTGGCCGTGCACCGCGACAACACCTGGGCGCGCCAGCTCACGGTGGCGCAACTGCGCACCATCTGGGAGCCGACCGCCACTGGCCGCATCACCAACTGGCGCCAGGTTGACCCCGCCTTCCCCGACCAGGCCCTGACGCTGTTCGGCCCCGGCTCGGCTTCCGGCACCTTCGACTACTTCACCGAAGCCATCATGGGCCGCAGCGGCCAGAGCCGCACCGACTACATGGCGACCGAAGACGACAACGTGACCGTCATGGGCATTGCGCGCGACCGCGGTGCGCTGGGCTACTTCGGCATGGCCTACTACGAAGCCAACCGGGAGCGGCTGCGCTCGGTCAGCATCGTCCCGGCAACCGGCGGTGCCGCCGTGGCCCCGACCATGGAGAACGTGATCGCCGGCATCTACCAGCCGCTGGCGCGCCCGCTGTTCATCTACGTATCCGAGCGCTCGCTTCAGCGCCCCGAAGTGCGCCAGTTCGCCGAGTTCTTCCTCACCCAAGGGGCGCGTTTGTCACGCGAAGTCGGCTTCGTGCCGCTGCCTGCCGAGGCCTACACCGTGGCGGCCGGGCACCTGCGCGACAACCGCTTGGGCACCCGTTTTGCCACCGGCGAGCCCGTGGTGGGCGTGCGCATCCAAGACGTGATGCGGCGTGAGCCCCGGCTTTGAGTCGGCTTGATCCCACTGACACACTTTAATAGTCGATGAATCCCACGCGCTCCCGATTTAGCCCGCAACCGGCCCGCCACGTCAAGGAGCGCGTGGTTCATTCCCTGCTTTTTTTGTCTGCCATGTCGGCCATCGCAATTACGCTGGCGGTGGTCTCGATACTGGTGCTCGAATCCATGAGCTTTTTTCGCGAGGTTTCGCTGCGCGAATTCCTCACCGACACGCAGTGGACGCCGCTGTTTGCCGACCCGCGCTACGGCGTCATGCCCTTGGTGGGTGCCACCTTGGTGGTGACCTCGATCGGCTTGTTGGTGGCGGTGCCTTTGGGCACCTTGGCCGCCCTCTACTTGGGTGAATTTGCCCCGAGTCGGGTGCGCGAGTTTTTTAAACCGACACTCGAAATGCTCAGCAGCGTGCCCTCGGTGGTCTATGGCTACTTTGCGCTGCTGCTGGTTACGCCACTGCTGCAACAGATCATCCCCGGTCTGCCCGGTTTCAATATGTTGTCGGCCGGTCTGGTGATCGGCGTCAGCATCGTCCCCTTTGTGAGCTCAATGAGCGAAGACGCCATGCGCGCCGTGCCCATGGACATCCGCGAGGGCTCTTACGCCATGGGGGCCACGCGGCTGCAAACCGCTCGGTACGTGGTGTTTCCGGCGGCGCTCTCGGGCATCGTGGCGGCCTATATTCTGGCCATGTCGGTGGCGCTTGGGCAAACCATGATCGTGGCCATTGCCGCGGGCCAACAAGCCAACCTGACGCTGGACCCGACCCAGCCCGCCGCCACCCTCACCGCCTACATCGCCCAGGTCGCGATCGGTGACGTGGCGCATGGCACCATTGCCTACCAAAGCATTTTTGCCGTCGGGCTGGTGCTGCTGCTCATGACGCTGGTGCTCAATATACTGGGCCACTTCATGCGGCGCCGCTACCGCGAGAGCTATTGATCATGAGCCGACCCGATCCACAAATCCAAGCCGTGCGCGCCATGATCGTGGCGCACAAGCGCTGGGATCACATCTTTGCCTTAACCGCGCTCGCGGCCATGCTGTTTTGCGTGCTGGTGCTGCTGGCTTTGATTCTTTCCATGGTGGTGGACGGCTACCACCGCATCACCCCAGATTTTTTCACCTCTTTTCCCTCGCGCATGGCGGAGCGCTCGGGCATCTTGTCGGCATGGGTGGGCTCGCTGTTGGTGATTTCGGTCACCATCTTGGCAGCAGTTCCGGTGGGCGTGGCGGCCGGCATCTACTTGGAAATCTATGCCAAGCGCAACTGGCTGATGGATTTGATCGAAATCAACATCACCAACCTGGCCGGTGTGCCGCCCATCATCTACGGGCTGCTGGCGCTGAGCCTGTTCGTGCACACCTGGGGCCTGGGGGAGAGCGTGCTCACCGCCGGACTGACCATGGCGCTGATGATCCTGCCGGTGGTGATCATGAACACACGCGAGGCCATCCGCTCGATTCCGCAATCCATCCACGAAGCCGCCTACGCGCTCGGCGCCACTAAGGGCCAAGCCACGCGCGACCACCTGCTGCCCTACTCCAAGGGCGGCATCCTCACCGGCGTGATCATCGGCACCGCCACCGCCGTGGGCGAGACCGCGCCCCTGATCGTCATCGGCGCTTTGACCTTCATCGCCTTTTTGCCGCCCGCGCCCATCACCGACGTTTTCCCCTTCGTCTCGTTCGCGTGGCTGTTCGACCCCTTCACCGTGATGCCGATCCAGATGTTCAACTGGGTTTCGCGCCCGCAACCGGCGTTTCACGAACTGGCCGCCGCCGCCGGTGTGGTGCTGATGTGCATCACGCTGGCCATGAATGCGCTGGCGATCTGGCTGCGCTACCGCTACCGCAAACGCATTCGTTGGTAAAACCACTCAATCATGCTCTATCCTGCTTCTACTGCCCCGAACGCGGCCCATGGCTCGGAAATCCTCGAACACACCGAAATCAAAGCCCAAGCGCGCAACCTGAACTTCTTTTATGCGGGCGGGGTGCAGGCCCTGAAGTCGATCAACCTCGGCTTAGCGGCCAACAGCGTCACGGCCTTGATCGGCCCCTCGGGTTGCGGCAAGAGCACGTTTTTGCGCTGCTTCAACCGCATGCACGACCTCTACCCGGGTAACCGCTACGAGGGCGAGATCGTCGTCAACCCAGGCGGCATCAACATCTTGGGTGCCGACATCGACCCGATCGAGGTGCGCATGCGCATCTCGATGGTGTTCCAAAAGCCCAACCCCTTCCCCAAAACCATTTACGAAAATGTGGCCTACGGCCTGCGCGTGCGCGGGGTGCGCCAGCGCGCGCTGATCGATGAAAAGGTTGAAGAAGCTCTGCGCGGTGCGGCGCTGTGGGAGGAAGTGAAAGACCGGCTGCAGCAGTTGGCTTTTAACCTCTCGGGCGGCCAGCAGCAGCGGCTGTGCATCGCACGCGCCTTGGCCACCGACCCCGAAATCCTGCTTTTCGATGAGCCCACCTCGGCGCTGGACCCGATCGCTACCGACTCGATCGAGGACTTGATCGGCCAACTCAAAAACAAGGTAACGATCCTGATCGTGACCCACAACATGCACCAGGCGGCGCGGGTGTCGAACCACACCGCCTTCATGCACATGGGCGAGCTGGTCGAGTTCGGCCCCACCGATATGATCTTCACCAACCCCAAGGTGAAGCGCACCGAGGATTACATCACCGGGCGCTACGGCTGAGCGCCGGGCGCGGCTTGGGCTCAAGGCATCAGCGCCGGTCTGCCAAGGCATGGGCGATGGTGCCCAAATCCACGTATTCCAGCTCGCTGCCCAGCGGCACACCACGCGCCAGCCGGGTCACTTTGATCTCGCGGCCCTTGAGCGCCTGGGCAATCAGGTGCGCGGTGGCTTCGCCCTCGGCGGTGAAGCTGGTGGCCAGCACCAGCTCGCGCACAGCAGAGGCTTCGGGGCTGTGCAGCCGCTCCATCAGGCGCTGCAGGCCATTGTCTTGTGGCCCCGGCGCGGCCAGGGGACCGAGCTTGCCCATCAGCACGAAGTAGCGCCCCCGGTACACGCCGGTGCGCTCCAGCGCGGCCTGGTCGGCCGGGGTTTCGAGCACGCACAGCAGGCTGTCGTCGCGCTGCGGGTCGGCGCAAGTGGCGCACAACTCAGCGTCGGTAAAAGTGAAACAGCGCGAGCAATGGCGCAGCTCGGCCAGCCCGCGCGTGAGTGCGCGCGCCAGTTCCAGCGCGCCGGCGCGGTCGTGCTGCAGCAAATGAAAAGCCATGCGCGAGGCCGATTTGGCCCCCACCCCGGGCAGGCTTTGCAGCGCACGCAGCAGCGCTTCCAGCGGTTTCGCCATGCTCTGCTGCTCCTGCTGGGCGGATGGGTGGGTTTAGAAGGGCAGCTTGAGGCCGCCGGGCAAGCTCGGCATTCCGGCGCTGAGTTTGCCCAGCTTTTCCTGCGAGTTTTCCTCCACCCGGCGCACGGCGGCGTTGAAGGCGGCGGCGACTAGGTCTTCCAGCATGTCTTTGTCTTCGGCCAGCAGGCTGGGGTCGATGCTGACGCGGCGCACCGCGTGCTTGCCATTCATCACCACCTTGACCAGCCCGGCACCGGATTCGCCCGTGACTTCGAGCGTGGCCAGTTCGTCCTGCGCCTTTTTCATGTTGTCCTGCATTGCCTGCGCCTGCTTCATCAGGCCGGCCAGTTGTCCTTTGTTGAACATGGGTTTCCTTGTGGGGGTTGTGTGTAATGGGGTGGATTGTGGCTCACAGCGCCTGCACGCTGCCGGGCAGGATTTTGCCGCCAAAATCGCGCTGCATGGCTTGCACGAAGGGGTCTTGCTGCAAGTACGCGTGCGCAGCTTGCAAACGCGCCTGCGCGGCGGCGGCGGCGCGCTGGGCTGGGGTGTCTTGGGCGGCGGCGATTTCCAGCTCCAGCCGCACCGCGTAACCAGCCTGTGCCAGCGCAGCTTGCAAGCGCTCGCGCGCGCTGCCTTGGGCCAGGGCGGACTGGCCCACGCGCAGCGTCCAGCAATCGGCCTCGCGCCGCACCAGCACCGACTGCAAGGCCAGCTCGCGCGTGAGTGCCGTCACGGCCTCGCGTTGCAGCAAGTCATTTACCACGGTTTGCCAGAAATCGGGCAGCGTCTGATCGGTGCTGGCTTGCGGCGCTGGCTTGGGAATAGGTTCGGGAGCGGGCTCTGAGGATGCGGGCTCAGGGGCCGCGTGCTCAGGGGTAGGCTGAAAAATCGGCTCGTCGCTCACGGCCTTGCTGGGCGCAGGCACGCGATTGGATGCCTGAAACGGCGGTGACGGCTCGGCCACTGCCATTGGCAGCGGCCTGGGTGCAGGTGCCGGTGCAGACTCCGCCACCGCCACCGCCACCCCAAGCCGCACCGACTCAGCCGTTTTCAGGCTTTTTTTTTCCACCCCTTCGGGCCAAAAAGCCAGCAGCCGCAGCAGCACCATATTGAGCGCCGCATACTCATCCGGGGCCAACCCGAGTTCGGCACGCCCGTGCAGGCACAGGCTGTAAAGCAGTTGCATCAGGTCCGGTGGCAGCAAGCCCGCCAAGCGGGCGCAGTCGGCGTCTTCTGGGTCGTGCGGCTGCAACTGCGCCGGCACCGCCTGCAGCACCGCCATGCGCTGCAGCAGGCCCACCATCTCTTCCAGCGCCGATGCGGCAGCGTAGCCTTGCAGGCGCAATTGCTGCACCGTCTGCACCACGCCCGCGCCGTCGCCTGCCGCCAGCGCCTCCAGCAGGTGCAGCACGTGGCCGCGCTCGACTGCGCCCAGCATCTGGCGCACGGGGGCCTCAAACACCTGGCCGGCCCCAAAAGCAATGGCTTGGTCGGTCAGGCTGAGCGCATCGCGCATGGAGCCGCGCGCGCCACGCGCCAGCAGCCGCAGCGCCCCGGCCTCGAACGGCACCTGCTCGGCCTGCAACACCTGCTCCAAGTGCTGCTGCACCGTCTGCGGCGGCATGGGGCGCAGGTTGAACTGCAGGCAGCGGCTGAGCACCGTCACCGGCACTTTTTGCGGGTCGGTGGTGGCGAGCACAAACTTGAGATAGGCGGGCGGCTCCTCCAGCGTTTTGAGCATGGCGTTGAAGGCGTGCCCGGTGAGCATGTGCACCTCGTCGATCATGAACACCTTGAAGCGCCCCTGCACCGGCTTGTAGACCGCCTGCTCCAGCAGCGCCTGCACCTCATCCACCCCGCGGTTGGAGGCGGCGTCGAGCTCGGTGTAATCGACGAAGCGCCCGGCGTCGATCTCGCGGCAGGCCGCGCAGACGCCACAAGGCTCGGCCGTGATGCCACCCGCCCCATCGGGCCCGGTGCAGTTGAGCGACTTGGCCAGAATGCGCGACACCGTGGTCTTGCCCACCCCGCGCGTGCCGGTGAACAGGTAGGCGTGGTGCAGCCGCTGGCTGCGCAAGGCGTTGCCCAAGGCCTGCACCACGTGCTCCTGGCCGACCATCTGGGCAAAGTTCTGCGGCCGGTACTTGCGGGCCAAAACGAGGTAGGACATGCGGCCATTCTATCGGCCCTCATGTTGAACCCGCACCGTGTGTGCGCCCTCACCGTGAACGGCACATGAAAAAAGCAGCACCCCCGGCCAATGCGCCTTTTGCATGGCGCCGCACAGCGCAGGACTGCGCCGCCAAGCAGGCATTGAGCGCAGCAAGCGGGTATCATCCCGGCCATGGATGCCAAACTCCTCTCCCTGTTGGTCTGCCCCGTCACCAAAGGGCCGCTGGTCTACAAGCGCGAGCAGCAAGAGCTGATTTCGCGCAGCGCCCGGCTGGCCTACCCGATCCGTGACGGCATTCCGATCATGCTGGAAAACGAGGCGCGCCCCATCAGCGCCGAAGAAGCGGCGCGGCCTGACCCCCCGGTCAACGCGCTGGGCAACGCACTTTGAAGCCCCCTCGAGCGCCTTGAGCCCTGCCGCCTTTCACATCCTGATACCCGCCCGCTTGGGCTCGACCCGGCTGCCGCGCAAGCCCTTGGCCGACATCGGCGGTGCGCCGATGGTGGTGCGGGTGGCGCAGCGCGCCTTGGCCAGCCAGGCGCTGTCGGTCACGGTGGCCGCCGACGACCCCGCCATCGTGCAGGCCTGCCAACGCCACGGCATAGCCGCGCTGCTGACGCGGCCCGACCACGCCAGCGGCAGCGACCGCTTGGCCGAAGCCTGCGCCCTGCTGGGCTGGCCCGACGAGGCCTTGGTCGTCAACCTGCAGGGCGACGAACCCCTCATGGCCCCCGAACTGCTGCAAGCCGTGGCGCAGCAACTGCAGCAGCACCCCGACTGCGTGATGAGCACGGCCGCGCACCCCTTGCACAACGCAGCCGATTTCCTGAATCCAAATGTGGTCAAGGTGGTGCTGGACGCCCATGGGCGGGCGCTGTATTTCAGCCGCGCCCCGATCCCGCATTGGCGCGACCGGCCCGCTGCACCGACGGCCGATCCCGCCTGCGCGCAGCAGCCGCCGCCACTGCGCCACATCGGCGTGTACGGCTACCGGGTCGGTTTTTTGCGCCGCTTCCCGCTGCTTCCGGCGGCCCCGCTGGAGCAGTGCGAGGCACTGGAGCAGTTGCGCGTGCTCTGGCACGGCGAGCGCATCGCGGTCCATGTGACGCAGCAAGCCCCAGGGCCGGGCGTGGACACGCCAGCCGACCTAGAGCGGGTGCGCGCGCTCTGGGACGCTGCAAGTCCAGCGCCCCTGTAAGCTTGGCTCAAGCCGAGCCGTGCTATCCTCATTAGTTGAGCTTTGTACGGCTAGGCTTGCGCACGGCTATGGCGCAGGCCCGATCGAATCGCAACCACTTCAGAACAAAGGCCATCCATGAGACTGATCCTGTTGGGCGCCCCCGGTGCCGGCAAAGGCACCCAAGCCAGCTTCATCTGTCAGAAATTTGGCATCCCTCAGATCTCCACCGGCGACATGCTGCGCGCCGCCGTCAAGGCCGGCACCCCCTTGGGGCTGCAAGCCAAATCGGTGATGGAATCCGGCGGGCTGGTTTCGGACGATCTCATCATCGGCTTGGTCAAAGACCGGATTGCGCAGCCCGACTGCGCCCAGGGTTTCTTGTTCGATGGCTTTCCGCGCACCCTGCCGCAGGCCGACGCCCTCAAGGCCGCTCGCGTGCGGCTGGACTACGTGCTGGAGATCGATGTGCCCTTCGAGGCCATCATCGAGCGCATGAGCGGGCGCCGCTCGCACCCGGCTTCGGGGCGCACCTACCACCTCAAGTTCAACCCACCCAAGGTCGCCGGCCTCGACGACCTCACCGGCGAGCCGCTGGTGCAGCGCGCCGACGACCAGGAAGACACGGTGCGCAAGCGGCTCGAGGTCTACAGCGCCCAGACCCGCCCGCTGGTCGATTACTACTCGGCCTGGGCGGCCGCCGAGCCGGCCTCGGCCCCCAAATACCGCTCCATCAGCGGCACCGGTGCGGTGGAAGACATCACGGCCCGCGCCCTAGCGGCGTTGCAGGGCTAAGGTCGCGCCGGCTGGGCGCTAGAGCAAATGCAGCTGCAATGCCAACCGCGCTTGCGCAGGCGGCAGTGCGGTCACGGGGAAGTCGGTCGTTGGAAGCGCGGGCCGCTCGGTTGATGCAGCGCCCGATGCCGCGTCATAGCCCAACGCACCCAATCCGGCGTCAGCCCCATCTAGCAAAAACTGCGCCGCATCCGGCCCTGAGGGCACACAACTGCCGATGCGCGAACAGCGCCACACCACCGCCCCGGCTTGTTCAGCTTGGCGCAAGGCCTGCGCCAGCGCCAAGTGAACCGTGGCGTTGCCGGTGCCGGCCACCAGCAGGCCGCGCAGCGGCGCCTCGGCGCCATCGGCTTGCGCGTGTTGCAGCAGCAGCGCCCGCACCACCGCCCCGCTTTGGGCACCGTGGCTGCTGATCCACTCCACCCTCGGCCAAGGCGCATCGGCCAGCAGGCGCTGCAGCAGGGTTGGCTGGAACGGCTGTGCGCGCCGATGCTCACCCGGCCACGGCCGCCAGCGCTGCAAGCGCCCACCTTGCAGCGCCGCCAAGGCACCGGCGTCGCCTGCGCCAAAGGCATCGAGCCGATGCGGATGCAGCTTGCGCACCTCGTGCCCGGCATAGACCCGGCCCGCGCATGGCACCAGCACCCCGCAGGCACCGGGCACTGCGGCCAGCCACAGGGCGTCGGCCAGGTTCTGCGCGCCGTCGCTGAGCAAGGCCGTGCTCGGGCGCATGGCCCCCACCAGCAGCACCGGCTTGGCCGGCTGCAGCACCGTTTGCAGCAAAAAGGCGCTCTCTTCCAGCGTGTCGGTGCCATGGGTGACCAGCACCCCCTGCACCTGGGGCCGCTCGAGCTGCTGCTGCACTGCCAGCAGCAGGGCGCGCCAGTGCGCCTCGCCCACGTCCTTGCTGTCGATCTGCGCCAGTTGCTGCGCCTCGAGGGCAAAACCCGGCGGCGGCTCCAGCCGCGCCAGCAAATTTTGCACCGGCAGCACGGCGGCTTGGTAGTTTAGGGTGTCGCCGGGGCGCGGCGCGCAACCGGCAATGGTGCCGCCGGTGCCGATGACGGCGATGAGGGGTTGTTGTGCTGCCAACTAGAGTGTTCCTTTGGGCGACCGTGGGCCACCGTGGGCCACAAAGGCCGCGCGCATCGGTGACAGTGACCAGATCCTGCCACGATGATAATGGGCCGCCTGCCGTGGCAGGCCTGAAGCAAGCCCGAAACCGCATCCCCATCGCAAGCTGCCCCACCATGCTCAACCCCGAATCCTTCAACCAGCGCAGCCACGGGCACTTGCCCGGCTTGCTCGGCATCGTCGTCACCCATGTGGGCAGCGGCGAGTTGCATGCCCACCTCGACGTACACCCGCAACTGATGGCCCCGAACGGCTTTTTGCACGCCGGCACGGTGGTGACCTTGGCCGACACCTGCGCCGGTTACGGCTGCATCGCCAGCTTGCCCGCCGCGGCCACGGGTTTTACCACCCTTGAACTCAAATCCAACCACTTGGGCACGGCACGCCAAGGCCGCATCGAATGCGTGGCCCAAGCCGTGCACCTGGGCAAAACCACCCAAGTCTGGGACGCCACCGTGAGCCACGAAGGCAAAACCATCGCCCTCTTTCGCTGCACCCAGATGGTGCTCTACCCCAAGCCAGCCTGATCGAGCCCGCAGGCTTGCGCCTGCAAGTCAGCGGCGAGCCCAGCGCGGTCGCTCAAAGGAAAACCAGCGCATCCATCGCTAGGTGGCTGTGCATCACCTCGCGCGTGAGATAGTGCGGCTGCGCGGGCGGGGTGTGTGGGCCGGTGCGCTGACCCCAAGCGGCCGCCCCGAGGGCAAAAAAGAGCGGCAAAAAATGCTCGTCGGTGGGGTGGGCGCGCGCGGCGTGCGGGGCGCGCTCGCGGTAGTGCAGCAGCGCCTCGCGCTCGTGCGCCAGCAGCCGCTGTTCGACCCAGCGCGCAAAGGCGGTCACGTAGTCGGCTGGGGCGGCATCCTGCGCCGGGCGGGTGGTGAAAAATTCGTGCAGATTGTGCGTCATGCTGCCCGAGCCGATCAGCCACACACCCTGCTGGCGCAAGGGGGCCAGCGCCTGCCCCATGGCATAGACCTCGGCCGGCCCGTAGCCGTGCGGCAGGGCCACTTGCAGCAGCGGCACATCGGCCTCGGGCAGCAGATAGCGCAGCGGCACCCAAGCCCCGTGGTCGAAGGGGCGCTGTGCATCGGGCCGCGCCGCAATGCCCGCCCCTTGCAGCAGGTGCAGCACCTGCTGCGCCAGCGCCGGGGCGCCCGGGGCCGGGTACTGCAAGCGGTACAGCGGCTCAGGAAAGCCGCCGAAGTCGTGCCAGGTGGCGGGCTGGGGGTGCGTCATCACGGCGGCGCATTCGGCCATCCAGTGCGGCGACAACACCAGCACCGCGCTGGGCCGCTGCACGGCGCATTCGCTGCGCGCCCAAACCGCCAGCGCCGGGCCGGTCTGGCCCGGCTCCAGCGCCAGCATGGGCGAGCCGTGCGAAATGAACAGCGCCGGGCTGGGGCGTTGAGCGGCGTGGGATGCGCCGGCAGTTGCCGATTCGGGTTTGGATGCAGCAGTCATAGACATCCAATGTAGCGCAAACCGGCTGTTTTGGCCAAAGACAACACGAATCAGGCCCAGCGCATCGGCGACAATGCGGCGTTTGCCTGAACGCCGAATCCACCCTTTTATCCGCCCCGCATGGACCGCTACGCCGTCATCGGCCACCCCATAGGCCACAGCAAATCACCCGCCATCCACAGGGATGAAACCGTAGTCTGACCCCAATTTCCGCCACCAATTTCCGCCAATTTCGGACCCGTGAACTTACTCTGGGGCGCGGACCCAATTCTCTACCTCGAGCGCAGGAACGCGCGCAAATTCCGAAACGTTATTGCTCACCAAAACCATCCCCTCACTGCGCGCGTGGCCGGCAATGTGCAGGTCATTCACCCCGATGGGTTGACCGAGTTTTTCCAGGGCGTCTCGAATGGCACCATAGTGCTGTGCGGCCTTGGCGCCATAGGGCAACACGGCCAAGCGGCTGCAGAAGTCCTCGATGGCAGACAAGTTCTCGCTCACGCGGCTGCTTTTTTCGGCGCCGTGCAAGAGTTCGGCCAGGGTAATGGAAGAAATGGCTATTCGACTGGCATTGGCGTTGAAGGTCGACAGAACCTCGACCGGGCGTCGTTTCAACACGTAGATGACGATGTTGGTGTCAAGCAGGTAGCGCAGCATCAGAGCACTTCCCGCTCCGACTGGTGCTGCGTGGCACGTTGAGGCAAGAAGTCTTCACTGACTTGGGGCGGGCCACCCAGGAAGAAGCTGTCCCACGTTTGACCTAGGGGCGCGATGATGCGCTCGTTACCCTTGGCCCGTATCTCTACTTTGTGTACACCCTCGGGCAGGCGAACGTCCAATGGGAGGCGCACGGCTTGGGTGCGGTTATTGACAAACACAGTGCCGATAGACATGCCCATCTCCTTGTCACGAATATATGGCAATTGTATATGGCAACGGGTGAATGGGGGCCAGCATGGCCTACCACCTGTCAGAGCGAAAATAGTTTCATCGCTTGGCTCACCAGCGTGGCAGTCCGCACATCGATCTGTGCCACGCTCCACGCCTCGGCCACTGCCAATTTTCAGCGTTGAGCTTGAATCCGTTCTTGTAGCCCACCTCACGGCCCTTGCTGTCGGTGCGGTCGCGCTTGTCTTTGAATCTCTTGTTGCCCAGCGCGCTGTTGAAGCCGGAGACCGTCAGGTTGCCCAGCTTGTGGGCATGCGTTTCCTGAATGCCTCTGGCCTTCTTCTCATCTCCGCCCGCCATCATCGTCACCCAAGACGCGGGAATGTTGTCGCCCTGAGGGAAGATGTGCTCGATGGTCCACACGAAGAGCTTGCCTTCGTACTTCCATAGATCGACCCAGGTCTCCTTGGTCATGCCCTGTTCGGCCAAGGCGCACAGCACAAACCGGGTGACCCCGGCGTTCTCCTCGTAGATGGCGCCTTCCAGCTTGCTGCGGAAAATCTCGTCGCTGGTCGACACCGCCAGCAATTCGCCGCAAATCGTCGTCACCACGGCGTCACCCGACAGCTCTGCCACCTTGTCGGTGGTGGCCATGAACAGGCGCGTCAGGTCGCGGGTGGGCGGTGTATCAGTGAGGTTGCGTCGAACGAAGAAGCAAACCAGCAGCAGCGCAATCGCTTCTAACTGCGCCACGTCGATGCCCAGCGCATCAGCGACAATGCGGCGTTTGCCTGAACGCCGAATCCACCCTTTCTACCCGCCCCGCATGGACCGCTACGCCGTCATCGGCCACCCCATAGGCCACAGCAAGTCGCCCGCCATCCACAGCGCCTTTGCCGCCGCCACTGGCCAGATCTTGAGCTACGAGGCCATCGAAGCCCCCTTGGGGGCGGGCCAGTTTGCTGCCACCGTCGAGCGCTTTCGCTCCCAGGGCGGGCGCGGCGTGAACGTGACGCTGCCCTTCAAGCCCGACGCCTGCGCCTACGCCACGCACCTGGCCGAGAGCGCACGCTGCGCCGGGGCCGCCAATGCGCTCAAGTTCGAGGGCGATCGCTGCCTGGCCGAAAACTTCGACGGCAGCGGCCTGGTGCGCGACCTCAGCCACAACCTGGGCCTGCGCTTGGCCGGGCGCACGGTGCTGCTGCTCGGGGCCGGCGGGGCCAGCCGGGGTGCCATCCTGCCGCTGCTGCGCGCCCGACCGGCGCAGTTGTGGGTGCTCAACCGCAGCGCCGCCAAGGCCGAGGCGCTGGTGCGCGAGTTCCTTGCGCTGGGGGCCGATGCAGCCGTGTTGCACGGGGGCGGTTTTGACGAATTGGCGCAGTCGGTGCGCTTCGACCTGGTGCTCAACGCCACCTCGGCCAGCCTGAGCGCCGAAACGCTGCCGCTTCCCGCACGCACCTTCAAGCCCGATGGCTTGGCCTACGACATGGTCTATGGCAAGGGCCTGACGCCCTTTTTGCGCCAAGCCCAGCAAGCCGGGGTGCGCCAGCTCGCCGACGGCGTGGGCATGTTGGTCGAGCAAGCCGCCGAGGCCTTTGCCTGGTGGCGCGGCGTGCGCCCGACCACCACCGATGTCATACGCCGCCTCAGCCTGCCCCTGATTTAACCGCTCCTTTCAGCGCCCCGAGCATGAACCAACTCCAAGCCCTCAAGCAACACAGCACCGTGGTGGCCGACACCGGCGATTTTTTGCAACTGGCGCAGTTTCAGCCGCAGGATGCCACCACCAACCCCTCGCTGATCCTCAAATCGGTGCAAAAACCCGACTACGCCCCGCTGCTGGCGCAGACCGTGGCGCGCTTTGGAACGCGCGACACCGACGAGATCGTGGACCGGCTACTGGTGCGCTTTGGCTGCGAGATTCTGGCCCTGATTCCCGGCCGGGTTTCGACCGAAGTCGATGCCCGCCTGAGCTTCGACAGCGCCGCCACCATCACCCGCGCCGAGCGCCTGATCGAGCTCTACCAGGCCGAAGGGGTGCACATCGACCGGGTGCTGATCAAGATCGCCGCCACCTGGGAGGGGATCGAGGCGGCGGCGCACCTGGAGCGGCGCGGCATCCGCACCAACCTGACGCTGCTGTTTGCTTTTTGCCAAGCGCTGGCCTGCGCCCAAGCCCGGGTGCAACTTATCTCGCCCTTTGTGGGCCGCATTTACGACTGGCACAAAAAACAAGCCGGTAGCCAGTGGGATGAAGCCGCCCGCGCCGGCGCCCACGACCCCGGCGTGCAGTCGGTGCGGCGCATTTTTGAGTACTACAAGCACTTTGGCATAGGCACCGAGATCATGGGTGCCAGCTTTCGCAACACCGGCCAGATCGTGGCGCTGGCCGGCTGCGACCTGCTCACCATCAGCCCCGAGCTGCTGGCCCAACTGGCGGCCAGCACCGAGCCGCTGCCGCGCGCGCTCGACCCCGCCGCCGCACGCGCCCTTAATCTGCAAGCTGTGCAGCTCAACCAGGCCAGCTTTCGCCTGGCACTCAACGAAGACGCACTGGCAACTGAAAAACTGGCCGAAGGCATCCGCGCTTTTTGTGCCGACTCGCTGCGGCTGGAGCAATTGATCGTGGCGCAGCGGGGACGCCACTGAGTATGAACATGCCCCCACGCTCACTGCGTTCGCTGCCCCCCGAGGGGGCGCCTCAGTGGCTTCGGACGGCCGGGCGCCACTGAGATGCTCGACCGCATCCAAGCCAGCCTGCCCTCGCTCTCAGCGGCGGAGCGCCGGGTGGCGGAATTGGTGCTGCAAGACCCGCAGCGCTTCTCGCTCTTGCCCGTGAGCGCACTTGCCGAGCAAGCGCGGGTGAGCAAACCGACCGTGGTGCGCTTTTGCCGCAGCCTGGGCTACAAGGGCTTGATCGACTTCAAGCTCAAGCTGGCGGGCACTTTGAACGATGGCGTGCCCTACATCCACCGCAGCGTGGATGAGTGCGACGCGGTGCCCGAACTCGCGCTCAAGGTAATCGACAACACCATGGCGGCCCTGCTGGCCTACCGCAAAACCCTGGCCGGTGCGGCGCTGGAGCAAGCGGTGCAGGCCATGCACCGGGCGCACCAGAACGGGCGCCGGATCGATTGCTACGGCGTGGGCAACTCGGGCATTGTGGCGCAAGACGCACAACACAAGCTGTTTCGGCTCGGCATTCACACGCTGTCGCACTGCGACGGGCATTTGCAGGTCATGAGCGCAGCCCTGCTCGGCCCGACCGATGTGGCGCTGATCATTTCAAACTCCGGCCGCACGCGCGACTTGCTCGATGCCGCGCAAATCGCACGCCAGCGCGGTGCCACCACGGTCTCGATCACGGCCAGCGCCAGCCCCTTGGCAGAGCACACCGACATCCATCTGGCGGCCGACCACAGCGAGCGCTTCGAGCAAGACATCCCCATGACGTCGCGCCTGATTCATTTGCTGATCATCGACATTCTGGCCACCAGCCTGGCGCTGCGCATTGGCAGTGCGCGCTTGCAGCCGATGCTGATGGACATCAAGGCGCAGCTGCACGCCAAGCGCTACCACTGAGCTCCCTGTGCCTCAAAGCCGCTCCAGCACCCGGGCCGCGCCGCGCAGGGCCGGCGACTGCTCGGCCACGATCACCCACACCGGTATCGATTCCAGATAGGCCCGAAAGCGCCCCTTGGCAACAAAGCGCTCGCGAAATGCGGTCTGATCAAAAAACACCCCGAGTTTGGGCACGATCCCCCCACCGATGTAGAGACCGCCGCGCGCACCCAAGGTGAGTGCCAGATTGCCCGCCACCGTTCCAAGGAAGGCGCAAAACAGCTCGAGCGCAGCGCGCGCCTGGGTGTGGCCTTGCAGGGCCGCAGCGCTGATTTCTGCTGCCCCCCAATCGTTCGGCCGGCAGGTCTCGGCCCGGCACAGTACCTGGTACAAATCGACCAAGCCCGCACCGCTGATGGCGCGTTCGGCCGATACGTGGCCGTGGCGCTGCTGCAAGGCCTCGAGCACCTGTTGTTCGCGGGCGTTGCTGGCCGCCAGCGTCACGTGCCCGCCTTCGCCTGCAATTGGCAGCCAGCCGCCGTTGGGCAAGGGCAGCAGGCCCGATACCCCCAAACCGGTGCCGGCGCCGATCAGGGCCAACGGGCCAACCGCCCTCTCTGGGCCATCCTGAACATCGGCGTCGGGATCAGGGTTGCAGCCCGCCAGCAAGCGCTTTTCGTTTGGCAACAGGTCGGGCAAGGCCAAGGCCAGCGCGGCAAAGTCGTTCAGCACCTCGAGCCGCTGCAAGCCCATGCGCTGGCGCAAATCGGCAATCGAAAACGACCAGTGGTGATTGGTCATGCGCACCCGGTCGCCGTGCACCGGGTTGGCAATCGCCAGCGCGGCCAACACAGGGCGTGGCCGCTGCACCCGCTCCAGATAGGCCTGCATGGCCAGTTCCAGCGTGGCGTAGTAGGCACAGGGCAGGGTTTGCAGCGCCTCGGGCGTGGCACCCGAACGGGCCTGCCAGGCAAAGCGGGCATTGGTGCCACCTATGTCGGCCAGCAGCCGCGGGGCGTGGGGGTCGTGTGACATCGGATGGGTCCTGTCGAAATTCATGAGCAGTCTTGCACAAAAGGCGTCAGACCCGGCATCAGGCACCCGATGATTGCCCGGCATGGGCTGACGACTGGCTGCCCCAACCGCGTTCGAGCCAATCCATCACGCAGCGGGCCTGCTGCGCCGTCACCGGGGGCGCCGCCACGCGACCCGCCAGCGCCGCGCACACACCGGCGTAAAAATGGCGCCAATCGCCCGCGCCGTCGGGCAGCGGCGCCGCCGCAGCTAGGGCACCATCGGGCTGCGCCAGCGTGAGCGCCCCCGGTGCATCGCCTTGGCCCCAGCGCGCATCCAGCGCCGGCATGCGACCCGCCTTGAGGGCCTCTTCCTGTCCGTCGCCCTGCTGGCGCAGGTAGCTGCCGTGGGTGCCGTGCACGGTCCAGCGCGGTGCGGGCTGCGCGGCCAACACACTGGCATGCAAGATCATGCAATGCCGCGGATAGCGCAGCAGGGCGTGAAACCAGTCGTCGCACAAGGCGCCGTCGCGCTGGCGCTGGGTGTGGAGCTGTATCGAATCGGGCGCGCCAAACAACTGCAAGGCCTGATCGAGCAAGTGCGGCCCCAAGTCAAACCACAAGCCGGCCCCGGGCTGGGCGGATTCGCGCCAGCGCACGCGCACCTGCGGCCGAAAGCGGTCAAGGTGCGACTCCACATGCGTCACCCGCCCTAGGCGGCCCTCGGCCAGCACCTGTTGCAACTCGATGAAATCGCTGTCCCAGCGCCGGTTGTGAAACACCGTCAGCAGGCGCTGCGTGGCCTGCGCTTGCGCGATCAGGGCATCGGCCTGCGCCAAGGTGAGCGCAAAGGGCTTGTCGATCAGCACATGCTTGCCGGCCGCCAGCGCCATCTGGGCCAAGGGAAAATGGGTTTCATTGGGCGTGGCCAGCACCACCAGTTGCACCTCGGGCAGCGCCAGCACAGACGCCACATCGGGCAACCAGACGCAAGCCGAAAGCGCCGCCGCCAGCGCGGGCGTCAGGGATGCAGGCGGGCCCGCGTGGCGGCTGCTCGCCACCGCCACCAGTTTGAGGCCACTGGTGGCGGCAATCAGGGGGGCGTGCAGGGTGGCGCCGGCGTAGCCCCAGCCCACCAGAGCCACGCCGATGGCGACTGGATGCGACATGGCCTTAAAGCGCCAGCCGTTGGCCGCTGTGGCGGTCGAACAGGTGCGCCTCGCTTGGATCCCAACGCACAAAAACGCGCTCGCCCACCTGGGCGTTGAGCAAGCCCGGCACGCGCGCCGTGAGCGCGCCGATCGCGGTATCCAGCGTGGCGTAAGACTCTGGCCCGGTGGGCTCGATCATGGTCAGGGTACCGGGCATGCCAGAATTGGCAAAGCTGAGGTTTTCTGGGCGCAGCCCAAACACCAGTTCGCTGTGGGCGTGCCGGCGCACCGCTTGGGCCTGTTGCGCATCGAGATCGAGCGCCACGCCATGGGCGGTCAGGTTATCGCCCACGCGCGTGGCATCGACCATGTTCATCGCCGGTGAGCCGATGAATTCAGCCACGAAGCGGTTGGCGGGCTGGCGATAAATTTGCGCCGGGGTGCCAAACTGCTGCACCAAGCCGTCTTTCATGACGGCAATGCGGTCACCCAGCGTCATGGCCTCCACCTGATCGTGCGTCACATACACCGTGGTGGTGCGGGTGCGCAGGTGCAATTGCTTGATTTCGGCGCGCATCTCGACGCGCAATTTGGCGTCGAGGTTGGACAGCGGCTCGTCAAACAAAAACAGCACCGGATCGCGCGCCAAAGCACGCCCCATGGCCACGCGCTGGCGCTGCCCGCCCGAGAGCTGGCCCGGCTTGCGGTCGAGCAAATGCCCGATTTGCAGCATTTGCGCCACCCGCTGCACCGCCGCCTCGCGCTCGGCTTTGGGGATTTTGCGTATCTCCAGCCCAAAGGCAATGTTTCGGGCCACCGTCATGTTGGGGTAGAGGGCGTAGCTCTGGAACACCATGGCAATGTCGCGGTCTTTGCTGGGCAGATCGGTGACATCGCGCTCGCCGATGAAGATTCGGCCCGAGGTGGGGGCATCGAGGCCGGCAATCATGCTCAGCAGGGTGGATTTGCCGCAGCCCGAAGGCCCGACCAGAATCAGGAACTCGCCCTTCTCGATCTCCAGATCGATGCCCTTGAGCACCTGCGTGGTGGCATTGAAGGATTTGTGAATTTGCTTGATGCTCAACGCGCCCATGAATCAACCTTTCACCGCACCGGCGGTCAAGCCGCGCAAAAAGAACTTACCCGCCACAATGTAAATGATCAACGTCGGCAGCGCGGCAATCAGCGCCGCCGCCATTACCACGTTGTATTCCTTGACCACGCCCGAGGTGTTGGCCAAGTTGTTCAGGCCCACCGTGATCGGCATGCTGCCAGAATCGGAAAATACCACGCCATACAAAAAATCGTTCCAGATGTTGGTGAATTGCCAAATCAGCGTCACCACGATGATCGGGGTCGAGAGCGGCACCACGATGAGCCAGAAAATTTGCCAAAACGTGGCCCCATCGAGCTGCGCCGCCTTGATCAGCTCATCCGGCAAGCCCACGTAATAATTGCGGAAAAACAAGGTGGTGGTGGGAATGCCGGCCAGCACGTGCACCAGAATCAGGCCCCAGATCGAACTAGCCAAACCCAGCCAGCCCAGCACCTGGCTCATGGGCAGCAGCACCACTTGCATCGGCATGAACACGCCAAACAGCATGAAGGCAAACAGCAGCTCGCTGCCGCGAAAGCGCCATTTGCTAAGCACATAGCCATTGAGCGCGCCTATGAAGGTGGAAATCAGCACCGCCGGCACCACCATCTGCACCGAGTTCCAGAAAAAGGGCTGCAAGCCCTCGCATTGCACCCCGGTGCAGGCCGAACCCCAGGCTTTGAACCAGGCGTACAGGGTCGGATCGGTGGGCAGGCTGAGCAAATTGCCGGCACGCAACTGCTCGGCGTCTTTGAGCGAGGTCACCAGCATCACGTACAAAGGCGCCAAAAACCACAGCGCAAACACCAGCAGCAAGGTCCATAGGACGATGCGGTGGATCGAGAGGCGAATCGTCATCGCTTGCTCCTCAGTTCGGAATAGAGGTAGGGCACCACGATCGCAGCCACCACCGCCAACATGACCATGGCGCTGGCTGCGCCGAGCCCAATCTGACCACGGGTAAAGGCATGGGCATACATGAAAGTCGCCGGCAGGTCGGTGGCAAAGCCGGGGCCCCCGGCGGTAAGCGCCATCACGAGGTCGAAGCTCTTGATCGCCAAATGGCTGACCACAATGAAGGTGCTAAAAAAAACCGGACCCAGGCTGGGCAGGATGATGCTCCAGTAAATGCGCGGCAGGCTGGCGCCATCGACCTGCGCTGCCTTGATGATGGATTCGTCGATGCCACGCAAGGCGGCCAGAAACAGCGCCATGACAAAGCCCGCGCACTGCCAGATGCCGGCAATCACTACGCAGTAAATCGCCATTTGGGGATCGACCAACCAGCCAAAGCTGAAGGTCTCGAAGCCCCATTGGTGCATCAGGTGCTCCAGCCCCATGCCCGGATTGAGCATCCATTTCCAGGCCGTACCGGTGACGATGAACCTGAATCCGTGACCTCAATTGGGCCACCCCCTCATGCCCACCCAACCGCTGCCCGAAACAGGGGTTTCTCGCACTTTTCCCGCCCAAAGGGCAGTGAGAAGGCCCGGCGGTGCTTACAAACAGCCCCCACAAGGCTCTTGCAAGCCCATCTAGCCGTGCTTTCGCCCGCTTTCGCCACCCCCGGCGCAGCCTTAGCCCCGCAGAACCCTGCGTTTTTCGCCATCCGTGAACTCGCTGAGCCCGATCTGGCCCAGCCAGCAGCCCTAAGCCGCCTTCATCTTGCCAAAGGCGCGCTCAAACACCGCAAAGCCCGAGTCCGAGCCCGAGATGCCCAAGGTCCAGCCTCGGGCGTGGCTGATGACGCGCGCGGCCTTGTACATCAGCTCTTGCATCACGGTCTTGATGCGCCGGCGCAGCGCGGTCTTGCGCATCGGGCTGTCGCTCTCGTGCAGCGTGTACTGCCCCACGATGCGCAACAGGTTCATGGCCAGCGCCGCCAGCGAGCACACCAGATGGTTGGTGGCAAACTTGCCCGAGGGCAGTCGGTTCAAGTCCATGTCGGTCTTGAACTCGGCATGAAACTGCTCGTGCGTGGCATGGTCTCGGTACAGGGTGATGACTTGCTCATGCGTGACTTCTGGCCCCAGCGTGGTGCTCCAGCCCTCCAGCACGTACTCGGGAAAGAGCAAGGGCTGGCCCCGCTTGTCCAGCGTGCGCTCGGTCAGGCGATAGACACGGCGCAGTGCGCGGCTGCTTCCTGCTTGGGTTTCAATGCCAAGCAGCGCTTCGCTCCACAGGCATTCGCGCTTGCCGGCTCGAAGCGGGTTCCAGACGGTGTGGGCATCGGCGCAGCGCTGGGCGGCAATCTGCTCCACCGGCGCGGCGCGCGGATTCCATTTGATCAGCAGATCGACTTGGCGCCCCAGCTTGGCCGCTTGTTCCAGTGTGCGCGCCATCAGGTGCTGCGAGCAAAAGCCCGAGTCGGCGCGCAGCAGCAAGGGCGCTTGGGCCACCGCACAGGCGGTGCTCAGGGCCCGTTCGATGTTGTATTCGCTCTCGCGCGCGCTGTGCTGGCTGCCCGCTCGCAGATCGAGCTCCAGACAGTAGCCGCGGGTGCCCAGGTACAGGGCGATGGGGCAGTAGCCATCGACGCCGGCGTAGGTGTAGGAGACGCCTTCTTTGGCGCTGTCGCTCTGATCCATGACGAAGGTGTCGATGTCCAGTGGCAGGTGGCCGCTGGGCAGGGTGCCGAAGTCGATCGCTGCACCATCGATGTGCAGGCCCAGCAGGGCGCGGTTGATCGAGTCGGCCAGTTCGCTCCACTCGCAGCCCATGGCGTCGAAGCGCTGGCGCAAGGTGGCGCTGGAGGGCACGGCGCGCAGGCCCAAGGCTTGGTGGGCAAAGCGCTGCTTGCGAAAGGCTTCGACGGCTTCGAAGTCGTTCTTGCCCAAGGTGAGCATGGCTACGTAGCACTTGAGGATGTCGCTGTTGGCGATGCCAGCACGAACCGGGTATTTGGGATCGACCATGGCCGGCAGGTTGATGCGCTTGAACAAGCGCCCCACCAAGGCCAAGCCACCGTGGCTGGACAAGTCGTAGGGCAGCTTTTTGACAACGAACTCGACTGGGTCAGTCATTTGCGGCGCTTGCACCTGCTGGGTGCGCGGTGGGATGTTGGTAGTGCGTTGATTATAATCGAAAAACGTTGGGTTTGTGGGGTTCAGGTCACGGATTCAGGGATGAAGGAAATCGCCATCGGGTACAGGTAGATCGTGCGCAGCACGCCCTCGGCGCGGATTTTTTGATCCAACAATATCGCCAGCAGCACCCCCAGCGCCATCGAACCGCCAATGAAGAGCACACCAAAAACGGCCAGGTTGCGCATGGCCACATGGAAGCGCTCGTTCACCCACAGGGCCTCGTAATTGGCCAGCCCGATGAATTCGTAGTTGGGCAGGATGCGCGAAGCGGTGAACGACAAATAGCCGTTCCAAGCCATCAGGCCGTAAATAAACAGCAACGAGAGAAAAAAGCTGGGGGCGACCACCAGCTTGGGCAACCAGACCGTTGCCTTGCTTTGGGGGGTGCGAAACATGTGCCACTCCTCTGGCCAGCCTGGGAATCAGGCATGCAGGCGGCACCCGGATCGGGGTGCGCGCCTGCGCTTTCAAGACTGCAAAATTGCAGCCAAATCAGCCACAAGGCTGCCGTGGATCAGCGCGTCTGCGCCGCGCGGGCGAGCCGCTCTTGGGCGTTTTGCACCGTCACGCGGTCGTCGTTCCAGAATTGGCTCACCACATCTTGCATGGCGCCCGAGGCCGCCGAACGCACCGCCATGCCGTGCGCGATCGAGGGCACCAAGGTGCCACGGCGCGCGGTTTCCACGAAATCGCGCGAGCTCATGCGGGCGCATTCATCGAAGCGCTCCAAGTTCATGTTCAGCCGCACCGGGATCGAGCCCTTGTTGAGGTTGAACACCTCTTGGAACTCCGGCGACAAAATGGCGTTGGCCAAATCGCGCTGGGCCCGGGTGTTGGCCTCGTTGCGCAGGCGGAACATGGCAAAGGAGTCGACGTTGAAGGTGAAGGCATTGGCGGTGCCGGGCGCTGCCACGCAGCCAAAGTCACGCCCCGGCACCCGACCGGCGGCAATGAACTCGCCCTTGGCCCAGTCGCCCATCAGTTGCATGCCGGCTTCACCCCGAATTACCATCGCCGTGGCCAGGTTCCAGTCGCGGCCGGGGGCGTTGCGGTCGGTGTGCGCCTTGACGCGGCGAAAAGTCTCGAGCACGCGCGTCATGGTTGCGCTGCGCAGCGCGGTCTGGTCGAGTTGCACCTGCGCGCTGCGGTAAAAATCGGTGCCGCCCACACCCAAGGCGACCGATTCAAACAAGGTGAAGTCTTGCCAATTTTGCCCGCCGTGTGCCAGCGGAATCACGCCGGCACGGCGCAGCGCCTCGGCAGCGACAAAAAACTCGTCCCAGTTGGTGGGCACGCGGGCCCCAGCGCGCCTGAACACCTCGGGGTTGGTCCAGAGCCAATTGACCCGGTGCACGTTGACCGGCACCGCAATCCAGTTGCCGTTGTGTTTCATGATGTCGCCGATCACGCGCGGCACCAAATTGTCCCAGTTGCCGGCGCGGGCCACGTCGTTCAGGTTGGTCAGCACCCCAAGCTCGCCCCACTCTTGCAACGACGGTCCTTTGATCTGCGCCGCCGAAGGCGGGTTGCCCGCCATCACGCGCGACTTGAGCACCGTCATGGCGTTGTCGCCGCCGCCGCCGGCCACGGCAAAATCGCGCCAGGTGTGGCCTTTCTGCTGCATCTGCTGCTTGAGCGCGGCCGCAGCGCGCGCCTCGCCGCCGCTGGTCCACCAGTGCAGCACCTCCACCTCGCCGCCCGTGGTCTGGGCAAATGCGGTGGCTGTCAGCAGCACGGTGGCCGCAGCCACCAGCGTTTTCTTGATGTCTATGAGTTTGCGCATGATCGGATCGTCTCCTGAAGCTTTGGGGTTTGAAGGACGCTGCCTGCCCGAGGGAGGCTGAACCCGTTACCGGGCAGCGGCGAAATCTTAACAAACAATTAATTTATTAATACCAGGTTAAACCCTGAAGCCAAGGCCCGCTCTGGGCCCGCCGGCTTGGGGGCAAGCACGGCACAATGAAGGGTCTGCATCGGGGCGCGCCAAGCTGGCCCAAACGCCAGCCGCATACGCCATGCCCCGTCTCGATGCGCCGTTGATTCCATCGCACCCACTCCCATGAAGCTCCTGCTGGCCGAAGACGACCCCCTCCTGGCAGATGCTTTGCTGCAACAACTCGGCCGCGCGGGTTATGCGGTGCAGCACGCGCCCAATGGTGCAGTGGCCGAGTATTTGCTAGAGCACCAACCGTTTGACATTGCGGTGCTCGACCTTGGCCTGCCCATGGTCGATGGCCTGACCGTGTTGCAGCGCTTGCGCCGCAGCAATCCGGGTCTGCCGGTGTTGCTGCTGTCAGCACGCGATGCGCTGGATGATCGGGTGGCCGGCTTTGAAGCCGGGGCCGACGACTACGTGACCAAACCCTTTGACTGGCCCGAATTGCAAGCCCGCTTGCAAGCCTTGCTGCGGCGCAGCCTGCCCCAGCAGACGGCGCTGCAATGGCAGGGGCTGGTGCTGGAACCCGAGCGCCGGCGCGCCACCCACAACGGCACGGCGCTCGAACTCAGTGGGCGCGAGTGGTCGCTGCTCAATCTGCTGATCGAGCAACGCGGCAACGTGGTCACCAAAGACCAGATTGCCGCCACCTGGTCCGGCGAAGGTGCCGAAAGCGGGCCCGGCAACACGATCGAGGTTTACATCCACCGCTTGCGGCGCAAGCTCGAAGGCGCGAGCGTGCTGATACGAACCGTGCGCGGATTGGGCTATCTGATGGAGGCCGAAACCCCTTGAGCGCCCCCGCTTCATCCACTGCCCCGGCCGCTGCAAAGCCGCCCCTGAAGGGACACCGTTTGCGCTTGTCGCGCCAGTTGCTGCTGTGGCTGTTGCTGCCGCAAATCGTGCTCTGGGCCGCGGGTGGTGCCGCCGCCTACCGGCTGGCCGCCAGCTACGTCGATCAGGCGCTCGACATGGGGCTGGCGCAATCCAGCCGGGCCTTGGCGCGCCAGCTCAAACCGCTGGGCGATGGCTTGCTGATCGATTTTCCGCGGGCCGCACAGGCCATACTCGAAGCCGACCCGCAAGACCGCCAGTTTTACATGGTCAGCTCGCCGCCGGGCAGCTTCATCCTGGGCAACCACACCTTGCCGCCTCCGCCGCCCGAGGTGCAGGCCAACCCGCAGCCAGATCAGCCGTTTTTCTACGATGGCCTGATGCCCTCGATGCCGGGCAGCGACACCCTGGTGCAGGTGCGGGTAGTGGCCTTGTACCAGTTGCTCGACGCCGAGTTCGGGGCCGCCCGGCAGCAGGTGCTGATTCAGGTGGCGCGCAGCAAAACCACGCGCCAACAACTGGTGGAGCGCATTTTGGTGGATATGCTGCTGCCCCTTTCAACCCTGATGGTCTTGATGAGCCTGATCGTTTGGTTCGGGATTCAGGCCGGACTGGCCCCGATCCGGCGCCTGACGCAGCAAGTCGAGGGCCGTGCGGCCAGCAAACTCGATCCGATCGAGCTCGACGGCGCGCCGCTGGAGCTGCACGCGCTGGCGCAGGCGCTCAACACCCTACTGGCCGATGCACGCCAGCACCTAGAGCAGCAGCGGCGCTACATCGGCGATGCCGCGCACCAGTTGCGCACGCCCTTGGCGGGCCTAAAGGCGCAAACCGAACTGGCGCTGCAACAACTCGAAACCAGCGAGCGCGCCGAATTGCGCCAGCGCCTGGCCAAGGTGCACGAGAGCGCCGCCCGCAGCGCCCACCTCGTGAACCAGTTGTTGAGCCTGGCGCGTTCCGAGCCCGGTGCACCGCTGCCCCAAATGCAGCGCACCGACTTGCTGGCGCTGCTGCAAACCGTGGTGGCCGAATGGGTGCCCAAAGCCTTGCGCGCCCAAATCGACCTCGGTTGGGAACACCGCGATGGCGCAGCCGCTTGGGTCTGGGCCGAACCCACGCTGCTGCGCGAGGTCCTCTCAAACCTGATCGACAACGCCATTTTGTACGCAGGCAGGGGGGCCGAAATCACGGTCGGGCTCGACTCGGCCTCGGAGCCGCTCCAGATCTGGGTGCGCGACAACGGACCCGGGATCGCGCCCGAGCTGCGCGAACGCGCCTTCGAGCGCTTTTTCAGGGGCACCCAGCAAGGCAATGGCTGCGGCTTGGGGCTGGCCATCGTGCGCGACATCGTGCAGCGCCACGGTGGCGAGGTGGCGTTGCGGCATCCGTCCGAAGGCGGGCTGGAGGTGCGCATCAGCTTGCCTGCAATGGAGGCGCCAGCGCCAGCGCCAGCGCCAGCGCTCAGCACGGATTAAAAACTTCTAGCACCGGCATTTTGCCTTGCCCAGATTTGGATTGCAACCGGTGGTTTCGCCGCGCGCCTGTTTTTGTAACTTAGTTACAATGCAGTCACCCCCCACCAGAAAACGGAATGCCTCCATGACCGCAGCAACGAAACAAGCGCTCGACCTGCTCATCTTTGGCGGGGCCGGCGACCTCTCATGGCGCAAGCTGCTGCCGGCGCTGTACATGGCGCATGCGCACCAGCGGCTGCCAACGGCCACCCGCATCATCGCGCTGGGCCGCCAGGCGTGGAGCACGGCCCAGTACGTGGAATTTGTGCAAGGGGCCAGCACCCAACACATCGACACCAGCGAAATGCAGCCCGAGGTGTGGCAAGCGTTTTTGCAACGGCTCGAATACGTGCCGCTCGATGCCACCCAAGCCGCCGACTACGCGCGGCTGGCCGCCTGCCTGACGCCGCAGGCACAACGCGTGTTCTACCTTGCCACCGCCCCGACCCTATTCACCCAGATTTGCCAGCACCTGGACAGCGCCGGGCTGGTCGATGCGCAAGCGCGGGTGGTGCTGGAAAAACCGCTCGGCCACGACCTGCCTTCGGCCAAAGTGATCAACGAAGCGGTGGCGCGCCACTTTGGCGAGCAACAAATCTACCGCATCGACCACTATTTGGGCAAGGAAACGGTGCAAAACCTGATGGTGCTGCGCTTTGGCAATGCCATTTTCGAACCGCTATGGCGCGCGCCCAGCATCCGCAGCGTGCAAATCACGGTGGCCGAATCGGTGGGCGTGGGCAGCCGTGCCGGTTTTTACGACCAGACCGGGGCCCTGCGCGACATGGTGCAAAACCACCTGTTGCAACTGCTGTGCATCGTGGCCATGGAGCCCCCCATATCGCTCGACCCCGACGACGTGCGCGACGAAAAACTCAAGGTCTTGCGCAGCCTGCAACGGCTCGATGCTGCAGCCCTGCGCCAGCACACCGTGCGCGGCCAGTACATTGCCGGGGCGGCACAGGGCGAATCGGTGTGCGGCTACCTCGATGAGGCCAACGTCCCACCCGATAGCCAGACCGAAACCTTTGTGGCGCTGCGCACCCACATCAACAACGCGCGCTGGGCCGGGGTGC
The DNA here is from genome assembly GCF_000828895.1 of Serpentinimonas raichei. Classification (NCBI taxonomy): domain Bacteria; kingdom Pseudomonadati; phylum Pseudomonadota; class Betaproteobacteria; order Burkholderiales; family Comamonadaceae; genus Serpentinimonas; species Serpentinimonas raichei. Next base: position 983,754 of record NZ_AP014568.1, on the reverse strand, counting down.
CGTTTTTTTTGCGCACCGGCAAGCGGCTGCAAACGCGGCGCTCGCAGATCGTGATCGATTTTGCGCAGCCGCCCTTTTCCATCTTTGGCACCCAGCCGCCCAACGAACACCCGAATCGGCTCATCATCACCTTGCAGCCCGAGGAGTCGATCCAGTTGCAGATGATGGCCAAAATCCCCGGTTCGGGCCTGAACATGAAGCCGGTGTTCCTCGACCTAGACCTCGAATCCGCCTTCGCAGGCCGGCGCGCCGACGCCTACGAGCGGCTGCTGGTGGACGTGATCAAGGGACGGCTGACCCACTTCATGCGGCGCGATGAACTCGAAGCCGCCTGGAAGTGGGTGGACCCGATCTTGCAGGGCTGGCAGGCGCTGGGCGAAAAGCCGCGCCCCTACACCGCGGGCACTTGGGGCCCGGCCGCCTCCTCGGCCCTGATGGCCCGCGAGGGCTGTAGCTGGTTCGAGGAATCATGAGCGCCGCCAACCCCCCTCCCCTTGCCGCGCCGGAACCGGCCGTTGCGCGCCCACCGGGTGTGCGCGAACACCGCTGCGCCTGCCCGGCCTCCATGGCCTTGGCGCAGGCACAGTGCATAGCCGGGCAGTTGCAGACGGCCATCGCGCAGCGCGGCCGGGCCACGCTGGCGGTTTCGGGCGGGCGTTCGCCCATTGCCTTGTTCGAGCAGTTGCGCCAGCAAGACGTGGATTGGGCGCGGGTGCACCTCACGCTGGTCGATGAGCGCTGCGTACCCGAACAGCACCCCGACAGCAACGCCCTCTTGGTGCGCAAGCACTTGCTGCAAGGTGTGGCGGCGCAGGCGCGCTTCACGGCTTGGCTTGACCCACCTCCTTGGCCATTGGGCTTGAACGAACAGGCTGAGGAGCTTGCAGACCCTGCTGACCCTACAGCGGCTGCGCTCCGCGCCGCCCCCGCCTTGGCCGAACGCGCCAGCCAGCGCCTGCGCGCGCTCGGGGACGTGCTCGACGTGCTGCTGCTGGGCATGGGCGACGACGGCCACACCGCCTCGTGGTTCCCCGACAGCCCCGGTTTGCACGAGGCGCTGCACGGCACGCAGCCGGTGGTGCATACGCTGCCGCGCACGGCAGAGCACCCACGCCTGACGCTTACGCGCGCCTGGGTGCTGGCCGCACGCCAGCGCCACCTGGCCTTGGCCGGTGCGGTCAAGCTGGCGGTGTACCAGCGCGCCCTGGCAGCCCCTTCGCCCGCTTTGCCGGTTTCGTTTGTGTTGGAGCGGGCCGCTGGCCCGATCGATATTTGGATGGCCCCCTGATCATGCAACCCACCCCTGCCCCACCCTTGCACGACGCGCTGGTGCGCGTGACGCAGCGCATCGTCGAGCGCAGCCGCGCCACCCGCGCCACCTATTTGCAAACCACGGTCGCCTCCAAGCGCCCGCAGCGCTACCGCGCCGGCATGGGTTGCGCCAACGTCGCGCACGCCTTTGCCGCCATGCCCGCATCCGACAAGCTGGTGCTGCACCAAGAGCGCCAGCCCAATGTGGGCATCGTCACCGCCTACAACGACATGCTGTCGGCGCACCAGCCCTATGAAAACTACCCGGCCCAGTTGCGGGCGTGGGCGCGCGAGCTGGGCGCCACGGCGCAGGTTGCGGGTGGCGTGCCCGCCATGTGCGACGGCGTCACCCAAGGCTACGAAGGCATGGAGTTGTCGCTCTTTTCGCGCGACGTGATCGCGTTGGGCACCGCCGTGGCCCTGACGCACAACGTCTACGACGGCGCCTTGTTGCTGGGCATTTGCGACAAGATCGTGCCCGGCCTGTTGATCGGGGCCTTGCAGTTTGGGCATTTGCCGATGCTGTTCGTGCCCGCTGGCCCCATGAGTTCGGGCTTGGCCAACGACGAAAAAGCCAAGGTGCGCCAGCAGCACGCCCAAGGCCTGGTCGACCGGGCCACCTTGCTGGCAGCCGAAGAAGCCGCCTACCACGGCCCCGGCACCTGCACCTTCTACGGCACCGCCAACTCGAACCAGATGCTGCTCGAGATCATGGGCCTGCAATTGCCAGGCTCCTCGTTCGTGCATCCGGGCACCGAACTGCGCCAAGCCCTGAACCGCCATGCGGTGCAGCGCCTGCTGGAGCTGGCGCGCGCCGAAGCGCCGCAGACGCTGGCCGACATCGTGAGCGAAAAAACGGTGGTCAACGGCATCATCGGGCTGCTGGCCACCGGTGGTTCGACCAACCACACGATCCATCTGGTGGCGGTGGCGCGCGCCGCCGGCATCCTCATCAACTGGGACGATTTTGCCGACCTCTCAAGCGCCATTCCGCTGCTGACGCGCATCTACCCGAACGGCAAGGCCGACGTGAACCACTTTCACGCCGCCGGCGGCATGGGTTTCTTGATCGACCAACTCCTCGGCGCCGGGTTGCTGCACGAGGACGTGCAAACCGTCATGGGGCCGGGCCTGCACCGCTGCGCCCAAGAGCCCTGGCTCGACGCTGGCCAACTGGCGTGGCGGGCGGCGGCGCAGCAATCGGCCGACGAGCAGGTGCTGCGCCCAGTCAGCCGGCCCTTCAGCCCGGACGGCGGGATCAAGCTGTTGCAGGGCAACTTGGGCCGCTCGGTGGTCAAGTACTCGGCGGTGGCGCCCGAACACCGGCGCGTGCGCGCCCCGGCGCTGGTGCTCGACAGCCAGCAGGCGCTGCTCGATTTGTTCAAGGCCGGGCAGTTGGAGCGCGATTTTGTGGCCGTGCTGCGCTTTCAGGGCCCGCAGGCCAATGGCATGCCCGAACTGCACAAGCTCACCCCGGTGCTGGGCAGCCTGCTGGACCGAGGCTTCAAGGTGGCGCTGGTCACCGATGGCCGCATGTCGGGCGCTTCGGGCAAGGTGCCCGCCGCCATCCACCTCAGCCCCGAAGCGCTGCTCGATGGCCCGATCGCCAAGGTGCGCGACGGCGACATGGTGCTGTTCGACTGCGAAGCGGGCTTGCTGCAAGTCGAGGTCGAAGCCGAGCAATGGAGCGCGCGCAGCGGCCAGCGCATCGACTTGGGCGCCAATGAGCACGGCTTTGGGCGCGAGCTGTTTGCGCTCTTTAGGCGCCACGCTGGCTTGCCCGAATGCGGTGGCTCGGCCCTGTTTGGCAACCACTGAACGCCAGCGCGTTTTGCCACCCCCATCCAGCCCCCTGCCCTCAAATCCCAGCCGCCCCCAGCCATGACCGCCACCCCAGCCCCAGCGCACGCCACCGCTGCGCCCCATGCGCCCGAACCGCAGCGCAGCCAACTGCCCCCCTTTCGTACCCGCGTGTTGCCCGTGGTCGCCTTGGCCCGCGCCGACGCGGCCGTCCGGCTGGCCCATGCGCTGCTCGAGGGCGGGATCGATGCGATCGAGATCACCCTGCGCACGCCCGCGGCGCTGGCCGCCATCGAAACGCTGGCACGCCAAGTGCCCGAGTTGGTGGTGGGGGCAGGCACCGTGTTGCGCCCGGCCGATCTGGTGGCAGTGCGCGACGCCGGCGCCCGCTTTGCCCTCGCGCCGGGTTGCACCCCGACCCTGCTGGCGGCGGCAGCGGCCATGCGGCTCCCTTTCATTCCCGGTGTGGCCAGCGCCAGCGAGGCCATGCTGGCGCACGAAGCCGGTTTTGGGCTGCTCAAGTGCTTTCCTGCCGTCCCGCTGGGCGGCGTGGAGCTGCTCAAGGCATGGGCCGGCCCCTTGCCCGAATTGCGCTTTTGCCCCACCGGCGGCATCGGGCTGGAGCAACTCGGGGCCTTTCTGTCCCTGCCCAACGTGGCGCTGGTGGGCGGCTCCTGGATCACCCCGGCGGCAGCGCTAGACTTGGGCGACTGGGCCCGCATCACCACGCTGGCGCGCCAAGCCTGCGCCGTGGCCGCGGCTGCGGCAGCGCCCTTGGGCACGGCACAGGCCTAATCCCTAGGCGCCGCTTTTGATCCGGGAACCCCCTTGACCTCCTTCAACCCACCCCTCCCCGCTGCCGCACCCACGCGGCACCCCAGTTGGCAACGCCTGCAAGCCCTGGCCGCACAAGGCCAGCTGCATCTGCGCGAGCTGCTGCGCGCCGATGCCTCCTCACCATCCCCCAACACCGGGCGCAGCCAGCGCTTGCAACTGCAGGCCGCCGGCTTGCGGCTCGACGCCCGGCACCAGGCTGTCACGCCCGAGGTGCTCGACGCCTTGCTCGAGCTGGCAGCCGATTGCCAAGTCGGCACCCAGGCCCAAGCCCTGTGCCGGGGCGAGCCGGTCAACTCCACCGAAGGCCGTGCCGTGTTGCACCCCGCCCTGCGCGCGGGCGCCATGCCCAACCCGCCTTGGGGGGCCGAGCTGGCGCAGCGCATCGAGTCCGAACTGGGCCGCTTTCTGGCGGCCGCCGAACGCCTGCGCAGCGGCCACTGGCTGGGCCACAGCGGGCAGCGCATCACCGACGTGGTCAACCTCGGCATCGGCGGCTCTGACCTCGGGCCGCGCATGGCGGTGGCCGCGCTCGAAAGCCTTGCTTGCAACGCGCCGGTGCGGGTGCACTTTGTCTCCAACCCCGACGCTTGGGCCCTGCACCGGGTGTTGCGCCCGCTCGATGCGGCGCGCACCGTCTTCATCGTCCAGAGCAAAACCTTCACCACCCAAGAGACGCTCACGCTGGCCGCCTCGGCGCGGCGCTGGCTGCACGGGCATGGGCTGCAAACCCCGGCGCAGCAGGCGCCCCATCTGATTGCCGTCACCGCAGCGCCCGCCATGGCGGCGCAGCAGGGCTACCGCAGCGATCACACCTTTGGTTTTTGGGACTGGGTGGGCGGGCGCTATTCGGTCTGGTCGGCCATCGGCCTGCCGCTGGCGATTGCGATCGGGGCGCAGGCGTTTCGTGAGTTTTTGCGCGGCGGCCACGCCATGGACCAGCACTTTTGGACGGCTGATGCGGCGCACAACATGCCGCTGCTGATGGCGTTGCTGGGCATCTGGAACCGCAACTTCCTGCATTGCCCCACCCACCTGCTGGCCCCCTACCCGAGCCGGCTCGATGCCTTTACCCGCTTTGTGCAGCAACTGGACATGGAATCCAACGGCAAATCCACCCATCTGAATGGGGACGCGGCGCAGGTATCCACCGGGCCGATCGTCTGGGGCGGACTGGGCATCGACGGCCAACACGCCTACTTTCAACTGCTGCACCAAGGCTGCCACCGGGTGCCAGTGGATTTCATCGGCGTGGAACAGGAAGACACCCCGCTGCCCTTGGCGGCCGAACACCACCGGGTGGTGCTGCTCAACCTGCGCGCCCAGGCGCTGGCGCTGGCCGTCGGGCGCGACCGGGCCGACACCGAGGCCGAATTGCGCGCCAGCGGCCTGTCTGAACCCCAGGTGCAGGCGCTGTGGCCACACCGCCGCTTTGCCGGCAACGTGCCCAACAGCACCCTGTGGTTGCCCGCACTCACACCGCATGCACTGGGGGCGTTGGTGGCGCTGTACGAACACAAAGTCTTTTGCCAAGCCGCCATCTGGGGCATTAACGCCTATGATCAGTGGGGCGTGGAACTGGGCAAAACCTTGGCCAAAGCCATGGAGCAAGGCCCCGCCCCCGCCTGAAAACCACCTCCTGCGAACCCTCCCGAGCGAGCGCTGGCGCTGCGCTCTTTGAATCCCGATGGCAAAAAAAGACCAGCCCCTGATCGACGACATCCGCCTGCTCGGCCGCTTGCTCGGCGACGTGATCCGCGAGCAAGAGGGTGCCGAAATTTTCGGGCTGATCGAGCAGATCCGCCAGTTGGCGGTGGCCTTCCGGCGCGACGCCGACCAGTCTGCCGACCGCCAGCTCAAGCGCCTGCTGCAGGGCCTGAGCGACGACCAAGCGGTGAGCGTGATCCGCGCCTTCACCTACTTCAGCCACCTGGCCAACTTGGCCGAAGACCGGCACCACATCCGCCGCCGCGCCGTGCACGAGCAGGCCGGGCGCATCCAGCCCGGCAGCTTGGCGCACACCTGGGGCCGCCTGCAGCAAGCCGGCGTGGGCCGTGCGCAGTGGGCACAGGCGCTGCAAAACGCGCACGTGGCCCCGGTGCTCACCGCGCACCCGACCGAGGTGCAGCGCAAGAGCATTCTGGACGCCGAACGCGAACTGGCGCGCCTGCTGGCCCAGCGCGACGGCCTGGCGCTGGCGCGCAACCGGGACGAGAACGAAGCGCAGATGCGCGCGCGCATCTTGCAGCTCTGGCACACCCGCTTGCTGCGTTTCACCAAGCTCAGCGTGGCCGACGAAATCGAAAACGCGCTCGGCTACTACCAAAGCACCTTCATCCCCGAACTGCCCCGGCTCTACCGCAGCCTGGAGGCGGCGCTAGCAGGCCAGCCGGTGCCGCCTTTTTTGCGCCTGGGCCAGTGGATCGGCGGCGACCGCGACGGCAACCCGAACGTCACGGACTGCACGCTGCGGCTGGCGCTGCAGCGCCAAGCCGACCTGATCTTGCGCCACCACCTGACCGAGGTGCACTGGCTCGGCAGCGAGCTCTCGCTCTCGGCAATGCTGCTGCCGGTGCCCGCCGCCATGCAGGCGCTGGCCGAGCGCTCGCCCGACACCAACGCGCACCGCCAGGACGAACCCTACCGGCGCGCCCTCACCGGCGTCTATGCCCGCTTGGCCGCCACCCTGACCGAGCTCACCGGCGGCCACGCCACGCGCCACGCCGTCGCCCCGCAACAACCCTACCCCAGCGCCGAGGCCTTTTTGGCCGATCTGCGCCTGCTCGACGCCGCCTTGAGCGAACAGGGTTGCGCCGCCTTGGCCCAAGCGCGCCTGCGCCCGCTGCTGCGCGCCGTCGAGGTGTTTGGCTTTCATCTGGCCACGCTGGACTTGCGCCAAAGCTCCGATCAACACGAGGCGGCGCTGGCCGACTTGCTGGCGCAGGCGCGCATCGAGGCCGATTACAGCGGCCTCGACGAAGCCGCCAAGCAGGCGCTGCTGCTGCGCCAGCTCAACGACGTGCGGCCGCTGCGCCTGCCCGAAGCCAGCTACCAGCCGCACACCCTGAGCGAGCTGGCGATCTTCGAGGCCGCACGCCAGGCGCGCCAGCGCTACGGGGCGGCCGCGATCCGGCACGCCATCATCAGCCACACCGAGAGCGTGAGCGACCTGCTCGAAGTGCTGCTGCTGCAAAAAGAGGCCGGGCTGCTGCACGGCACCTTGGACGGGGCCGCGCGCGCCGAGCTGATCGTGGTGCCGCTGTTCGAGACCATCCCCGACCTGCGCCAGGCCAGCGCCATCATGGAGGCCTATCTGCGCCTGCCCGGCATCGAACCGATGCTGCGCCGCGCCGGTGCGCTGGAGTACGGCGAGCAGGAAATCATGCTCGGCTACTCCGACAGCAACAAAGACGGCGGCATCATCACCAGCAACTGGGAGCTGTACCAGGCCGAAACCGCGCTGGCGGCGCTGTTCGACCGGCTCGGCACCGAGTTCGGCCAGCCCATAGCCCTGCGCCTGTTTCATGGCCGTGGCGGCACCGTGGGGCGAGGCGGCGGCCCAAGCTACCAAGCCATATTGGCGCAACCGCCGGGCACCGTGCGCGGCCAGATCCGCCTGACCGAACAAGGCGAGGTGATCGGCTCCAAGTACGCTAACCCCGACATCGGGCGGCGCAACCTCGAAACGCTGGTGGCCGCCACGCTGGAGGCCACCCTACTGCCGCCGGGGCTGGCGGTGCCGCCGAGGTTTTTGCGCGCTGCCCAGCGCCTGTCGGATGCCAGCATGGCCGCCTACCGCGATCTGGTCTATGAAACGCCGGGTTTTGCCGATTATTTTTTCAGCGCCACCCCGATCCGCGAAATCGCCGAGCTCCACATCGGCTCGCGCCCGGCCTCGCGCAAAGCCAACCAGCGCATCGAAGACCTGCGCGCCATCCCCTGGGGATTCAGTTGGGGCCAGTGCCGCCTCACGCTGCCGGGCTGGTATGGGCTGGGCAGCGCCGTCGAGGCCCTAGGTGCCGAACTGGGGCACGGGCGCGCCCAGCGCCTGCTGCGCCAGATGCACCGCCACTGGCCGTTTTTCAGCACCCTGGTCTCCAACATCGACATGGTGCTGGCCAAAAGCGATTTGTCGCTCGCGCGCCGCTACGCCGAGCTGCTGCCCGATGCCGCGCTGCGCCAGCGCATTTTTGGCCGCATCGAGGCCGAATGGCAGCGCACCCAGGCCGCCCTGACGCTCATCACCGGGCAGGGCGAGCGGCTGGCCGACAACCCGGCGCTGGCGCGCTCGATCGAGCAGCGCTTCCCCTACATCGACCCGCTGCACCACCTGCAAGTCGAGCTGATCGCGCGCCACCGCAGCGGCAATACCGCCGAAAAGGTCAAGCGCGGCATCCACCTGACCATCAACGGCATCGCTGCCGGGCTGCGCAACACCGGTTGAGGCGGCCACCGACCCCGCTTAGGACAATCACCCCACATGAACACTCCCACCCATTCCACCGATCCCCACACCCAGCCGCTGGTGCTGCACCACCTAGAGCAATCGCGCTCGCAGCGCATCCTCTGGCTGCTGGAAGAAATGGGCCTGCCCTACGAGCTCAAAACCTATGCCCGCCAGCGCAGCAACCGGCTGGCGCCGCCCGAGCTCAAGGCCGTGCATCCGCTGGGTAAATCGCCGGTGCTGGGCCACGGCGAACTGGTGCTGGCCGAATCGGGTGCCATTTTGGAATACCTGGCCGAGACCTTCCCCGAGCGCGCCAGCGGCGATCTGGCGCAACTGGTGCCCGCACCCGGCACGCCCGAGCACCGGCAGTGCCGCTTCTGGCTGCACTACGCCGAAGGCTCGCTGATGCCGTGGCTGCTCATGAAGCTGGTGTTCCAGATGCTGCCGCGCCAGCCCATGCCCTTTTTTGTGCGCCCCGTGGTGCAGCCGATCGTGCACTACGTCTGCCAGCAGGTGCAGCACAAGCTGATCGACCCGAACCTGCAAACCGCCCTGCCCTACATCGAGCAAGAGCTGGCGCAGCGGCCCTGGTTTGCCGGCGCACACCTGAGCCTGGCCGATTTTCAAATGAGCTATCCCCTAGAAGCCGCGCTCACGCGCTTGGGTGGCGCACCCGGTAGCGCGGCCCGCAAAAAATGGCCTCACATCCACGCCTGGCTGGAGCGGGTGCAAGCGCGCCCGGCCTACCAGCGCGCCTTGGCCAAAGGCGGGCCGGTGATGTGGTAGCTCCCCTGGTTGAACAACGGAGCGGGGGCCGGGTTGCGGCTACTCAGAAACTTTGCCGCGCCCGATTTTGAGCGATGACCGTTGCGCCTTGCCCTCCAGGCGGCGCTGCTGGGAGCCGTAGGTGGGCCGGGTGGGTTTGCGGGGCTTGGGCACGTGCGCGGCGCGCTCGATGAGCGCGTGCAGGCGGGCCATGGCCTCGGCCTTGTTGCTCTCTAGGCTGCGCGAGCCTTGCGCCTTGATCACCAGCACCCCGTCGGCAGAGATTCGGCTATCCGACCGGGCCAGCAGCCGCTCTTTAATTGCTGCGGGCAGCGAGGAGGCCGCGATGTCGAAGCGCAGGTGCACGGCCGTGGAGGCCTTGTTGACGTGCTGACCACCCGGTCCCTGCGCACGGATGGCGCTGAACTCGACTTCGGATTCGGGGATGAGGGGGTGCATGATGGGCGGCTGGTGTGCAAATCGGCTCTTGTCGAACCAGCTAGGTGGAGCACGTTGGGTGGCCGTTGCCTGGCCTGCGCACTTTCATTTCCGTTGTCCTTGCTTGAATTGACTCAGCGCAGCCGCCCGATCAAGCACCCAAAACCCACTCGCTCCTGCTCCAGCCGCAGCCTGGGTTGCAGGCGCTCGAAGCGCAGTTCATCATACACGGCGGCCTCCTCGGGCGTCAGGCGCGGCAAGTCGTGGCGCACGGGATCGGGCTCCTCGCCCCAGTGCGCGCGGTGTGCCAGCAGCGTCTGGCGGTCCATGAGCAAGGACGCGGCGCGCGGGAAGTGGCCCCGGAGTTGGTCCAAGATGGCAAAACCGTGGGTGTCGATGTCGCCCCAGTAGTGCAGCGGGCAGCGCTGCAGCCACTCGGCGCGCGCCAGCGCCTCCCAGCCGTAGCCCTCACCAAAGACCACCAGGGCGCGCGCCACTGGCGGGAAAGCGAGGAAGTTGGTCTCGTTCTCGGTGATGAACACGCGCTCGACGGGCAGCGCGAGGCGGGCAAAACTGGCCGCATCGAGCGTGAGGTCGGGCAGCAGCGCGCTGTCGGTCAAGCCGGGCAGGCTCGCGCAGTTGGGCAGGCCGAGCAGGCTCGGCAGGGCCGGGTCGAGCAAGCGAAAACGAATGCGCAGCGGCTTGTCTAGGAAGCCGAAGCGGCGGGCAAATTGCGCCCCGCCGCTGGCTTGGGTGTTGATGCAATCGGGCGGCAAGGCCAGCTCCAGCAGCTCGGCCAACACGCCCCGGTGCGCCTCGATGAACTTGCTGTGCACCCCCGGTGCGTCCACCTGGCGCAGATAAACGCCCGGGCGCGGGTGCGCCTGCAGCCAAGCCACCACGGCCAGCAGGCGCTCCCAGCGCTCGGCCAAGTCCAGCGCCTGCAGCGGGCGCTTGCGCAACCACGCCAGCAGCGCCGGTTGCGCAGCGGCCGTCTGCTGCCACAGCGCCTGGAAGCGCTGGGCCTGGCGCGCCTTGCCGATGAAGGCCAAGGCCGCTGGCAGGGAGTCGAGCCACAGCGCCGCCGGCAGCCGCTGCGCGCCCTGTACCCGATGGTTCCAATCGCGCCATTCGATGCGCACCTGCTCCGTGTCGGAGATGGCGCGCACCCAGTCGCGCACCGCCTCGAAGCGCTCGGACAAATCGGCCGCGCTCGGGGCTTTCAGGCTCAGGCGCAGGGGCCACGCCACGGCACCCGCGTCCACCGCCGCGCGCAGCAAATCGCCGCGCTCCCACAGGCGCTGGACCTGGGCGCGCAGGTCGGCCGGCAGGGTCCAGCTCATGCGGGCGCGCCGCCAATGGCCGCGCTGGCGTCGCCCAAGCCGGGCGCGGTCTCGGCCGCTTTGTGCGCCCGGTACTCCTCGATCGACAGGCAGCGCAGCCTGGAATCGCGCCCGCCCTCGTTGTGTACGAAGCCCACGCTGGCCACGTAGGGCTCGATGATGTGGATTTTTTGCAGCGGCGTGACGATCAACAACTGCAGGTTGAGCTGCTGGAACAGGCGCAAGCCGTACTGCGCCGATTCGTCCGAGCCGCGCCCGAAAGCCTCGTCGATGACCACGAAGCGAAACGAGCGCGAACGCACCGCCCCCCACTCCAGCCCAAACTGGTAGGCCAGGCTCGCGGCCAGCACGGTGTAGGCCAATTTTTCTTTCTGGCCGCCCGACTTGCCGCCCGAGTCCGAGTAGTGCTCGTGCTCGGCCCCGTCGGCGCGCCAGCGCTCGCTGGCCGAAAACAAAAAGCCGTTGCGCACATCGCTGACCTTGGCGGTCCAGCGCCGGTCGGCGTCCGCCAGCCCCTCCCGGCCACGGAAGCGGTCGATGATGGCCTTGACCTGCAAAAACTTGGCTTCCGAATACTGCTCGTCGGCAGCGGCGGTCAGCGCGCCTTCGGTGCAGGCGCGCAAGTCTTGCTGGAAGTCGCGGATTTCGGCATCCGGGCTGGGCTGCGCCAGCAGCTTGATGGTGCGGCCGGGGTTGTAGTCGATCGCCTGCAGCGACTGGTTGATGAGGTTGACGCGCTCCTTGATGGTCTCGCGCTCGCGTGCCAGTTGGGCGTTGAAGTGGGCAATCTCGTTGATGGTGTTGACGTTGAGCAGTTCCTTGAAGCGCGCCTCGAAGCGCGGCAGGTCGTCACCCTTAAGGCCGCTGAGCATGCGCTCGTACTCCGGCAGCGCCGCAAGGGCCACGTCCATCTCGCTGGTTTCGGCCTTGAATTCCTCTTTGACACCGCGCATGGCGTTGATGATGCGCTCGCTCAGGCGCGCCAGGCGCTTGTCTTCGGCGTCGATGCGGTCTTGCAGCCACTTGCGCAGCTCCTGCTCGCGGTTGTCGCAGGACTCTACCGACAGTTGATGCGCACCCAGCGCTTGCGCGCGCCAGCCGTCCAGGCGCTCGATCTGCTGCGCCTCGAGCGGCATGGCTTGGCTGGCAGCGCGGGCCTGATCGCGCAGCTCTTGCGCCGCCGCACGCTTGGCTCTGCCCTCCCCGCGCTTGTCCAGCGCCTCGGCGCGCTTGTTTTCGGTATCAGTCAGCCGGCCTTGCACCGCCTGCAACTGGCGCCCCAACTCTTGCAGGGTGTTGGATGCGGCTTCGAGCCGCGCCCGCTCCTCGGTGAGCGCGGCCATTTCGCGCGCCAGGCTCATCCAGTCGATGTCGGCAAAGCGCGTGAACTCCTCCAGCTTGCTGAGTGCATCCAGCCGGCCTCGCAGTTCTTTGCGCGCCTGCTGCAGTGCGGCGATGCCCTGCCCCAGCGTGGCGAGTTGCTGCTCCAGGCGCTGGCGCTGGTCGCGCAAGGCGCGCAGCTTGTCGGCGTTGCTCCAGCCCAGCACGTAGCGGCTGCGGTCGTCGATGCGGCGGCGGTCGTCCTTCTCGTGGCGGCCCGTTGGGTCTTTGATCTGGCCGGCGCGCGTGATGGCGCGGGCCTCGCGCCGGAACTGCTCATCGGAGTCGCAGCAGGACACGTCAAAGCGGTTGCGCAGCTCCTGCTCCAGCCACTCGGCGTGCGGCGAATCCGGCTTGATGAGGAGCTTGCGCAGCAGCGATTGCGGCTGCGGGCTGGCCGCGCCCTGCGCGGCCTTCCGCTGCCGCACATGAAAATACACCAGCCGCGCACCCAGATGCTGGCGCTCCACCCATTGCGCCAGCGCCGGGTAGTGGGCCTCGGGCACCAGCAGCGCCAGGCCAAAGCCGCGCAGCAAGCGCTCGGCAGCGCCTTCCCAATCGCGCTCGTCGTCGCGCACCTGCATGAGCTCGCCCGCAAAGGGCAGTTCGCCTTCGTCGATCGCCAGCGCCGCGCACAGCGCCTCGCGGATGCGAACCTGGGCGGCGTCGATGTTGCTCTTGCGCCGCTCCAGGCTCTCGATCTCGTCGGACAAGGCGGCGTGCTCCTCACGGCCCTTGCGAAACGCGAAGTCCTGCTCGCGTTCGCGGTTGTCGAGGTCGGCGATTTGCTCGCGCAAGCCTTCGGCACGCTGGGCAATGCCCTGCTGCTGCGCCAGAAAACCGGCTTCATCGCCGGGTGCTGCCTCGTCGATGCGGGCCAGCAGCTCGTGCAAGCGGTCAGACCGCTTTTGCCGCTGCACCTTGTCCTGCTCCAGGCGGCGAATCTGCGCCGCCAGTTCCTCCAGCCGGTCGCCGCCGTTGTCGCGCAAGGCGCGCTCCAGTTGGCCCACTTCCAGGCGCTCGGCCTCGCGCTGCGCGTCCAGGCGCTCGATCTGGGCTTCGAGCCGGGCGGCATCCTGCGCCAGCAAGGCCAGACGGTGCTCCAGCAGCTCGCCCTTGAGCCGGGCAAAGTAGGGCCGCAGCGCCTCGCGCCCCTCGCGCCAGCCCTGGATTTCGGCCAGCAGGGCCTTGTGGCGCTGGCCATCGGCAACCAGCGGCGCCAGCAACTCGACTTGGCGCTTGGCCTTGAGCACGGCCTGGTGCGCGCGGTCCAGGTCGTCGAAGTGGCGGATCAGGGCCTCGATGCGGCTGGCCACATCGAAGGGCTCCAGCATGTGGCTGCGCACGAAATCGGTGAGGTTGCCCACCGACTTCATCGACACCGTCTGATGGAACAGCTCCAGCGCCTGCTCGTGCTCGATGCCGAAGCGGCGGCGAAACCAGGCCCCGTAAGGCGGGAAGCCCTCGAACAGCTCGCAGCCCGCGCCGCGCAGCTTCTTGCGCAAGCCGGCGATGTCGCTGCCAAAGCCGCTGAAGTCGTCGGCAATGGCCAGCGCCCGCTCGGCCGCCACGAACAGGCGCGCGGGCTGGCCCTGCGGGTCTTTCAGCCAGAACACCTGGGCCAGCGTCACGGCCTGGTCATAGCCCTCGTTGCGAAACACCGCCAGGATGACCGAGTAGCTCGACGCATCGCGCAGCGCCACCGGCCTGCTGCTCCCGGTGACCTCGTTGCGCTCGCTCTTGTAGTGGCCCAGCACGTAGGAGCGCAAGCTGCGCTCGCGGGCATCGGCCCCGGCGGCCTTGTTGTAGGCCACGCGCTGCGCCGGCACCAGCAGCGTGGTGATGGCATCGACCAAGGTCGATTTGCCCGAACCGATGTCGCCCGTGAGCAGGCCGTTGCGGCCATCGAGCTCGTAGCGCCAGACACGCTGGTCGAAGGTGCCCCAATTGAGCACCTCCAGCCGTTGCAGCCTGAAGCCCACCCGGCTGTCGTCGGCCACGAAGTCCAGGCCAATTGTGGGCGCTTCAAGCATCGGTCGCCTCCCGTGCTGCACCGGGCTCGCTGCCTGAGCCCGACAAGGCCGTGCGATAGCCCTCCAGCCGCGCCTCAAACTCGGCCAGCCACTGCGCATCGACAAAGGCTTTTAGGATGCGCCGCACTTCGTAGTGGCTGCGCTCCTGCCGCGCGGTCTGGCCGCTGCCGGCCGTGGGCTTGAGGCGGCGCAAAAAGCCCAGCTCCACCACTTTGCTCAGGGTCGCGTCCACTTGGTCGATCAAGCGCGCCTCGTTCGTGCCATCGGGCAGGAACACGCGCACCAACTCGGCGATCTCGTCGCGCGAGAGCACCAGCCGCGTGTCGCCCGCACCGGCGTCGAACTCGGCCATGCGCTTTCTGAGCAGGGCCAGCATCAGGCTGACCGGGTAAGACAAGGGCCGGCGCGCCACCAGCCTGGGCAGGCGCGGCGCGCCCTCGGCTTCGTCCGGGTCTGGGCGGCTCTTGAGGAAGGCGTGGCCCTCGGCCTCGTCTTGCACCAAGTCCAGCAACAGCACCGCGGCCTGCTCCCGCACCCGCGCCTGCAAGCGCAGCAGGCTGGCCCACAGGCGCTCATCTTCTTCGCGGTAGAGCACGCCCTTGAGCAAATGCAGCAACAGTTGCGACAGTTCAGGCGCTGCGGGCGCTGCGCTGGGCGCGGCGGCCAGGGCCAAATCGTGATCGAGTGGGTCGTTCATGCTCAATTGCTCTCGATATCAGCGCGTGAAGATCACACGCGGCAAGCGCGCCTGGCGCGTCACGGTTTCGCCCGCTGCGTTGTGGGCCTGCCAACGGATCGGCTCTTGCACGGCTTCGTCCACCACGGCGCGCAGGCCACCCAGGGCGTCGCTGCCGGGATCGGCATGGGCCAGCTCCAAGTAGGCCACCAGCTCGGCCAGGCCTTGGCGCAGCGGCTCGGCGTGCAACAGCTCGCGCAGCGTGATCTGCGGCTGGCGGCGCAGGGCGCCTTGCACCGCCGAGCGCAGGCGCGCCTTGTCCACCACGATCTGGTCAAACAAGCGCGCGGTGTCGATCTCGTCTGCGCCCACCTCGAGCGCCAGTTGGGCCAGCAGCGGCTTGGCGCTCGGCGTGTGCAAGGGCCGCTCCAGCGGCAGCTCGATCTCTGCGCCCATGGCGTCGATGTGCATCACCGTGCCCGCAGGCAGGGCCTGGCGCAAGCCCAGCGCCCGGCTCTCGATGCCGCGCAGCAAGTCCAGGATGCGGCGGTTTTCCAAAAAGGCGCGGTCGTCCAAAAAGCGGCGCATTTGCTGCGACAACTGCGCCACCGTGCGCTGCGTGTGTTCGCCCGCCTCCAGCCAATCGTGGTGCACGCGGCGCATGCGCGGCTCGGGCTTGAGCGCCGCCACCGCAGGCAGCGCCAGCGCCCGATCCAGCCGCTCGGCCAGCTCCTCCTGGCGCCGGCTGGACAAGAGAAAGTCCCAAAAGCCACGAAAACTGCGGCCCTGGTCCGAATCGCTGATGGCATCGCGCTCGCCCATGATCTGGTCCAGCAAGGCCCCTTTGCTGCCGTCCCAGAGCGCGATTTTTTCGCGCACCTTGCGGTCGAGCAGGCGGAAGTTGTGCTCCACCTCGCGAAAGTCGGCCAGCAGCTCGCGCGCCAGTTGCTGGAACTGCTGGAAGCGGTCCTTCACCGCCGTGTCGTCGAGCAGGGGCAGCTCGCCCGCCTGCACGCGGGCGATCTCGGCGTCGAGCGCATCGCGCTTCTTGCGCAGCTCGTCCAGGCGCTTGACTGGGTCGGCCTCGGTGCCGTCGCTGATCTGCTCCAGCAGCGCAAACAGCGTGAGCAAGCGCGACTCGGTGCCCACAAACGGCCGCTCGATGAGCGACAGCAGCCAGGCAACGGCCTTTTCGGTCGCGGGCGTGAGCTCGAACTGCGCCTCGTCGGTGCCCGGCTTGTAAAACTTGCGCAGCCAACCCTTGTCGGGCGCGGCCCAGTCGTTCAGGTACTCGCTGGCCGCCTTGGGGTAGGCGTCGGCACCGATCTGCTCGCGCAAGGCGTACAACTCGTCCTCCAGCGCCTCGGCCAAGTCGGCCTCGTTCATCACCCGCACGTTGGGTGCCACAAACACCCGGTGCAAAAAGCTCGCCAGCAGCGGCGCATGAGCGGAAGCCAGCAAGCGCCAAGCCGGGTGGCGCTCGCGCAACATTGCAAGGGTGGCGTGTTCCATGGTCATCGAAGGGCGCTGCGTGGCGCGGACGGGCTCATCGCATCACGTCAAGGCCGCACTGAACGCATTTCCAGCCTGGTCCGACGGCTGCCCCAAGCTCCGTGTCACTCCCACTCGATCGTCGCCGGCGGTTTGCTGCTCACATCGTAGGTGACGCGGTTGATGCCGCGCACTTCGTTGATGATGCGCCCCGAAACGCGCTTGAGCAGGCTGTAGGGCAGTTCGGCCCAGTCGGCGGTCATGAAGTCGCTGGTCTGCACCGCGCGCAGCGCCACCACGTAGTCGTAGGTGCGGCCGTCGCCCATCACGCCCACGCTCTTGACCGGCAAAAACACGGCGAAGGCCTGGCTGGTGAGCTCGTACCAGCTCTTGCCGCTGTGCGGCTCGATGGTCGAGCGCAGTTCTTCGATGAAGATGGCGTCGGCGCGGCGCAGCAAGTCGGCGTACTCGGGCCGCACCTCGCCCAGTATGCGCACGCCCAGCCCCGGCCCCGGAAAGGGGTGCCGATAGACCATGGCGGGCGGCAAACCGAGCGCCACGCCGAGCTCGCGCACCTCGTCTTTGAACAAATCGCGCAGCGGCTCCAGCAGCTTGAGGCCGAGCTGCTCGGGCAGGCCGCCCACGTTGTGGTGGCTCTTGATGCTCACCGCCTTTTTGCTCTTGGCTCCGCCGGACTCGATCACGTCTGGGTAAATCGTGCCTTGTGCCAACCACTTGGCAGCGGTTTTTGATGCACCACTTGCAGTGAGTTTGGCGGCCTCGGCCTTGAACACCTCGACGAACAGGCGGCCGATGATCTTGCGCTTTTGCTCCGGGTCGGACACACCGGCGAGCTCGCGCAAAAACAACTCGCTGGCATCGACGCGCAGCACGCGCAGGTGCAGCCGGTCGGCGAACATCTCCATCACCTGGTCGCCCTCGTGCAGGCGCAGCAGCCCGTGATCGACGAAAACGCAGGTGAGCTGATCGCCGATGGCGCGCTGGATCAGCGCCGCCGCCACCGAGGAATCCACCCCGCCCGAGAGGCCCAAGATAACCCCTTCGTCGCCCACTTGGGTGCGGATGCGCTGCACCGCTTCTTCGATGTGATCGCGCATCACCCAGTCGGGCCGGGCGGCGCAGATCTCGAGCACGAAGCGCTCCAGCAGGGCGCGGCCCTGCACCGTGTGCGTGACTTCGGGGTGAAACTGCACGCCGTAAAAGCGCCGCGCCTCGTCGGCCATGCCGGCAATCGGGCACGAATCGGTGCTGGCCATGAGTTTGAAGCCCGGCGGCAGCGCCGTAACTTTGTCGCCGTGGCTCATCCAGACCTTGAGCATGCCGTGCCCTTCGGGGGTGTGGAAATCGGCGATGTCGCGCAGCAAGGCGCTGTGGCCGCGCGCACGCACCTCGACGTAGCCAAACTCGCGCTGCGCCGAGCCCTGCACCTGGCCGCCCAACTGCTGCGCCATGGTCTGCATGCCGTAGCAGATGCCCAGCACCGGCAGGCCAAGCTCGAACACCGCCTGCGGCGCCCGGTCCTCGACTTCATAGACGCTGGCGTGGCTGCCCGAGAGGATGATGCCCTTCAAGTGGCCGCTGGCGGCCTGCTGGCGCAGCCAGTCGTCGCTCACGTCGCAGGGGTGCACCTCGCAATACACATGCGCCTCGCGCACCCGGCGCGCGATCAGTTGCGTGACTTGGGAGCCGAAGTCGAGGATGAGGATGTGGTCGTGGAGCATGGTGGGGTTGTAGGGAAATGGGTGTCAGTGCCCAGACTCGGCGAGCATGGCTTGAATGGCTTGCACCAGTTGGGGCAGTTGGTTTTCAAGCACGCGCTGCACCGCCAGCGCATCAATTTCACCCAGGTAGTTGTGCACGAGGATATTTCGAAAGCCGCTGATTTCGCGCCAAGGTATTTGGGTGTGGGCGTCTTTCAAGTGCTGGGGCAAGGCTTGGGTGGCCTCAGAGAGGGTTTGCAA